>NZ_JBEYUV010000009.1:0-150967 GCF_040643685.1 Nocardioides sp. NPDC047086
GCCACACCCGGGCCGCCGCCCCGATAGCCAGCCAAGTTTTTCTCGACGGGCGCCGGTGTCCAGGACCGCGAAGCGGCCGGCGAAGCCGGCGGCCGAAGGCCGTCCTTGACGCCGGATCGGATCGAGAAGACCCTCCAAACAGGGTCGGCGGCCCAGGCCGGCCCGCGGGGGAAACGTTCCGGCAGGGAGTTCTCGGCAGGCTCGATCCGTCGAGGAACTGTGTTGGTCTCGACACGCCTCCGCCTAGCGGCTCCGGCGGCTCGACCAGCGGGGTGGGGTGAGGTGGTCTCGACAAGCCCGACCACGAGGGCGTTTCAACGCCGCGAGCGCATCCCGAGCCGAGCGGTCTCGCCGGTAGCAGATCGCTCCAGCTCGGCGATGAGGGTGCGCGCGTCGTAGCGGCCCTCGTGGCGGTGCACACCGACGAAGAACGTCGGTGTGCCGCGGGCGCCGCTGTCGTTGGCAGAGGCCATGTCCTCACGGACGTGCTCGGCCAGCGCCGGGTCCTCCAGATCACGGAGGAACTGCTCCACGTCGAGCCCGAGGACACCGGCGTAGCCGGCCAGGTCCTGGTGCTCGAGCTCGTTCTGATGGTCGAAGAGGTGCTTGTGCATCTCCCAGAACCGGCCCTGCCGCGCGGCGGCCTCCGCGGCGACCGCGGCCAGCTCGGCGTGCGGGTGCTGGGGGAGGGGGAGATGGCGTACGACGTAGCGGATCCGGGGGCCGAAGTACTCGCGGACCTCGTTGGCGGTGCCGGTGGCGCGGGCGCAGAAGGGACACTCGTAGTCGAGGTACTCGAGCAGGGTGATCTCGGCGTCCTCCGCGCCGTAGATGTGGTCGCGCTCCGGGTCGACCGGGGTCGAGAGCAGCTTCGGCAGCGCCGCGTCCCGCTGGCCGAGGAAGCGGGCGGAGAGCTGGAAGATCACCCAGCCGAGCGCGGAGGCGATCACCACGGAGATGAGCACGCCGACGATCGCGTCGCGCTGCAGCGTCTCGGAGTCGAACGCGAGGGTGGTGATCAGCAGCGCCACGGTGAAGCCGATCCCCGACAGCGCCGCGCCGCCGAGCACATGGCCGCCACCGACGCCCTGGGGCAGCCGCCCGAGCCGCAGCCGGGTGGCCACGAGCGCGCCGCCGCCGATCCCGAGCGTCTTGCCCAGGACCAGGCCGGCCACGACGCCCCAGGTCACGGGCGACCTCAGTGCCTCGCCGAGCACGCCGTCACGCAGGTCGACGCCGGCGTTGGCGAGGGCGAAGACCGGCACGATGAGATAGCTTGTCGGCACGTGCAGCGACTCCTGGAGCCGCTCGTTGACCGAGATCGTGCGGGTCAGCTCGTCGCGGGTCTCGCGTTGCAAGGTCGGCAGCGGTGACTGCCGGAACGCCCGAAACCGCGAGGTGGCGACCTCCATCTGGGCCCGGGTCGGCTCCGCGGCCGGCACCAGCAGCCCGGCCAGCATCCCGGCGATCGAGGCGTGCAGGCCGGCCCCGAGAGTGGCCACCCAGGCGATCAGGACGAGGAGCACGTAGGGCCCGGCCCGCCACACCTTCACCCGGTCGAGCACGAAGATCCCGACCAGGGCCAGCCCGGCCACGACCAGCGGGCCGACCGAGAGGTGATCGGTGTAGGCCACCCCGATGACGCTCACCGCGACGATGTCGTCGATCACGGTCAGGGTGAGCAGGAAGATGCGCAGCTGCGTCGAGACCGCCGGCCCCACCAGGGCGAGCATGCCGAGCAGGAACGCGGTGTCGGTGCCGATCACGATGCCCCACCCGCGCGCCGCCTCGCCCGAGGGGTTGAGCAGCAGGTAGATCAGCGCCGGCAGGATCAGGCCGCCCGCGCCGGCGATCAGTGGCACCACCATACGGCGACGGTCGGTGAGCTCGCCGACGGCGAGCTCGCGGCGTACCTCCAGGCCGACGACGAAGAAGAAGACCACCATCAGGCCGTCGTTGACCCAGTGGTGCAGGTTCATCGAGAGCCCGACGTCGCCGAACCGCACCGAGACCACGGTCTCCCACAGGTGCTCGTAGCCGTGCGACCACGGCGAGTTGGCCCAGGCCAGCGCCAGCAGCGAGGCGACCACCAGCAGCGCGGCGCTCGTCGACTCCAGGTGCATGAAGTGTCGCAGCGTCATGCCGAGCTGCCCGGTCAGGTCGTCGTCACGCCGGCACTTCGTCTGCTGTTTCCCCACGGGGCCAGCCTACGGGGATCGTCAGCGTCGCACGGCGACCAGACCCGAGAGCGTGCCCTGGAGGAGAGTGCCGTCGGGGAGGATGGTGCCGACCATCTGCAGGGTGTTGGCCAGCGGCCCGAGGCCGAGGAAGGTCTCGGAGAGGATCGTGCCGTCGGCCGGATCGATCCGGGCCAGGCGCCAGGTCAGGCCGCTGCCGCGACGGGTGACGGTGTAGAGGACGTCCTCGCCGCGGGAGAGCCGGGGAACCGCGGCCGAGGGCACCTCGTTGCGCCAGACCGACTCACAGGTGCCGGAGCGCTCATCGACGTCGATGCGCTCCATGCCACCCGCGAAGTCGGCCGTCGCCGGGACGGACTCGCCCGCGTCCTCGGTCGCCTGCGCGGGGTAGGGATAGCCGTAGCTGCTGGCGATGTAGCCCGAGCTTCCCCAGGCGACGGGTGAGTTCTCGGTGCCGCTGCTCTCCTCGGTGAGGATCGGCAGCCGGCAGACCTCTCGCCCGTCGCGCGCCCGGTAGACGAGGAGGTTCTCGCGCGGGGCCGCGTTGTCGGTGATCACCACGAACTCGGCTCCGGTTCGTTCCCCGAAGAACGTCGGCGTCGACCCGCTGCCGTGGCTGAGTTGCCCCGGCTTGCGGGCCTCCCCGCGGTCGTAGGCCTGTCGCCACACGGTTCGCACGGTGCTGCCGGCGCGTCCGGCATGCGGGAGGTACGTCGCGTGGTCGGTCGTGACCGCGACCCCGCTCGGGGCGCTGGAGATGGAGTTGGCGACCTTCTCGTCGCCGGCGCCGAGACCGGCGGTCACGACGTGGCCGTCGGGGGTGACGTACCCGGCGCGGCCCTGGGCGGTCGCGAACCAGACGTTGGCGTCGTAGCCCGGCCCGACGGTGGTGACCGCGTCGCCCTCCGACAGTCTCAGCGGCACCTCGCGCTCGACGTCGATCGACCAGCCGATCCCGGCCTTCGAGTGGGCCAGCCAGAGCAGCGAGCCGGAGCCGTCGACGGTGACGAGCCGGGACTCGTCGTCGCCGGCGTCGCCGTGCATGTTCCAGGTGCCGTCCGGGCCGGCGTACGGGTTGGGCGGCATGGCCGCACCGGCGGCTGGGCTGATCATCGGACCGGCCACGAGGGCGCCGAGGGCCAGAAGAACGGTGGCGGGGGCGGTCCAGCGACTCATGGCAAGGATCTAAGCACGAGTAAGTCGACCAGATCAGTCGAAGATCATGTGGCGGTCGCCACAGGCGTGACACGAATGTCCAACAGATGCGTGACCTGTCACCCACATCGTCGTTAGCCAGTGTGACGACGGGTAACAGCCGGACGACAGCGCCGAAGCACATGGCGCCACCCGGTGCCGAGTCGTTCATGGGGGCTTCAGGTGTAGGTGTCCGCGAGTGCGCGGGCGCAAACATGCACATCGTGGACCTAGCCCGATCGAACTACGTCCAATAGGTCCTAAGGCTCATATTTTCTAGAGGATAAAGTCCTTTCAAGTCTTCCTTGAAAGTCTGGATGGGAGTTAGATGGGCAACATGACAACTAGGCGTTCTCGGCCCGGCCGCCCTAGGCATGTTCCCGACTCCAGTACGACCTCACCACGCGATCAGATCCTCGATGCCGCATCAAGGCTGTTCGTGGCGCAGGGGTTCGCGGCGACGTCCACCCGCGAGATCGCCGACATGGTCGGCATCCGCCAGGCGTCGCTCTACTACCACTTCGCGGGGAAGGACGAGATCCTCGGCGAGCTGCTCCGCCGGTCGGTCCGTCCGACCACGGACAAGGTCGAGAAGATCCTCGACCGGGTGCCGCCGCTCGACTACGAGACCGCGCTCTACCTGCTGGTCCTCGTCGACGTACGCACCCTCGCCGACGTGCCGCACAACGTGGGCATGCTCTACCAGCTCCCCGACGTGGCCAAGTGCGAGGTCTACGACGAGTTCCGCAACGAGCACGCGGAGCTGGCCGGCCACTACGCGCACCTGGCCGGCGAGATCGCCTCGAAGACGGTGCGTTCGACAGTCAGCCGCAAGCAGCTGGGCGACCTGCTCATCCAGCAGGTCGAGGGCGTGATCAACATGCGCACCGAGGACCCGAACCGGAGGATCCCGTGCCGCGAGGCATGGGCGATCGCCGCCACGTGCCTACGGATCTGCGACGTGCCGCAGGAGAAGATCGACGCCGCCGCGCCCATCGCCATCGACCTGCTCCCGCAGTTCATCGACGAGAAGGTTGTCGAGCCGGCCTGAGGTCCCTTAACCCGGTGGACACGGGTGCGGGCGTAGGTTTCGATGTCCGCATGACCCTCTTCGTCTCGCACACCACCATCGACTGCCACGACGCGTACGCACTCTCGGAGTGGTGGAAGGCGCTGCTCGGCTATGTCGACGTTGAGGGCGACCCGAACCTTCCCGGTCACGAGGAGTGCATGATCCTCGACCCGGAGACCGGCCATCGGCTGCTCTTCATCGAGGTGCCTGACGAGGAGCTGCCCGCCAAGCGGATCCACCTCGACCTGCGCCCGCGCACGGGCACTCGCGACGAAGAGGTCGAGCGGCTCCTCGAGCTCGGCGCGACCCAGATCGCCGACCAGCGCGGCAAGTACGGCCCCGGCACCGGCTGGGTGATCTTCGCCGACCCCGAGGGCAACCAGCTCTGCGTGCTGCGCTCGGAGGCGGAGGTCGCCGCCTGGGAGGCCGAGCGGGCCCAAGCCTCAGGGGTGTAGCCGCTCGTATGAGCGAGCCGTGAGTCGCGTCCGGAGTCGCCGTGATGACCCGATCAGCCGGTCAGCTCGTCTCCACCGGGAGGTCGTGGTTGCTCCACTGGCTCCACGAGCCGGGGTAGAGCGCGGCGTCGTAGCCGGCGATCGCCAGCGCGGCGACCTGGTGGGCCGCGGTGACGCCGGAGCCGCAGTAGGTGGTCACGGGCGAGTCCGCATCGACGCCGAGCGCTGCGAAGCGGGCACGGAGCTCCTCGACGGGCAGGAAGCGGCCGTCGGGGCCCAGGTTGTCGACGGTGGGCGCGGAGACCGCACCGGGGATGTGCCCGGCCTTCGGGTCGACCGGCTCGACCTCGCCGCGGTAGCGCTCGGCGGCGCGGGCGTCTAGCAGCAGACCCTCGTACGCCTCGACCTGCTCGAACGGCAGCACGGGCAGGTGGCCGGGGGTGAGCGTCACGGTGCCGGTCGCGGGCACGACGTCGTCGGTGGCCAGCGGGTGCCCGGCGGAGGTCCAGGCGCCGAGGGCGCCGTCGAGGAGGCCTACGTCGGCAATGCCCGCCCAGCGCAGCAGCCACCAGGCCCGCGCGGCCGAGGTGTTCCCGACGGCGTCGTAGGCGACGACCGTGTCGCCCTCGGAGATGCCCCAGCGGCGGGCGGCGGCCTGCAGGTCCGCGAGCTCGGGGAGCGGGTGGCGCCCGTCGGTGGGCTCGCCGTGGCGGGCGAGCTCGGTGTCGAGGTCGACGTAGACAGCGCCGGGGAGGTGGCCCGCGAGGTAGGACTCGTGTCCGGGCGGGCCGCCGAGCTGCCAGCGTACGTCGAGGAGGACCGGGGGCTGGTCGGAGGCGAGAGCAGTCGCGAGCTCGTCGGCGTCGATGAGTACGTTCACGGGTGAAGTCTTTCAGGAAAGGGGTCAGGTGCTGGCCCATCCGGCGGCTTCGGCGATCAGGTGTCGGCAGACGTGAGCGGCGGCCGGCGGTGCGCTCGGGCCGGTGACGAGCCAGAGGGTGTTGAGCGGTCCGAGCCTGGGTTCGTGGAGACGTACGACGGTGCCGTCGGCGAGGGCACCGTCGACCAGGTAGCGGGGCAGGACCGAGGCCCCGATGCCGGCGACGACGGCGCGGAGGAGGCCGCGCAGATCGGGGAGGACGAGCGCGGTGCGGTTGGTGGGGCGCTCGTCGAACTCGGTGAGCCAGTAGCGCCTGACGATCGGGAGGTCGGGGGAGTAGGCCGCCAGCGGCACGGCGGCGAGTGCGCGCACCGGGTCCTGTTCCAGGTCGGCGGGATCGACCTGTGCCGCGAGCGCCGGTGCCGCGACGAGGAGGAACTCCTCATCGACCAGCACGGTCGACCGCAGCCGCTCGTCGGTGGGGCGTACGGAGGAGACGACGAGGTCGAGGCGGTCGGCGGCGAGGTCGTCGAGGAGGTCCTGGGCCAGGCCGGTGGTCACGGCCACGTCGAGGCCCTCGCGCACGAGCGGCGCCAGCGCCGGCACGATCCGGGTGGCCGTCACGTCGGCGGCGCCGCCGATCCGGATGCTCGCGGGGCCGATCGCGGGCTCGGTGCCGACCGCGCCGCGGAGCTGGTCGACCAGTGGCGTGATCCGGGCGGCGAGCGCGTCGGCCCGGCCGGTCGGCACCAGCCCGGTGCGGGAGCGCTCGAACAGGGTGGTGCCGAGCTCCTGCTCGAGCTTGCGGATCCGCGCGGTCACCGCGGGCTGGGAGAGGTCGAGGCGACGGGCGGCCGCGCTGATCGACCGCTCTCGGTAGGCGTGCGCGAACGCCTCCCAGAGATCGAGCGAGGTCATAGAAATCATTATGACCGCAGCGACCGTCCTGGGAGTGAAGCGGCACAGGGCTGTCGTTAGGTCATCGACAAACCACAACCTGGAGGAACAACTCGTGACACGCGTACTGATGGTCGTCTCGGCGGCCGACACCCTCGTCCTTGCCGACGGCACCGAGCACCCGACCGGATACTGGGCCGAGGAGGTCGCCGCCTCCCATGAGACGCTCGCCGGAGCCGGCGTCGAGATCGACATCGCCACCCCGGGCGGGGCGGCGCCGACCGTCGATGCGCTCTCGCTCAGCGAGCAGGGCGGGGTCCAGCCCGAGGATGCGGAGCGCTTCCGTGCCTACCTGGCGACCCTCGAGGAGCAGCTCGCCCGCCCGCTCGCGCTCGCCGACATCGACCGCTCGGCCTACGACGCCGTCTACATCCCCGGCGGCCACGCCCCGATGGCCGACCTGGTCGCAGATGCGGCGCTGGCCGCGATCCTGGCCGCCACCGACGCCGCTGGCCGACCGGTCGTCGCGCTGTGCCACGGCGTCGCGGGTCTCCTTGCCGCCACCGGTGAGGGTGGCTGGCTCTTCGGCGGGCGCCGGATGACCGGGTTCACCGACACCGAAGAGCAGCAGGGCGGCTACGGCGACAGCATCCCGTTCTCGGTCGAGCAGCGGATGCGCGCCGCCGGTGGCATCGTCGAGACCGGTGAGCCCTGGAGCGACACCGTCGTCGTCGACGGCACCCTGATCACCGGCCAGAACCCGCAGTCCAGCGTCTCGACCGCGAAGGCGCTCCTGGAGCGGCTCGCCTGATCCCCTCTCCGCGGGATGCGCCGCCGCCGGCGAGAGCGGGCCACGGCGCATCCCGCCCGCGACAGCGCCGGTGACGGGCAGGCAGGCGAAGTTGCGGTCGAAGCGCACCAGCACCAGATCCGCGGCTCGTGCACGCCGCCGGGCACCACGGGTGCGGGCTGGCCGAGTGCGGTGGCAGCGCCGCCGACGGCCAGCCCCATCAGGGTGGTGTAGTCGAAGATGTCGGCCCGCTGGTGGGTCGCCCGCTGCACGACCACGTCGACGCCCTCCACCGGCTCGACACCAAGGCCCACCTCTACAACTCCGGTCTCTGGTCCGACCTGCGCAACCGCGAGCTCGCCTTCTCCGAGCATCGCCGCATCGTCGAGGCCATCGAGGTGGGCGACGCCGCGGCAGCCGCACACGCGGCGTCGTCACATGTCGCCTCGCTCCTGGTGCGCATGCGGCGCCACCGGCGTCGGCAGTGACCGTTGCCCGGGCCAGCGGTCGCTGACCCGGGCAACGGTCGCCCGTTCAAGCTCGGTCAGCGGACCGGAGCACCCGGACCGAGCGGGATCCCGAGGGCCCACCACAGGAAGAACAGGGCGGTCCAGGCCAGGCTCATCGCGATCGCCAGCGGCAGCGTGTAGGAGGCGAGGGTGCCGATGCCGGCGTCCTTGCGGTAGCGCTGCAGGAAGCCGAGGGCCATCACGAAGTAGGGGCTCATCGGGGTGATCGCGGTGGAGCCGGAGTCGGCGATCCGGAAGAGCGCCTGGGTGGTCTCCGGCGGCACCGAGAGCAGCATCAGCATCGGCACCAGGACCGGTGCGGCGATGGACCACATCGCCGAGCCGCTGGTCACCATGATGTTGACGACGCTGAGCAGCGCCAGGACCAGCAGGAAGACCACCCACACCGGGATGTTGCTGGTCTCCAGGGCCTCGGCGGAGTTGACCGCGAGCACGTCGCCGAGGTGGGACCACTCGAAGTACGCCAGGAACTGGGCGATCGCGAAGAACAGCACCAGCACCGGCGCCATCTGCTTGATCCCCTGGCCCATCAGCGCCGGCACGTCACCGGCCTTGGTGATCGAACCGGACATCGTGCCGTACACGGTGCCGGCGAGGCCGAAGAGCACCGCGACGATCGCGGCGATGCCGGTGAGGAACGGCGACTCGGTCAAGGACCCGTCCTCGCCGCGCAGCGGAGACGACGGCGGGACCACGACGGCGGCGACCACCACGATCGCGGCCAGCAGGGCGAGCAGCGACCAGCGCAGCGCCCGGCGCTCACGGCAGTCGAGCTCGAGGGAGCCGAAGTCGCCGTCGCCGTCGTCGGCGTCCTCGTCCGCGTCCAGGTCGGGCCGCTTGGAGAGGACGAACTTGGTCATCAGGGTGATCACCGCGGCCAGCAGCAGCGAGGAGGCGATGTTGAAGAACCAGTTGCTGACGGGGGAGACGTACGCGCTCTCGTCGACGATCTGGGCCGCGGCGGTGGTGATGCCGGCGAAGATCGCGTCGTTGGGTGTCGGGATCGGGCTGGCGTCGTACCCGCTGGCGATCGCGGTGTAGGCGACCACGATCCCGAGGATCGGGGAGCGTCCCACGGCCCGGAAGGCGAGGCCGCCGAGGGGCACCAGGATGATGTACGCAGCCGCCGAGGCCACGTGGGCGACCGTCCCGGTGAACGCGACGGCGAAGACCACCCAGCCGACGGGCACGCGGGAGATACCGGTCTTCATGGCGGCGGTGAGGAAACCGGTGCGCTCGGCGACGGCGACGCCCATGATGACCACGACGATCGTCGCCATCGGCGGGAACTCGGCGAAGTTGGAGACCATCGTGGAGACCGCCATCGCCAGGCCCTCGCCGCTGAGCAGGCTCTGGACGACGACCTCCTCCCCGTCGCCGGGGGAGATGACCGAGACGCCGGCGGCGGCGCAGATCGCACTGATCGCGGCGAGGATCGCGGCGAGGATCCAGAAGAGCCAGAACGGGTGCGGCAGGGCGTTGCCGACGCGCTCGATCACGCCCATGGCGCGGATGATCCACGGCAGCCTGTCGCTGCTGGTGGGGGTCGTGGTGCTGGTCATGTCAGTCACCCTTCGCTGGTGAGGCGGTGGCGGGAGAAGAAGTCCCAGATCACCGTCGCGGACTCGATGGTGTGGGTGACGTGGCCGCCACCGGAGTAGATGTCGCCGCCCGGCCAGACGTGGCCGCCGCCGTCGACGGCGACGTGCTGGACCTCGGCGTCCTGGTCGCACCCGGTCCATCGGGTGGTCTCTACGTCGCGCTTGGTGCGCGTGGTCGAGGTGGTGCAGCCGTTGTGGTCGGCCCAGCCCTGGACCCACTCGGGGATCGCGGGCAGGTCACGGTCGGCGTCGCCGGTGTAGGGGATCGTCGCGTCGGCGACCCCGTGGATCTCCAGGATCGGCGTCGGCGGTGCCTGGGCGCAGCCGGTCCGGGTGCCCGGGTAGAGGGCCGGGGCGACCGGGGCGATGGCCGCGAACGTGTTCGGCAACTGACAGGCCAGCAGGGCCGCCAGTCCGGCGCCGTTGGACTTGCCGGTCGCATAGACGCGGGTCGTGTCGATGCAGTGGTCGGCCTCGATCGCGGCGAGCAGGTCGCGGGTGAAGGCGACGTCGTCGACGCCCGGGGCCTCGTAGGGCGCGCCCTGCCAGGCCTTGCGGTAGCCGGACCCGGTGCCGATCGCGCCGTCGGGGTAGGCGACCACCGCAGGGAGGTCGGAGAGCTCGGAGAAGCCCTCGACCTCGACGCCGGTGCTGCCGCGGCCGTGGTAGGCGACGATCAGCGGCCAGTCCGCGCGCCGGTCGTAGCCCTCGGGCAGGCGGAGTACGTAGCTGCGCTCGAGGTCGCCGCTGGTGAGCTCGTACTTCTGGCTGCTGTCGGGCTCCTGCTCGGTGGGCTTGGCGCAGGGCATCGGAGTGCGCTCTGCGACCGCTCGGTCCTGGTCAGAGGCGCGGGTCAGGGCGGAGGTGGCGGTCGGTGCCAGGGACAGCGCGGCCACGGCCGCGACCGCGACGGCCGGAGCCAGGAGGCGGGATCGTCGTGGGGACATGGGTGCTCCTTGGGGCAGATCGGTGCGTTTTCGGGTGTGCTGGATCGCCCGGCGACGCGGTGTGCGTCCCGGTCGGGGTCCCGAGCTGAAGGGTGGGCGGGTGCCTAGGTGTCGAGCCACTCCTTGATGAAGGCGACGAGGCGGTCGGTCGCCTCGGCGAAGATCGCGCGGCCGTCCTCGGCGGTGGCGCGACGTGGGTCGCCGAGCACGCCGGTGGGGGAGAGGCGGTCGTAGGGGAGGGCGACGGCGGGGTGGCCCGCCGAGCGGGCCAGCCGGGCGAAGGGGTCGAGCTGGTCGGGCGAGGTGGTTCCCGGGTTGAGCTGGTCGAGGCGTACGAGGTGGGGCGCGACGTGCAGCATCTGGGCGGTCTCGGCCTCGCCGCTGTGACCGGAGATCTGGCTCAGCTCCATGCCGGCGACGCTGTCCTTGGCCAGCGCGGTCACCGGGGTCCAGGCGAGCTCCAGGTCGGGGCGGTCGCGCAGCAGGTCCTGGGCCAGGGTGCCGAGGGTGGCGTTGTTGCCGCCGTGCCCGGTGACCACGAGGAAGCGGCGCCAGCCGTGGGCGGCCAGCGACTCGACGTACTCACGCACGAGGGCGGCGAAGAGCGCCGGGCGCAGGCTCACCGTGCCGGCGAAGGCCTGATGGTGGGGCGAGACGCCGACCGGTACGCCGGGACCGATGACGACCCGGCCCGGGAGCTCCTCGGCGACGGCGTCGGCGAGGGCCTCGGCGCGGATCTGGTCGGTGCCAAGGGGCAGTCCGGCGCCGTGCTGCTCGAACGCGCCGACCGGGATCACCACCACCGTGCCGTCCTCGGCCGCCCGGGCGGCCTCGAGGGTCGTCATCTCCGCCAGCCTCGCGGTCATCGGGTCTCCTCCGGGTCGGTGCCGAGGGTCGCCGCGAGCGCCTCGCGGATCGCGAGCAGGTGCTCGCGGGTCAGCGCAGCCGCGGCGTCGGGGTCCCCGTCGCGTACGGCCTCGACGATGCGGACGTGATCGGCATGGTCCCGGTCGCGGTCGGTGTAGCGGTGCCGGATCTCGATCTGGTCGCGGGCCCTCACCTGGAGCAGCGCCTCGACGGTCTCGCGCAGCAGCAGGTTGCCCGAGGCGCCGGCGAGCGCGACGTGGAAGTGCAGCTCGGGCCGCTCGTCGGCGTACTGCGGCTTCAGCGAGTTGTCGGCGGAGAGGGTCAGCGCGGCCAGGTCCTCGTCGGTGCGCGCCGCTGCCGCGGCCGCCGCGACCGGCGGCTCGAGCACGATCCTGGCGTCGAGGAGCTCGAGGACCGACTCGCTGCGCGACTCCGAGACGTGCGGGTTGACCAGCAGCCGCCGGTTCACCCCTCCGCTGACGTAGGTGCCCGACCCGTGCCGGAAGCGGATCACGTCGGTGGCCTCGAGGCGGCGCAGTGCCTCCCGGATCGTCGGGGTGGTCACCTCGAACCGCTTGGCCAGCTCGCGCGAGGAGGCCAGGGCGTCGCCCGGCTCCAGGCCCGCGGCCTCGATCATGGCGACGATCCCGTCGGCGATGCGTTCAGAGAGCGATGTTGTGTTGCTGGTCACAGAAAGTGACTAAATCACTTATTGAATTGCGCGTCAAGGAGACTGGCGCTTGCAGACCGCTTGCGTAAAGCAGTTATATTCTTGCGTTCATGAGTAGACGTCTTGCCGACGCAGCCGCCCGTGCCAAGGTCTCCGAGGCGACCGTGAGCCGGGTGCTCAACGGCAAGCCGGGTGTCTCGGAGGCGACCCGTGAGCGGGTCCTGACCGCACTCGACGTGCTCGGCTACGAGCGGCCGGTGAAGCTTCGCGGAGAGCGCGCGAGGCTGGTGGGCCTGGTCCTGCCCGAGCTGCAGAACCCGATCTTCCCGGCGCTCGCGGAGGTCCTCGGCGCGCACCTCGCCCAGCAGGGCCTGACCCCGGTGCTGTGCACGCAGACGGCCGGCGGCGTCACCGAGTCGGAGTACGTCGACCTGCTCCTGGAGCAGCAGGTGGCCGGGGTCGTCTTCGCCGGTGGTGCCTACGCCCAGCGGGACGCGGACCATGCCCACTACGACCGCCTGGCCGGCCGCAACCTTCCGGTCGTCCTCATCAACGCGGCCATCGACCTGCCCTTCCCGCGGGTCGTCTGTGACGACGCCGATGCGATGGAGCAGGCTGCCGAGCACCTGATCGCGCTGGGGCACGAGCGGATCGGGCTGGTGCTGGGCCCGCGCGACCACGTTCCCTCCGAGCGCAAGCTGGCCGCCTTCCGGGCGGTCTGCGAGCGGACCGGCGTGCGCTTCGACGAGGAGCTGGTCGTCCGCAGCCTCTACTCGCTCCAGAGCGGACAGGCCTCCGCGGCGCGGCTGATCGAGCAGGGCGCGACCGGGATCGTGTGCGCCAGCGACCCGCTCGCGCTGGGTGCGGTCAGGGCGGTGCGGCGGGCCCGGCTCTCGACGCCGGCGGACGTGTCGGTGATCGGCTTCGACGACTCGGCCTTCATGGCCTTCGCCGACCCGCCGCTGACCACGATCCGGCAGCCGATCGAGGCGATGGGCCGCGCGGCGGTCGACTTCCTGGTGAGCCAGATCGACGGCACGCTGGGACCGGTCGACGAGCTGCTCTTCGAGGGGGAGCTGGTGGTCCGGCGCTCGACCGGTCCTGCAAGCAGGCGCGCAAAGTCCTGAAATTAATTACGCTCTGTCGAGTTCTTGCGCGCCTTCTGCGCCGGGCTCTACGGTCGCTGCACGCCGTCAGGGTGACGGCTGTCACACGAACGTGAGTCGCAGAGAACGGAGTGCCCGTGACCGCCACGGAACCTCGACGGAGCGAGCCGGCACCGGCCGCGCTCCCGGTCTTCACCGAGCGCCCCGCCGACTGGTGGCGCTCCGCGGCGATCTACCAGATCTACCCGCGCAGCTTCGCCGACGCCAACGGCGACGGGACCGGTGACCTGGCCGGCGTACGGGCGCGGCTGACGTATCTGCGCGACCTCGGGGTCGACGCGATCTGGTTCACGCCGTGGTTTCCCTCGCCCATGGCCGACGGGGGCTACGACGTCGCCGACTACCGCGCGATCGACCCGCTCTTCGGCGACCTCGCCGAGGCGGAGGCGCTCATCCAGGACGCCTTCGAGCTCGGCATCCGCACGATCATCGACGTCGTCCCCAACCACGTCTCCGACCAGCATCGATGGTTCCGGGCCGCGGTCGCTGCCGGGCCCGGCGCACCCGAGCGGGAGCGGTTCTGGTTCCGGGACGGCCGCGGTACCGACGGCGAGCTGCCGCCCAACGACTGGACCTCGGAGTTCGGTGGCACGGCCTGGACGCGGCTGACGACGCCCGACGGCGTCCCCGAGCAGTGGTACCTGCACCTCTTCTCCGCCGAGCAGCCCGACCTCAACTGGCAGCACGAGGACGTACGCCGCGAGCACGAGGAGATCCTGCGGTACTGGTTCGACCGGGCCGTCGCCGGGATCCGGATCGACTCCGCGGCTCTGCTCGCCAAGGACCCGGACCTCCCCGACGTCCCCGTGGACCCGCGACCGGGCGAGCACCCCTACGTCGACCGTGAAGAGCTCCAGGAGATCTACCGTGGCTGGCGCCGGATCGCCCAGGAGTACGGCACCGACCGGGCCCTGATCGGCGAGGTCTGGCTCCCCGACACCGCCAGGTTCATCCGCTACCTGCGCCCCGACGTCCTGCACGCGGCGTTCAACTTCGACTTCATGACGGCGCCGTGGGACGCCGAGGCGCTGCGTACCTCCATCGAGACCACGCTCCGCGTGCACGGCGAGGCCGACGCGCCGGCCACCTGGGTGCTCTCCAACCACGACGTCACCCGTCCGGTGACCCGCTACGGCCGTGCGGACACGGCGTTCTCGTTCGAGACCAAGCGCTTCGGCACCCCGACCGAACGAGCCCTCGGTGAACGGCGGGCGCGGGCGGCGGCGATGCTGGCGATGGGGCTGCCCGGGGCGTACTACCTCTACCAGGGCGAGGAGCTGGGCCTGGACGAGGCCGACATCCCGCCGGACCGGATCCAGGACCCGATGCACTTCCGCAGCGGCGGTGTCGACCCCGGCCGGGACGGCTGCCGGGTGCCGCTGCCGTGGAGCGGGGACCGGCCGCCCTACGGCTTCGGTCCGCCGGGGGTGAAGACCTGGCTGCCCCAGCCCGAGGGCTGGGCGCACCTGACGGCGCAGGCGCAGTCGGCCGACCCGCGCTCGATGCTCTCGCTGCACCGGATGGCGCTGCTGATCAGGCGTACGCACCCCGATCTCGTCACGGGTGCCTTCAGCTGGATCGACACGGCCCCCGGGATCCTCGCCTTCCGCCGTGGCCTCCACTTCGCCTGCGTGGTCAACCTGACCGACGCCCCCGTGGAGCTGCCGAGCAGCGACCACGTCTGGCTCGCCAGCTCACCGCTCGAGGCGGGCCGGCTCGTTCCCGACGCCGCCGTCTGGCTGCGGCCCACGACCTGAGGCACCTGAGACCCCACCACCACATCGGAGGAGACAGACCATGAGAACCACTCGGTTGCGCAGCGTCGCGCTCGCCGCGGTCGCGGCTGTCGCGCTCGGCTCGCTCGCCGCCTGCGGCGAGACGTCGGACGACGGCGACGGCGTCACCATCACCGTCGAGGGCTGGCGCCCCGGCGACAAGCAGGCCACGATCGACGCCGTCAAGGAGCAGGCGGCGGCCTTCAACAAGGAGCATCCCGACATCACCGTGAAGCCGGTGGAGTGGCAGTGGAACGCGCAGACCTTCCCCGCCCAGCTCGCCGGTGGCACGCTGCCGATCTCGTTCCGGGTGCCGTTCACCGACACCAAGGGCCTCGTCGAGCGTGAGCAGGTCGCCGACGTCGACGCCGAGGTCCGCGAGCTGCCCTACTTCGACCAGCTCAACCCGACCGTGCTGGCCGCGGCGCAGGGCACCGACGGGAAGGTCTACGGGCTGCCGTCCGACGTCTACGCCAACGCGCTCCACTACAACCGCGACCTGTTCACGAAGGCCGGCCTCGACCCGGACGAGCCGCCGACGACCTGGGAGGAGCTGCGCGCGGCCGCCAAGCAGATCCACGACCGCACCGGCGCCACCGGCTATGCCGAGATGACCACGGGCAACACCGGCGGCTGGATCCTGACGACCTTGACGTACGCCCTCGGCGGGCGGATGGAGACGCAGGACGGTGACACGTTCACCGCGACGGTCGACAACCCGCAGACCGAGCAGGCGCTGCAGCTGCTGCACGACATGCGCTGGACCGACAAGTCGTTCTCCGGCAGCACCGCCTACGACTGGAACAGCATCAACCAGGCGTTCGCGGCGGGGAAGGTCGCGATGTTCATCAGCGGCTCGGACGTCTACAACTCCCTGGTCACCACCGCAGCGATCGCCCCGGAGACCTACGGGCTCACCGCGGTCCCGATGGGCGACTCGGCCGACGCCGGCGCGCTCGGTGGGGGCTCGGTCAACGTCGTCAGCGCCAAGGCGAGCGACGCCGAGGCCGAGGCGGCCGTGGCCTGGGCGGACTTCTACCGGGTCCGCAGGTACACCGACGAGGACGCGGCCGTCGCCGACGCCAAGACCCAGACCGCGGCCGAGCAGCCCGTGGGGACCCCGACGTTCCCGATCTTCGACGAGGCCTCCTACACGACCTACCAGGGCTGGGTGAAGGACTACGTCAACGTGCCGCTGGAGCAGATGACCGGCTACACCTCGAAGATGTTCGACCTCACGCTGGTCGCTGAGCCGCCCGCCCAGACGCAGGCCGTGTACGGCGCGCTCGACCCGGTCGTGCAGAAGGTGCTCAGCGACGAGAACGCCGACATCCCCACGCTGCTGAAGGATGCCGACGCCTCGGTGCAGCAGATCCTGGACAAGGGGTGAGGGTGGCCGTCGACCTGTCCCGGGTGGGTGGGCCGGCCCTCGTGCGAGGGCCGGCTCGCCGGCGTACGCCCCTGACCTCCGTGGTCGCGAGCTGGTGGCGCGGCAGCGCGGCGACCCTGGTCTTCCTGCTGCCGATGCTCCTGGTCTTCGGGCTGTTCTCGTGGTGGCCGATCGCGCGGACCGTGGTGATGAGCCTGCAGGAGACCAACCTCGTCGGGCCCGCGGAGTGGGTGGGCCTGGACAACTTCCGAGCCGTGCTCACCGACCCGCTGCTGCCCGTTGCGCTGCGCAACACCGCGGTCTTCGCGGCGATCGCGTTCGTCTTCGGCTATCCGATCCCGCTGGTCATGGCGGTGGTGTTCAGCTCGCTGCGGAGGCTGCGCGGCCTCTACGCCTGCCTGGTCTATCTGCCCGTGGTGGTGCCGCCCGCGGTGGCGGTGCTGCTGTGGAAGACCTTCTACGACGCCTCGGCTGGGGGAGTGTTCAACACGATCCTGGGCTGGATCGGGCTCGGTCCGGTGCCGTGGCTGGAGTCGGCCGGCTGGGTGCTGCCCTCGCTCGTGATGGAGGCGACCTGGGCCGCGGCCGGCGGCACCGTGATCATCTATCTCGCGGCGCTGACCACGGTGCCGCAGGAGCTCTACGACGCCGCCTCGGCCGACGGCGCGGGCGTGCTCGGCAAGGTCTGGCACGTCACCCTGCCGCACCTGCGCCCGGTGCTGCTGATCACCTTGATCCTGCAGATCATCGGCACCGCGCAGGTCTTCCTGGAGCCCTACCTGTTCACCGGCGGCGGGCCCTCGCACGCCTCCTTGACGCTGCTCCTCCTGATGTACGAGTACGCCTTCGGCAGCACCACCGGTGGCGGCGACTACGGTTCGGCGACCGCGCTGAGCCTGATGATGGCGGTCGGGCTGGCGCTGCTGTCGTGGGCGTACTTCCGGCTGACTCGCGGATGGAGCGACTGATGAGCTTCGTCTCCTCCCTTGATCGGCGGCGTACGTCGGTGCGCTGGGGCCTTCGCGGCGTGCAGCTGGCGACGCTCCTGGCGCTCATGGTGGTCTGCCTGGGGCCGTTGCTGTGGCTGGCGAAGTCGGCGGTCACGCCGACCCAGGACACGCTGCGCTCGCCGATCTCGCTGTGGCCGAACGGGCCGGACGTCTCGATCCTGTCGCAGGCGTGGACCGAGCTGGGCCTGTCGTCCTACCTGGTCAACACGGTGGTCATCGCAGCCGGCTCCTGGGCCGTCCAGGTGGTGGTCGCCACCACCGCGGGCTACGCGCTCTCGATGCTGCGGCCACGGCTGGGACGGGTCCTCTACGGAGCCGTGCTCGCCACCATGTTCGTGCCGATCGTGCTGCTGCTGGTCCCGCTCTATCTCACGGTCCTGAGCCTGCCGGTCGTGGGCTGGTCGCTGGTCGGGACGTACGCCGGAGCCTTCCTGCCCGCGGGCGCCTCGGCGTTCAACGTGGTGATCATGAAGCGGTTCTTCGACAGCCTGCCCCGCGAGATCCTGGACGCCGCGCGGATCGACGGCGCCGGGGCGTACCGGCTCTTCTGGTCGGTGGTCCTGCCGATGTCGCGACCGGCGCTCGGGGTGGTGTCGGTCTTCGCCGTGCTCGCCGCGTGGAAGGACTTCATCTGGCCGCTGATCGTGCTGCCCGATCCGGCCAAACAGCCCATCGCGGTCAGGCTGCCGTCCATCGCTCCGACCACCGACCTCGCCGTCCTGCTCGCCGCGATGGCGATCTCCGCGACGCTGCCGATCCTCTTCTTCCTCCTCTTCCAGCGGCTCTTCCTACGCAGCGAGGGGCTGGAAGGGGCGGTGAAGGGGTAGGCCGAGGGGTGGGCTTCGGTGGCGAGCTCACTCCTCGGCGCTGAAGACCTCCGGCTGGTCGATCCGCACCCGGGTGACTCCGGTGACCGTCGCTGCGGCGGACTCGGCGAGGGCGCGGTCCCTCGGTGTCCTCGGCCCGCTGATCACCACGCTCCCGTCGGCGACCACGACGAGCCAGTCGGGGTGCCCGAGCTTGGCGATGAGCGTGGTGAGCTCCCGATCCAAGGTGTCGTCGTCCCGGGCCAGGGCGGCAGCCACGTCGCTCCTGCTGATCACACCGACCAGGACGTCGTCGTCATCGAGGACCGGAAGACTCTTCAACGCCCGATCGGCCATGATGTCGACGGCGACCGACACCTCCGCGCTCTCGCGCACGGCGACCGCCACCGGGCTCATCACTCGCTCGACGTACGCCGGGGGCAGGTCGGTCACCGGATCCGGTGAGAGGACGTGGGCGCGAGGGTCCGGCAGGACGCGGTCGCGGATCAGGTCGATCTCGGCGACGACGCCACAGAGCCGTCCCGTGGAGGTCACCACCGGCATCGCCGTGATGCGATGGTCACGAAGAAGCGCGAGCGCCTCCCTGACGGGAGTGTCCCTCCGTGCGGTGACGGGGGATGAGGTCATGATCTCTCGGACCAGCATGATCGACTCCGGGGCAAGGGTTCGGGTGCCATGGGGAGAGCCTTGTCGAGCCGGTGGGAGCGGTCATGAGCGCAAGGTCCCGTACGAAGAAGACCTTCGGGCCACGCGGCAGGACCTTGGTCACTCGTGCCGACCCGGTGCCGTACTGCAGGCCCGTCGGTCCTGAGGCGGGCGGGCGTTCGTCCTGCCACCGGACCTTGGTCCCGCGCTCGCGGCACCGATGGCCCTGACACCCGCGAAGTGGCCCGGCGAGATTGGGAGCACCACCCGACGCGCACGCCGAGCCCGCAAGGAGGGACGATGATTGAGCACGACCGGATCCTGGTCGGCATCGATGGGGGAGAGGGCGGCCGGGCCGCGATCCGGCATGCCGTGGAGCGAGCCCACCGAAGCGGTGCCGACCTGTGGCTCATCCATGTGATCGACCTCGCCGTCGCGACGGGCGTCTTCTACCCGTACGGCTATGCGGGCCTGGCGGACCAGATCCGCGAGGCCGGTGCGACCGCCCTCGCCCACGCGGAGAAGGAGGCTGCCGAGGTCGTCGGGGCGGAGCACGTGACCTCGACCCTCCGCGACGGCGCCGTGGTGTCGGAGCTCGTGCACGCGGCGGGCGATGCGACGCTGGTCGTTCTCGGTGACGAGCGCCACCACGGCCTGGGCCGTATCGTGACGGGCTCGGTGACCGGCCGGGTCGCCTCTCGCGCGCCGGTGCCCGTCGTGGTCGTGCCGGCCGCCTCGCCCGCCGACAGCGTCCCCCGCAAGGTGGTCGTCGCGGTGGCGGACTGCGACACCTCCACCGAGCTCGTGGCCCGGGCCCTCGAGGAGGCGGTGGACCGTGGCGGCGGACTGGTGCTCGTCCACGCCTGGGACGTCCCTGCCGCCTACCACGAGTCGACGCTGGGACAGCTGGACGCGGCAGGCATCGCGGGCGACGCGCGTCACCGGCTGATGCAGACCCTCGAACGTGCCCGCCTGCTGGTCCCGAACGCCGCCGGGGTCGACGCGTGGATCGAGGTACACCGGGGTCAGCCGGCCCGGGTGGTCACGGAGGTGGCGAAGGAGGCGGCCCTCCTGGTCATCGGCCGACGTGGGCATGCCTTCCCGCTGCGCCGCCTGGGCGGCACCGGCCACGCGCTGCTGCGCGAGTCCGCCTGTCCCGTCGAGGTGGTTCCCCCGGTGGCAGAGGCTTCATGAACGTGCCCGAGGGAGCGGGACCGGGGGAGGACGTGCTGCTGCGCGACGGCTCCATCGGCCGCGTACGCGATGCGGTGGCGGGGGACCGGGACCAGCTGGTCGACCTCCACGACGAGCTCTCCGACCGCCATCGCTACGAGCGGTTCTTCCACGTCGGCGAGCACGACGGGGTCCGCTTCGTCGAGGACCTGCTGCCGCGGCTGGCCGGCGGCGAGGCGGTCGCGAAGGTGCTCGTCGTCGACGGCCACATCGTGGGGCTGGCGAGCGGTACGAGGGCGGGGGCGGACGGGGAGGCCGAGCTGGCCCTGGTCGTGGCCGACCGATATCTCCACCACGGTGTGGCCACCCTGCTCCTGGAGCACCTGGCGGTCGCGGCGGCCGTCGCGGGCGTGAGCGACCTGGTGGCCTACGTGATGGCTGACAACGCCCCCGCGTTCGACGTCCTGCAGCACGCCGGGTTCGACCTCACCTCGACCCCGCACGAGGACACCGTCCAGGTACGTTTCCCGGTGCGGCTCACCGAGCGCGTGCTGGAGGCGATGATCTCCCGCGAGCAGCGGGCCGACGCCGACTCCGTCGCCGCGCTGCTGCGACCGCGCTCGGTGGCCGTCATCGGTGCGAGCCGGCGCGCGGACCACCCCGGCCACCAGGTCGTGCGCAACCTGCTGCGGGCGCGGTTCGCCGGCACCGTCCACCCCATCAACCCCCATTGTGACTTCCTGCTGGGACAGCGCTGCCACCCCTCGGTACTCGATGTCGCCCCGGTGGACCTCGCCGTGCTCGCGGTGCCGGCGGCCGACGTGCTGGCGGTCGTGCGGCAGTGCGCCCGCAGCGGCGTACGCGACCTGGTGATCCTCTCCAGCGGCTTCGCCGAGGCGGGCCCGGACGGGCGACGTCTGCAGGACGAGGTCCTGGCGGTCGCTCGCGGATCGGGCATGCGGGTGGTGGGACCCAACTGCCTCGGGATCGCCAACACCGACCCCGACGTCCGTCTGGACGCCACCTTCTCGCCCACCTCGACGGGCCGCGGGAGGGTGGCGATGATGGCGCAGTCCGGCGCGGTCGGGATCGCAGTGCTGCAACGTGCCGAGGAGCTCGGCGTGGGGCTCTCGGCGTTCATCTCCGCCGGCAACAAGGCCGACGTCAGCTGCAACGACCTCCTCATGTACGCCGCGGAGGACGACGGGACCGAGGTGGTCTCGCTCTATCTGGAGTCGTTCGGCAACCCTCGCAAGTTCTCTCGCCTGGCCAGACGGCTGGCCGACCACACGCCTGTCGTCGCCCTGGTCGGCGGGAGCAGCCGCGCCGGCCGGCGGGCAGCCGTCGGCCACACCGCCTCGGCGGTGACCTCGGCGGAGGCCGTGGGAGCACTCTTCCGGCAGTGTGGGGTGATCGGCGTGGACAGCCTCGAGCAGCTGCTGCAGACCACCAGCGTGGTCGCGAACCAGCCCCTGCCCGGTGGCCGCCGCGTCGGGATCGTCGGCAACGCCGGCGGGCCGGGTGTCCTGGCCGCCGACGCCTGCGAGGGCGAAGGGCTGCGGATCGCCACGCTGAGCGCGGGCACCATGGCCGCGATCCGGGCGATCGTGCCCGATGCGTCGTCGGTGCAGATGCCGATCGACCTCGGCTCCGGCATCGGCTGGGAGGCTTACGCCGAGGTGGTCTCGACGATCATCCGCAGCGGAGAGGTCGACATGCTGATCGCCTTGCGTACGCCGCTGCCGGCTCTCCCTTACGCAGCCTTCACGCGCGTGCTGCGCACCGCGTTGCGCGCCGGTCCGGGACAGGCCGCACCGCCGATCGCGACCGTGGCCGTCATGCTCGACCCGCACGGCCCGAGCCGGCCGATCAGCGTCGGGAGCAGCAGGGTGCCCGTCTTCGCGTTCCCGGAGGATGCCGCTCGTGCCCTCGGCCCGATCGTCAGGTACGCGGAGTGGCGCGCCGAGCCGCACACCCCGGTCGCCGAGGCACCTCCCGGAAGCCGCGCGACGGCCCGCGACGTGATCGCCCGGACGCTGCGGGTGGCACCGGAGGGGTGTCGGCTGACCGAGCCGGACGCGCGTCAGCTGCTCGCTGCGTACGGGATCGGGGTGCTGCCGAGCGTGCTCGCCGACGGGGTGGAGGAGGCTGTCGATGCTGCTGAGTGGGTGGGCTACCCGGTCGTGCTCAAGCTCGCCGACCCCGGTCACGCTCATCGCACCGACGTGGGTGGCGTTCGCGTCGGTCTGAAGGGTCCCGACGAGGTGCGCGTCGCCGCGCACGCGCTCCTCGGCCTCCCGGCCGGGCGTCCGGGCCTGATCGTCCAGCGTCAGGTCGCCGCCGGGGTCGAGCTGATCGCCGGTGTCACCCAGGACAAGCTCTTCGGGCCGCTGGTCATGGTGGGGTACGGCGGCACCTACACCGAGCTGATCCGCGACCGCAGCTTCAGGCTGACGCCGCTCAGCGGCGCCGATGCCGCTGCCGCACTCAGGGAGCTGCGCACCGCGCCGCTGCTGTCGGGATACCGCGGCGCGCCGCCGGCGGACGCCGCCGCCGTCGAGCACCTCCTGGTCTCCCTGGGGCGTCTCGCCGACGATCTGCCCGAGGTGGCCGAGATCGACCTGAATCCCCTGATCGTGCACGAGCGCGGTCTCTCGATCGTCGATGCGAAGGTCCGGCTGCAGCCGTTGCCGCAGGCCTCCGACCCGGCTCTGCGAAGCCTGCTCCCACCCGCCGGCGCCGGGGAGGATCCCTAGGCCACGACCCGTCGTATCATCCGGTGGCCGAGATCGGTGGCCCAGTCACCGGCCCGTGCCTCCTCCTCATGGGCCAGAGGCCCCTTCGTGCTGCCGACGTAGAAGCTCGTGGACGGGGCGACGTCGTAGCCGCGGCGGCGGAGCAGGTGGGCGACGTGCCGGGCGGCCGAACCGGGTAGGTGACGCATCGCCCGCGCCCGGGTGTCGAACGCGGCGATGCGTACCGAGTGCGCGTCCTGGAGGTCCTCGAGCCACTCACGGACGCCCCGGGCCTCGACCTCCGCGGGCGCGCCGCGCAGGACCGCATCGGCGCGCGTGCTCGGCCTGCTCAGGCCCAGCGTGTGCGTCGGAGCCCCGATGACGACCAGGTCGTGGGTGCGGAGCACGTCGTCGCCTGCGACCGTCACCGGGATCACCTTGACCTGCATGCCGGCGCTCCTGAGCCCGTTGGCGACCGAGGTCGCGATGGTCGCGGTGTTACCGAACATCGACTCGTAGACGACGGCTGCTCGCATCTGGTTCACGTCCTTCCGTAGACGCCGCGCCCTTCGCGCGGTGCCGTTGGCACCACGCTGCGGCCGAAGAGACGCGCCAAGGCAGTGGCGCACGTCCCCGACCAGAGGACCTTGGTCCGATGCCATCCCACCGTTCCGAATGGAGGCTGAAGCCATGAAGACTTCCCATGCAGCGCACCGAGAACCCGGTCGGAACCGGGCAGCCGTGAGCGGGCTCCCGCGGGTGCGTCGCAGGACCTTGGTCCTCAGCGCACGGGTAAGACGAGCATTGGCGAGCGCCGTCCGCGGTCGTAGGTTGAGCAGGTGACCGAATCTGCAGAGCCCGAGAGCGCAGCAGAGCCCATCCGGGTCTTCCTGCTCGATGACCACGAGGTGATCCGCAGGGGGATCAAGGACCTCCTCGAGGACGAGGACGACATCGTCGTCGTGGGCGAGTCCGGTCTCGCCGAGGAGGCCCGGCGCCGGATCCCCGCGCTGCGCCCCGATGTCGCGATTCTCGACGGTCGGCTTCCCGACGGGTCGGGCATCGACGTCTGCCGCGACGTCCGCTCCGTCGACCCCGGTATCGCCGCGCTCATCCTGACCTCCTTCGACGACGACGACGCGCTGTTCTCCGCGATCATGGCCGGCGCCGCCGGCTACCTGCTCAAGCAGATCCGCAGCGCCGACCTCGTCGACACCGTGCGCCAGGTCGCCGCAGGCCGATCGACGCTGGACCCCGCGGTCACCGCACAGGTCCTCGAGCGGATCCGCAGCGGGCCGAAGTCCAACTCGGTCTTCGAGCACCTGACCAACCACGAGCGGCGGATCCTGGAGCTCATCGGCGAGGGCATGACCAACCGGCAGATCGGCAAGGAGATGCATCTGGCGGAGAAGACGGTCAAGAACTACGTCTCCTCGCTGCTGGCCAAGCTCGGTCTGGAGAGCCGTACGCAGGCGGCGATCCTTGTCACTAAAACGTTGCAGGGCTGATACTTTGGGGGGTGTACCACTCATGTGACGTGGAGGGTCGACGTGGGACGTACGCCACCCCGGCAGCGACGTTCACCGGATGACGCCGCCGAGAAGACGCTGAGCGATACACCGCTCGACGAGCTGCTGACCGAAGTGCTCGACCGGGTCACGGTCGCTCGAGACGAGCAGGTGCGGTGGCGGCTCCTGCTCGACGGCATCGTCACGATGGGCGCCGGGCTCTCGATCGACGACCTGCTGAACCGGATCGTCGAGGTCGCCCAGACACTCGTCGGAGCGAAGTACGCAGCCCTCGGGGTGCTGGCCGACGGCGGCGAACGGCGGCTGCGCCTGTTCGTCCCCCGGGGTCTCACCCACGAGCAGGAGCTTCGGATCGGAGAACAGCCCACCGGACATGGCCTGCTCGGCCTGCTGATCGACCATCCGGAGCCGGTCCGCCTGCACGACATCACCGGGCATCCGGCCTCCTACGGGTTCCCCGAACACCATCCACCGATGCGATCCTTCCTCGGGGTTCCCGTTCGCACCGGCGAGAAGGTCTTCGGCAACCTCTACCTCACCGAGAAGGCCGACGGTGCGGAGTTCACCGACCAGGACGAGAGCATCGTGGTCGCCCTGGCCGCGGCCGCCGGCGTCGCGATCGAGAACGCCCTGCTGGCCGAGGAGGCCGCCCGCCGCGGCCGCTGGCTCGACGCGCGCGCCGAGATCACCAGCGCGCTCATGGGTGACATCGACCGCAGCACCGCTCTCCAGCTCGTGGTCGACCGGGCGTGCGAGGTCGCCGGCGCCGACGTCGCCTGGATCGTCACCGGGCCCGCTGCCGACCGCCTGCGGGTGGAGGCGGTCTCCGGCACCGAGGTCGACGTCGACGTGCTGAAGCGTGCTCCGCTGCGCGAGTCGGTCGCGGGACGGGCGATCCGCGACGGGGTGCCGATGATCGTGGAGGACCTCGCGAACGCCGCTGCGGGCGGAAGCGCCGCGTCCGTCATCGACATGAGCGACCTCGGCCCCGCCGTGCTCGTGCCGCTGGGACGTACCGACCCGTCCGACGAGATGAACGCGGTGGGGGTCCTCGCGCTGACCTGGCGGCGGCAGAACGCCGAGCGGGCCCAGGGCATCGACCTGGCCGTCGCCGACGCGTTCGCGGGCCAGGTCGCGCTGGCCATCAGACTGGCGCAGAACCGTGACGAGCGGCAGCGGCTCGCGGTCTACGACGACCGCGACCGGATCGGCCGCGACCTGCACGACATCGTGATCCAGCGGCTCTTCGTCATCGGTCTACGTCTCCAGGGTGGCCTCAACCTGGCCGAGAATCCGAAGCTGCGCGCCCGCCTGGACCAGGCGGTCGAGGACATCGACGACACCATCCGCGATCTCCGGCGTGCGGTCTTCGAGCTCGGCACCCCGGCCCACAGCGGTGACATCCAGTCCCAGGTCACCGACCTGGTGAACCGGGCGGCGGCATCCCTCAAGTTCCGCCCGAGCCTCGACTTCGATGGTCCGATCCGGCTGCGGACCTCTCCGGAGCTGGCCAAGGATGTCGTCGCCGTCCTCCGGGAGGCGCTGTCGAACACGGTCCGGCATGCGCACGCGAGGGAGGTGGACGTGTCGCTCTCGGCCGCCGACGACCTCGTGCTTCGTGTGCGCGACGACGGACAAGGCATTCCCGAGGACGCGGTGGAGAGCGGTCTGGCGAACATGCGCCATCGAGCCGAGGTCCACGGCGGGAGGTGCACCGTGGAGCCGGCGGACCCGAAGGGGACCTTGGTGGAGTGGTCGGTTCCGCTGGGCTGATCGCGGCCGGCGGCCGGTGGCCGGCGACTAGTGGGACAGTTCTGCCATGGACGTACGCCGCCTGATGCCGCCGTGGGCACGCGGCTACGAGCGGCGCTGGCTGTGGCTCGATCTGCTCGCCGGGGTGGTTCCTGCGGGTCTCGGTGCTGGCCGAGCTCTTCTCACGGCCGGTCCTGGTCGGCTACATGGCGGGGATCGCGGTGCTCATGGTCGTCTCCCAGCTCGATGTTCGGCCCGGCGCTCGGCGTCGCCTTCGTGGGCTACACCGACAACATCCTCACCGGTCGCGCCTTCGCCCGCCGAGGCGAACGGGTCGACGCGCGGCGGGAGCTGCTCGCCCTGGGTGGTGCCAACCTCGGCTCGGCGCTCGTGCACGGGTTCCCGGTCAGCAGCAGCGGGAGCAGGACCGCCATCGGTCACGCCGTGGGCGGGCGTACGCAGGTGACCTCGTACGTCGCTGCGGCCACCACGGTCGCCGCGGTGCTGCTCCTGGCGCCGGTCCTGGAGGCCTTCCCCGAGGCCGCGCTGGGCGCCGTGGTGGTCTACGCCGCCACCAAGCTGGTCGAGGTGGGCGAGCTGCGTCGCTTCGCCCGGTTCCGGCGCAGCGAGCTCGTCCTAGCTCTGGTCACGACGGTGGCCGTGCTCGCCGCCGGCGTGATGTGGGGCGTACTGATCGCGGTCGGACTATCGGTGTTCGACCTGCTTCGCCGGGTCGCGCACCCCGCACGAGGCGGTCCTCGGCCACGTCCCGGGGCTGGCGGGGATGCACGACGTGGACGACTACCCCGACGCCGAGGAGGTGCCCGGCCTGCTCGTCTACCGCTACGACTCGCCGCTCTTCTTCGCCAACGCCGAGGACTTCCGCACCCGCGCGCTCGAGGCGGTCGACGCCGCCGAACGGCCGGTGGAGTGGTTCCTGCTGAACGCCGAGGCGAACACCGAGGTCGACGTCACCGCGGTCGACGCGCTGGAGACCCTCCGGGCGGCGCTGAGCGAGCGGGGCATCGTCCTGGCGATCGCGAGGATCAAGCAGGATCTGCGTGACTCGCTGGCTCCGTCCGGCATCCTGGACAGGATCGGTGAGGATCACCTCTTCCCTACCCTCCCCACCGCCGTCGGGGCTTTCCGAGAGCGGGAGCGGTGATCGCGGACTGACGTGGAGAGTGGCCAACGACACCGGTCTTGGGGCCTTGGTCCCGGATCGGGAGGAATCGTGGCCCCTCCGCCCGGCCCCGGCCTGCCGGGAAAGTGACCTCATGAGGCGTTGGGTGTGGGCCGCTGTGGCAGGCGTGGTGGTCGGTTGCGGCGTGGTAGCGCTCATGGCGTGGTCGGTGCCCATGACGATCGGGTGGTGGGCGGGCGGGAGCTTCGTCACCTTCACGATGCTGATGTGCCTCGGGCCCGAGAAGGCGTCGATCCGGTGGCCGGTCCTGCTCGGTAGGAGCGTGCTGTGGCCGAGCGTGGCGCTGGCCGCCGCAGGGCTCGTCCTCACGCTCGGCTGGGCCAGCATGCTGCTGGTGATGGCCGCCGGGCTCGCGGCTGCCTTGGAGTCGGGGTGGCTCGGCTGGCCGCCGCGCGCCGAAGCACCGCGGAAGAACCGCCACCGGCTCGGCAGGCGAAGCTCGCACGCTGGGACGGCGGCAGGAGCTGCGGCAGAGGCCGTGGCCGAAGCCATCGGACCCGAGGTCATCGATCCGGTCGAGGCCATCTTGGCGGTGACCGACGAGCTGACCGACACAGACCTGTGCATGGCCTGGCGATCCAGCTACGTCGCCCTCGACCGGGCCACGGACCTGAGCGCGAAGCTGCGCGCGGTCGAGATCCGCGTGGTGCTTCTCGACGAGCTCGGGCGGCGCGACGCGCAGGGACTGGAGGCGTGGTTCCGCTCCGGTGCCAGGGCGGCAGGCGGACCGGACCGCTACCTCCGGGGCACCACGCCAGGCAGTGACGAGGCGCGCACGGAGCCTCGGTCCTGAGGACCTTGGGCCTGACCTGCCCGACCTACGTCCCTGGCCCGGTGCGCTCGGGCGGGATTCGCTGGAGACCACTGGAGCAATCACGCGATCTCGCATGGAGGGACCTATGACCGCGTCCTCGAGTCCTGGCTGGCAGACCACTGTTGGTGAGGAGCCCGTGGGTCTACCGACCCGTCCGTTGCCGCCGCTGGAACCGAGGGTCGTGGTCGGCGTGGACGGCTCCGAGCCGAACCGAGCCGCGGTGTCCTATGCGATCGCGGAAGCGGCTGCCTCCGGCCGGCCGCTCGTGCCGATCGGCGCGGTACGGCACCCGGTGCGACACCAGGACGGCGCCGTCGACGGGCGTCTCTGGTCGGTGCTGGGGGAGATCGAGCGTCAGGTCGAAGCAGCACATGCGGGCGTCCGGGCGGTGTCGCTGATCGAGTTCGACCATCCGGTGCCGGCCCTGCTCGGCTACTCGGACGTGGACGATCTGCTGGTCGTCGGCAAACGCGGCCTCGGTGGCTCTCCCCGGTTCCTGGTCGGATCGACGGCGATGAGGGTCGCCGGGCGGGCTCTCGGCACGGCGGTGGTCGTGCCGCCCGGGTGGAGCCCTGCGGACCACCTGGGGGAGCCGATCGTCGTCGGCGTGGACCCGGACAGTCTCCACGAGCCGGTGCTGCGCGCCGCGTTCGAGCAGGCCCGCCGCGACCGGGTCGAGCTGGTGGTGATGCACTCGGTCAACCTGCATCCCGTGCTCGTCTGGGACCCGACCGTCAACGCACCGCTCGTGCGCGACGGGCAGGAACGCAGCAGCATGGATCTCGAGGCGGCGATCAAACCGTTGCGTGAGGAGTATCCGCGGGTCCAGGTCACGATCGAGCGAGACCGCGGCCACGCCGCCGGCATCATCCTGGACCGGTCGGTCGGTGCTCAGCTGATCGTGCTCGGACGACGCCATGACGCGCGTGGCACCTGGGGCATGGGACCGGTCGCCCGCGAGGTCATCCACAACGGCGAGGTTCCGGTCGCCGTCGTGCCCTGTCAGTCCGACGCCGTCGACCGAGATGGTTGAGCCGGTGCCGGGAGAGCTGCGATTCGGAGTGTTGCGATGACGGGCTAGGGAGACCGGCCGAAGAGCCTCCGGGAGCCGACCACAGGGGGTGTGGGCCGGCCCCGGGGAAGACGCCCGGTAGGGGCTGGTCACGCACCAGGCCCCTACCGGGCGGTTGGCCACGGCGAACCGGGCGGCGGGCATCCGTGGAGGCCGACGTCCTGAGGCGCCGGGGACGAAGGGCCCGCCCCGGGCGGACCCCGTTCCCTCGCCGCGACGGGATCGGCGGCGTTGGCTGAAGGCGTACGTCCACGACGGCCCGGCCAGAGCGTTGGAGGAACCATGACCTCGATCTCCGCACCAGGATCGGCGACCACGCTGCCCGGGCACCACGGATGGCTGCGATGACGACCGGATCATGAGCCACCTGCGTACCTCGGTCATCGCCGTCACCCGGACCGTCCTGGCCGCGGAGGGCTGAGCCGTGGCCGAGGACGTACTGCTGCGCGACGGCACCATCGTCCGTGTGCGGGACGTCGACGGGAACGACCGCGACGCGCTGGTCGCGCTGCATGACGGCCTCTCCGACCGCGGTCGCTATCTGCGCTTCTTCCACCTCGGGGGCACCGACGCCTCCAGTTTCGTCGACGACCTGATGACGGGACTGACCGCGGGGGGAGGCTGTCGCCGAGCTGGCCGTCGGCGACGCGAAGGTCCTGCTCGCCCCGGGGCATCACGGGTTGGGCTGAGCAGGGACCGACCAAAGGCCCTCGGTTCGGGCCGACGGTCCCTGTCGAGAGATCCTCCCGCCCGCCGAGTCTTGGAGTCATGAGCGAGAGCAGGGACCGGATCCTGGCAGGGGTCGACGGCACCGAGGCCGGGCTGACCGCTGCCCGCTATGCCGCCACGGAGGCCGCCCGGGCCGGCATCGCGCTGCACCTCGTCTATGTGGTCGACCCCTACGCACCCCCGCTGCCGACCTGGCCGCCGGCGCCCACGGACCCCGATTCGAGGATGGGGAAGCTGGGACGAGCGATCCTCGCCGAGGCGGAGGACGCGGTCGCGGACAGCGGCGCGGTGGTGAGCACCTACCTGCTGCTCGGCCGCCCGGCGGCGGTGCTGGTCCAGCAGGCGGCCAAGGCGCGCCTGCTCGTGCTCGGTGACCAGCGACGCCGCCTGTTCGACCGGATCATCACCTCATCGGTCCTCGGCCCGATCGCGGCCCACTCGGCCGTGCCGATGGTCGTCGTCCCCTCCGGCTGGCCGGCGGACGACGCACGCCGAAACGTCGTCGTCGGGGTCCAGGAGGCCGCCAGCTCCGTCGCCCTCGTACGCCGCGGGCTCGAGGTCGCTGCTGCGCGCGGGGCCCGGCTACGGCTCCTGCACGCCTGGCACACCTTCGGTGCGTACCAGGACTATCTGGCCGTCGGGAGCGAGGAGCAGGCGTGGGTCGACCGGGCCGAGCGTGAGCTCACCGCGGCCCTCGAGCTCGCCCGGAGCACCTCGGGCCCGTCGACAGCCCGGGTGGACGCCCGGGTCGAGGTGGTGCACGCCCAGGCGGCGTACGCCCTGGTGGAGGCGTCCCGGCACGCCGGGCTGCTGATCCTGGGCCGGGGCCGGCACCTCCTCGGCCTGGGACAGCTGGGCGGCACCTCCCGGGCGGTGCTGCGGGAGAGCAGCTGTCCGGTCGAGATCGACACACACGTGGCCCCGGCGTTCGAGGGGGACGCCGGGGCCGCCGAGGCCTTCGAAGGTCACGGCACGACGGCCGACGAGCCGGCCGGTTCCGGACGACGGTGACGAAGGAGCAGAGGATGTATCTGGCCGCGCGCTGGTTCCCGGGACACCTGACCACGATCGACCGCGACGAGTGCCTGGAGCTGCTGGAGCGCAGCGAGGTCGGTCGGGTCGCCTTCGGTGACTCGGAGGGGCCGATGGTCCTACCGGTCAACCACGTCATGGTCGGGGAGCGGATCGTGTTCCGGACCGCCCCGCGTACGGCCATCGCGGATCACGTCGGCACCGGCCCGGTCTCGTACCAGGTCGACGAGTTCGACGCCTACACGTCCTCGGGCTGGAGCGTCCTGGCGCGCGGGACCGCGGAGTTCGTCGACGGTGTCTGGCTCAGCGCCCACGACCTCAAACCGGAGCCGTGGGCCGACGGCCGGCGGACGCTGTACGTCTGCATCACGCCGGTCCAGATCACCGGCCGGCGCGTCGTGCCGGTCTGAGCCGGGGCCCTCGCCGGCACCTCAGCGCCGTTACCTGAACCGAGTCGTGTCAAGGAGTCGAGATGACGTACGAAGCCATCATCCCCGACGGCGCCGTCGTGGTCGGCGTCGAGAGCTGGCCGGCAGCGGCCGAGAGCGTGGCCTGGGCGGCCGAGCAGGCGTTCCGGGACGGGCGGGACGTGGGTCTGTTCCATGTGGTGCCCGCCTCGACGCTCGACACCCCGCCCGGGTTCAGAGCAGGTGCGCCCTCGGAGCCCGATCAGGATTACGGGGCGAGCGTGCTGGAGCAGGCGAGAGCCCACGCCGATCGGCGTCTGGACAAGCTCTCCCGAGCCTCGGGGTTCCTCGGTCACCGACGTCCGGCAGTGAGCGTCGAGCTGGAGACCGGGTCCGCGGCCCGTGCGCTGGACGCCGCCTCCAGGCACGCGTCGCTGCTCGTGCTCGGATCCCGGGGGAGAGGGCCGATCCGGAGCCGGATCCTCGGCTCGGTCAGCAGGTCCACCGTCAAGGACGCACGGTGTCCGGTGGTCGTGCTGCGTCCGGGTGAGGGAGGCGTGGGCCGTGGCGTGCTCGTCGGCATCGACGGGACCGGTGAATCGGCTCCTGCCCTGGAGTTCGGCTTCGCCCAGGCCGCCCAACGGAACCTGCCCGTCACGGTGCTGTACTGCTACCGCGTCCATGGGGCCGAGCGTCGCGAGGCGGACCGGCTGCTGGCTGCGGAGTCCGTGGCCGGACTGCAGGAGCGCTATCCGGACCTGCATCCCCGCGTGCGCATCGAGGCAGGAAGCCTCGCGCACGCGCTCGCGGAGCAGTCCCGGACCATGCACATGGTCGTGGTCGGCACAGGCGGAGGTGTGGCCTGGCACCTCCTGGACCACGCGCACAGTGTCATCGCCGTGGTCCCCTCGGCTCTGTCCCATGCCGACATCTCACCTCCGGCGACCGCGGTGTGAGCAACGCTCAGCGTCGAGCCGCCAGGGAGCGGCGGAGCCGGGCGATCGGGCCGGGGCTGTCGATGCCGACCGCGCCCACCTCGACGCCGTCTCGCCGATAGAGGATGAACCCGGCATCGCGCTCCTCCTCCTCGGCCGCCGTGGTCTCGCCGACGACCTGGATCCGGCGGCCGTGCCACGTCGACCAGGCGAACGGGACGGAGGCGAAGACCTCGTCCGCGCCGGCGGCGTTGGCTCCGGCCACCCGCCCCTGCTCGCCCGCACCGGTCCAGTGCTCGCCGCGCTCGCCGTCGACGCACGCGACGTCGCCCGCGGCCCAGACCCCGGGCGCGCTGGTGGCGAGCCGATGGTCGCAGAGAACCCCGCCGGTGCGGTCGTCCAGCGCGACCCCGCTGCCGGCGAGCCATGCCGTCGCCGGACGGGCGCCGATGCCCAGGACCACGGCGTCGGCCACCAGCACGTCACCGTTGCTCAGCTCGACCTTCTCGACACCGTCGTCGCAGGTGCGTACGCCGGAGACGGTCGTTCCGGTGAGGAGCCTGACGCCGGCGTCGGCATGCAGCCGCATCAGCTGTCCGGCCGCGCGCGGGCCGACCGCGCGCGCCAACGGGCGCTCGCTCGCCTCGACGATGGTGACCTCGATGCCGCGGGCGCGGGCGGCCGAGGCGATCTCGGAGCCGATGAACCCGGCCCCGACGATCACCACGTGCCGCGCGCGGGTCAGCGACTCGCGTACGGCCAGGGCGTCGTCGTAGCGACGGAGCACGTGCACGCCCGGGAGCCCGGTCAGGCCCGGCAGGGTCGTCGCGGTGCTGCCGGTGGCGATCACGAGCGCGTCGTAGCCGAGCTTCCCGGCGCTGGTGCTCACCGTCCGCCGCTCGGTGTCGAGGCCGTCGACCCGCACCCCCGCGAGGTGGCGTACCCGCAGGTCCTCGATCACCTCGCTCGAGCGGAGCACCGGCACACCGGGCTGCTCCTCGGCGAAGAGCGTCGCCTTCGACAGCGGCGGGCGGTCATAGGGCGGATGTGGCTCGTCGCCGACGATCGTGATCGGTCCGGCCCAGCCGGCTTGACGCGCGCCTTCGACGGCGCGGAGCCCGGCCAGGCCCGCGCCGACGACCAGCAGTGATGACATCGCTCTGCCTCCGACTCGATGGGCGCGCTCAGCCGAGGAGGCGAAGCGCGGAGACCGGGCAGGAGTCGACGGCTGCCTTGACGTACCCGCGATCCGGGTCGGGCACCTCGTGGGTGAGGACCTCGACGAGGCCGTCGTCGCCGATCTGGAAGTAGGTGTCGGCCTGGGTCTCGCACATGCCGATGCCCTCGCAGATCGTCTTGTCAGCTTCGATCGCACTCACAGCACGGACTCCTTCAGTGGGATGAAATCGACCTTCTCGCGTACGCCGCAGTCCGGGCAGCACCAGTCGTCGGGGATGTCTTGCCAGGCGGTTCCGGCGGCGAAGCCCTCCAGCTCGTTGCCGGCCGCGACGTCGTAGACGTAGCCGCAGCCCGGGCACCGGCCCGCGGCGACCTCGTCGTCGAAGGTCTGCCGGGTCACGTCGGCGATCTCCTCGGGCTCGCCGATCGCCGGGGCGGCGGGCGGCGGGAAGGTGGCGAGCAGCTTGTCGAGCCGGCCGGGGCGCACGTTGGCCAGGCGTACGTCGCCGTCGAAGTGCGCGACCACGCGCTTGTCCATCACCCGGCGCCACAGCGGCGGGACCAGGGCCAGCACGATCATCCCGGCGTAGCCGGTCGGCAGGGTCGGGGACTCCCGGTAGTCACGCAGGGTCTGGTAGCGCCGGGTCGGGTTGGCGTGGTGGTCGCTGTGCCGCTGCAGGTGGTAGAGCAGCACGTTGGTGGCGATGTTGTTGGAGTTCCACGAGTGCATCGGCAGCACCCGCTCGTAGCGCCCGGAGGTGGTCTTCTGGCGCAGCATCCCGTAGTGCTCCAGGTAGTTGACGACCTCGAGCAGGGAGAACCCGATGACGGCCTGGAGAACGAGGTACGGCAGGATCCCGACGCCCAGCCACAGCGTCATGCCGGCCCACAGGGCCACGCTCATCAGCCAGGCGTTGAGGACGTCGTTGCCGAGGTGGAACGGGTGGGTGCCCTTGCGCCGGTAACGCTTGGCCTCCAGGCCCCAGGCGCTCTTGAGCGAGCCGAAGACCGTGCGGAACCAGAACCCGTAGAGGCTCTCGCCCATCCGGGAGGAGGCCGGGTCCTCAGGCGTTGCGACCCGTACGTGGTGGCCGCGGTTGTGCTCGATGTAGAAGTGTCCGTAGAAGCTCTGGGCGAGCGCGATCTTGGACAGCCAGCGCTCGTGGCTCTCCTTCTTGTGGCCGAGCTCGTGGGCGGTGTTGATGCCGATGCCGCCGATGAAGCCGATGGTGAGGGCCAGTCCGATCTTGTGCACCAGCGGCCAGTCCTGGGTCGCGATCAGGTACATCGCGAAGGCGAACCCGGCGTACTGGATCGGCAGGAAGGCGAAGGTGATGTAGCGGTAGTACCGGTCCTCCTCGAGCTCCTCGATGATGTCGTCGGGCGGGTTGGAGCGGTCCAGGCCGGCCGCGAAGTCGATGAAGGGGACGATGCCGAGGACGACGATGGGTCCCGTCCACAGGAACACCCCCCAACCGGTCAGGACGTAGCCACCCACGGCGATGAAGGCGAAGGAGGGGACCACGAGGCCGAGGAGCCACAGATAGCGCTTCCTGTCCCGCCACCGCTCGGTGGAGCCCCTGTCGACGGTGCCACTGGCGTCGAGTGTCATCTTGCCTCCTGTGATGCCGGTTACCTTCCATTGTCAGAATGGACGTAACAGCCGCAGGAGTCTTTGGCCGATCAGGCCGAATCGATCACGAATTACTGTGCGTTTTGACAGTCGAGGTGATCAGGAAGGCGTCGTGGTAGTCGAGCGCCAGCAGCAGATCGCCGGCCCGCTCCCGCAACGGGCGCCCGAGGAGCCGCTCGGCCTGGGCCACGCGGTATCGGATGGTGTTCTTGTGGACGCCGAGCCGTTCGGCGAGCCTGTCGGCCGTCTCGGCCGAGGTGAGCACCTCGCGTACGGTCTCGCGAAGCCGGCTCTGGGACGGGTCGGCCAGCCCGCGCAGCGTCGTCCGGGTGAACCGCTCGGCGGCGGCCGGGTCGTGCGAGACGAGGACCAGGGAGGCCACGTCGTCGTAGGCCGTCACCGGTTCCTGGCGCCCGGGCGCCAGCGCGACCCGCTGAGCCGCCCGCGCGTCCAGGTGCGCGGCGACGAAACCATCGAGACCACTTCCCCCGACGCCCATCGTCACGCGGACGGCGGTCGGGTCGATCCCGGTGTCGGTCACGCTGTCCGGCAGGTCGCCCAGCGCCACCCAGGCCCACATGTCCCTGCCGCCGGGGCGGACCAGCACCGACCGGGCATGGCCCGCGCGGCGGGTCACCGCGGCGAGGGCCGGCTCCAGCTGCTCGATGGAGTCGGCGGTGAGCGCATGCGCGACCAGGGCCACGTGGCTCGGAATGTTGACCGGATGGCCGGCCAGCGCCGCGGACAGCTCGGCGGGGGAGACGCTGCGGGTCTCCAGCGCCTCCGAGACCACCTCGAAACGACGCGCGTCGCCACGTTGCCGGATGCGGTTCGTCTCGGCCTGGTGGATCAGCACCGACTGCTCGACCGAGGACCCGAACCACGCCGTCGCCTTCGTCCAGAACCAGACGAGCAGAGCCTCGTGGTCGAGGTCGCTGGGCGCCTGCCGAACCACTCGGACCGCGAAGTCCCAGCTCTCCTCCTGGGCGCGCTGGTAGATCTTGAGCAGCAGGGGGAGACCGAGATGGCGGCGGGCGGCCTCGAGTGCCATGGCGCGTGCGGATGGGACCAGCTCGAACTGGGCCTCCGGCAGCGTGATGCGGTCGAGGAAGGCGTACCAGTGCTGTTCGACGGCCTCCAGGAACAGCGGCCTGAGATCAGCCAGCTCGACCTCGCCGTCGGCCAGGATCGCGTCGGCGGTGGAGGTGGCCCAGCGGGTCACCTCCTCGGGCCGGCGCTGGTCGTCGGCGAACGCCGCCAACCAGGCACTGATCTCGGACATCGCAGCCACCCCCTCTCGACGCGCCGGCTTCGCGCAGTCTACAAACGCCGGCGGCGAGGGGCGGCCCGGTGATGACCCTCAGATCTCCATCCGGAGCACCGCGCCGGGCCAGGGCTCGGTCTGCCCGGTGTCGACCGTGAACCGTCCCTCGAGCGTGAACCCGAACCGCTCATAGACGCCGATGAGCGCCTCGTCGTCCCCTGCGTAGCAGTCGAGCCTCAGCTGCTTCACGCCACGCTGCCGGGCGATCTCGATGGCGTCGTCGACCAGCGTGGCGCCGATGCCCGACCCGCGCTGCTCCCTGTCGGTGACGAGCAGCTGCAGGTAGAGCTCGGGGATCGGTGCTGGATCGACGTACGGCAGCGGCTCGTCGGCCAGGACGCAGAGCCCGACGACCTCGCCGTCCTCCTCGGCGATGCGGGCGATGCGCTCGGAGAGCATCTGCCGGATCTGTGCGACCCGAGCCTCGACGGCGGAGAACGGCTCCGTGCCCCACTGCCCGGTGCGACCCTGCGAGGCGAGCCAGGCGACGGCCGCGTCCAGCAGCCTCATGGCGTCGGGGAGATCGCTGACCGAACCGTCTCTGAGGTGCATGGACGGAACCTGTCACGACCGCGATCGTGTGTCGAACGCTTTCAGCCGTTTCGCATCGACGCTAATTCGATCGCGCGCGGGCTGCTCGGCCCGCTATCGTTCCTGGCGATGGGAACTCTGAAGTAAAACGATCGGGACGCTGCGTCGAGGTTTCTCCGCAGCGGGTCCTGAGCGATCGCGTCGTCGGACCGGCGCGCTCGAGGTCCGTTTCCGATCCCGCATCCGGTGGGTGCGTATCGCCGTGGCGGCTCGCCCGCCGCAGAGGAGTCCTCATGTTCCCGTCTGCTTCCCTCAGTTCCCTCGTACGCAGCCACCGCACCTGTGAGCTGCGCTCGGCCACGGTCCGCTTCGCCGAGCGGATCGTCCTCGACCGTGTCGACCTCGCCGTCGGCCCGACCGACCGCCTCGCTGTCATCGGCGACAACGGCGCCGGAAAGTCGACGCTGCTCGACCTGCTCGCCGGTGCCGTCACGCCGGTCGCGGGGGAGACCCGTGTCGTCGTCCCCGGCGGCATCGCGTACGCCGCCCAGGAGCCGAGGTTCCCGGCCGGTGCGACCGTACGGGACGCCGTCGACCTCCTGCTCGCGGACTTTCGTGCGCTCGAGGCACGGATGCGGCGTTGCTCGGAGCGCCTCGCCGTCGCCGACGAGGCCGAGCAGCCTGCGCTCCTCGAGGAGCTCGGCGACCTCGTCGACACCTATGAGGCGCGCGACGGCTACGGCGTCGACCGCCGCGTCGACGCCGCACTCGACCAGCTCGGCCTCGGCGGCCTCGACCGGGGGCGTTCCGTCGCGAGTCTCTCCGGAGGAGAGCGAGCACGTCTCGCCCTCGCCGTCGCGCTCTCGTCCAACGCCGAGGTGCTGCTGCTCGACGAGCCGACGAACGACCTCGACGGCTCGGCGCTGGCGTGCGCCGGGGACCGGTGGCTGGTCACCGGACCCAACGGCGCCGGCAAGACGACGTTGCTGAGGCTGCTGGTGGGCGACCTCGTCCCGGATGCGGGTGCCGTCGAGCGAGCGCCCGGACTGCGGATCTCGTGGCTGCGGCAGGATGTCGCGGTGCCACCGGCGGGATCGGTGGTCGGGGTGTTCGCTCGCGCCGTGGGGATCGACCGCGACGACGCCGCCGAGCGGCTGCGCCGGTTCGGGCTCCTGCGCGAGGAGGAGCTGGGTCGTCAGGTGCGGGCGCTCTCGGTCGGGCAGCGTCGCCGCCTCGACCTCGCCGTCGCGCTGGCAGACCCCGGTGACGTACTGCTGCTGGACGAGCCGACCAACCATCTCGACCCCGAGCTCGTCGAACAGCTCGAGGACGCGCTCGAGGCCTACCCGGGCGCCGTCGTCACGGTCACGCACGACCGTCACTGGATCCGCCGCGCCTCCGCGTCGCGACGAGTGCGCGTACGCGGAGGCGCGGCGGTGGTGGTCGGCGAGTGATCCTCAGGCCGTGGCCCGGGCCCTCCCGCCGATGGCGTGGTCGATGCTGACGCGGCCGGGGCCGGCCACGGCGAGGGCGATGACGACGGCAGAGACGACCGCGACCAGCTCCCAGCCGCCCTGGTCGACGAACACGCCGGCCCCGCGGTGGGCGAACCAGAACGCACCGATCATGTCCACGACGACCAGGGCCGCGGCCACCGGCGTGAGCAGACCCAGCAGGAGCAGCGCGCCTCCGGCGAGCTCCACGAGGGCGGCGAAGGTCGCGGCTGCCTGGGCTGCCGGCACGCCCATCGCCTCGAAGGACTGCGCGGTCCCGTCGAGGGTGTAGCTGGCGAACTTCTGCCAGCCGTGGGCGATCAGGACGGTGCCGACGAGGAGCCGGGCGGCGAGCAGACCCAGGTCGGTGGCGGGAGCAGGGAGCGATCGGCCGAGCTTCATGGTGTTCCTTCTCTCGTTGTGCAGGGGGTGTTCAGGCGTGAGGTACGCGGGCGGCGACCCACGATGCGAGCTCGCCGAGCGCGGCCGCGGTGATGCCGTGACCGCCGGGGTCGCGGTGCGCCACGGTCGGGGCGCCCGACTCCTCGAGCAGGTAGCTCGAGGTGCGATCCAGCAGCTCGCGGGGGATCACCTGGTCGGTGTCGCCGTGGGCGACCAGGACCGGCAGACCGGCCAGGCGGTCGGCCTCGACCGGCACGCCGGCGTCGAAGGGGAGCGTGCCGTAGAGGACAGCGACGCCGGCGAAGCGTCCGGGCTCCTGCAGGGCCAGCCCGCCGGCGAACGCGGCACCGCCGCTGAAGCCGACGAGGACGACCGGCCGGCCGTTCGGGGCGATGCCGTCGAGCCACTCCCGGAACCAGCTCATGGTCTCGGCCAGGGAGGCGGCGACAGGGCGGCCGATCCCGCGGTTGGCGAACCAGGCGTACCCGCCGCCCTCGGCGATCGGGGCCCGCACGGCCACATAGGCCGGACCCTCGGGAAGGTGCCTGGCCAGCTCGATGATCTCGTGCTCGTGCGAGCCGCGGCCGTGCAGCAAGACGACCAGGGGAGCCTCGGGATCGGTGCTGCCGTGGCTCGCGATGTGCACCGGGGTGCTCATCGCTCCTCCGTCGGGCTCAGCTCGGCGGCCGTACGGACCCCGCTCCAGCGGGCGACGTCCTTGGCCAGGTCGAGCCGGTCGACGGGAGCGGCGTTCTCGAAGTCGCCCCACTCGGCGCGCGGCAGCATCCACATCACCTCGAACTCGTTGCCGTCGGGGTCGGCGCCGTAGACGCTCTTGGTGGCCCCGTGGCTGGACTCTCCGGTGAAGGCGCCGAGCTCGGCCAGCGTCATCCGTGCCTGCTCCAGCTCGTCGATGGTGTCGACCTGCCAGGCGAGGTGGTAGAGGCCGATCGATCCGCGCGGTCGCGGCGGCTGGGCGCCGACCCCGAACAGCCCGAGGTCGTGGTGATTGCCGGACTCACGCAGTCGCAGGAACGCCGCGTTCGCGCGGGGCTCGCGAGCCATGACCGTCATCCCGAAGGCAGCCTCGTAGAAGGCGATGCTGCGTTCGAGATCGGCGACGAACAGGACGGCGTGGTTGAGACGTACCGGGTTGACGTTCATCGTGGACTCCTTCGTGAGGGCGCTCAGGCGACGACGCCGAAGCCGCCGGTCCAGGAGACCTGCTCGGCTGCGGCCAGGGAGATCTGCAGGAAGCCGAGTGCCTCGAGCTCGCGCGCTCGCTTGAGCGCGCCCGCGTCGACGGCCCGCAGGCCGGCGGAGGTGACGACCTCGGCCAGCGTCGCCTTGGCCTCGGCGTCGTCGCCGGCGATCTGGACGGCCGTCGTCAGGTCACCGACGGTGCCGGAGGACAGGGTCGCGGCGAAGGTGGTGTTGAACGCCTTCAGTACGCGGGAGTCCGGGAGCGCCGCGGCGATCTCCGCGGTGGCGGAGCTGTCGGCGGGGACGGTGAGGGAGTCGAAGGTCTCGAAGTTCACCGGGTTGGTGATGTCGACGACGATCTTGCCGGCCAGGTCGGCGCCGCGCTGCGAGAGGATCTCGCCGAGCGCGGGGTAGGGGACGGCGAGCACCACGACGTCGCCGGTCGCGGGGGTGGCGGCGTCGGCCTTCCCGAGCAGCTGGACGGAGTGTCCGCCCCGCGCGGCGACCGCCGCGATGGCCTGGCCCATGTTGCCGGTGCCGATGATCGAGATGTCTGTCATGTCGTACTCCTCAGGATTAAAGGTTGTCGCTACAACAAAAGTCTCACGGAAAGGTTGTAGCGTCAAGTTTTTGGTTGTAGCGACAAGCTGACGGGCTAGAATGGGCCTGTGGACGATGTCTGGCTGGATGACGACGAGATGGCCGCCTGGCTGCGCCTGATCGCGATCGTGGAGCTGCTGCCCGGGGTGCTCGACTCTCAGCTGCGTCGCGACGCCGGGCTGAGCCACTTCGAGTACTTCGTCCTGGCGATGCTCTCCGAGGCGGAGGACCGGACGCTGCGGATGACCGCCCTGGCGCACCGGACCAACTCGACCCTGGCGCGGCTGTCTCATGTGGTCCGGCGGCTCGAGGAGCGGGACCTCGTGGAGAGGTTCCCGTGCCCGGAGGACGCCCGCGCGACGAACGCCCGGCTCACCGCGGCCGGCTGGGACGCCGTCGTCGCAGCCGCGCCTGGCCATGTCGCGAACGTACGCGGCAATGTGTTCGACGGGCTGAGTGCCGAGCAGGTCCGGCAGCTGACCGACCTCGGCGACGCCCTGCTCGCGCGTCTGGACCCGACGGGCAGGATGACCGCGCTGTATCGGCCGGAGGATTCCTGACCGCTGCCCGTGGTCGGTCAGCTGCCTGTTCTCGTTCCTTGACATGAAACCAGATGGTTTCCTATTGTGGCCGTGTGGAACAGGTGTTTCGAGCCCTTGGTGACCCGACTCGGCGGGCGCTGCTCGACGCACTCCTGCAGGAGGACGGGCAGACCCTCTCCTCGCTGGTCAGCCGCCATGCCATGACCCGCCCGGCGGTGGCCAAGCATCTGGCGATCCTGGAGGACGCCGGCCTGGTGGTCGTCGCGCGCCGGGGACGCGAGAAGCACCACTTCCTCAACGTCGTACCCATCCGCGAGATCCATGACCGCTGGGTGACGAAGTACACCGAGATCTGGGCGAGTGGCCTCGCCGGGCTGAAACGAGACCTGGAGCGCACGATGGAGAAAGTCTTCGAGATCTACGTCCGCACCACGCCGGAGCGACTGTGGGAGGCGATCACCGACCCGCAGATCCGCGCGAAGTACCACTTCGGCGTCGGCGTCCACTCCGACTGGACTCCGGGATCCGGCTTCACGATGGTGCACCCGAGCGCCGACGGGCCGCTCGCGGAGGGCGAGAACATCGTCGTGGAGCCGCCGACACGGCTCGTGCAGTCGATGCGCACGCTGTGGTCCGAAGCCGCCGAGGAGCAGGGCACCACGCGCGTGACCTGGGAGATCGAGCCGGTCGGCGACTCCTGCCGCCTCACCGTCACCCACGACCAGCTGCGCGGCGACGCGCCCCCGGAGCTCTACGGCGGCTGGCCCATGATCCTGTCCGGCCTCAAGACCTGGCTGGAGACGGGGGAGACCCTGACCACCCCGGGATCGCAGATGTACGGCCCCAGCTGATCCTGCATCGACCTCATCGACCGAGAGGAACCCCGATGAGCACCATCACCGATATCCGCACCGTCGGCATCACCATCGCCGACCAGGACGAGGCCATCGCCTTCTACCGAGACACCTTGGGCTTCGTCGTACGACTCGACGTCGACGGTCCGACCCGCTGGATCGAGGTCGCGCCGGCCGGCGCCGACGTCTCCCTCGCCCTCGTCGCCGGAGACCGCCCGGCAGGGGAGGTCACCGAGACCGGGATCCGGTTCAACGTCCCCGACGCCGCCGCCGAGCGCGACGCGCTCAGCTCCCGCGGGGTGAGCGTCGGCGAGCTCCTGCTCTGGCCGGGCGTACCGCCGATGTTCACCTTCGACGACCCCGATGGCAACCGCTTCGTGATCCTCGAGCAGACAGCCGAGCAGGCGTCATGAGCACCCCGCTCGACAAGACCTTCACCGCGACCTTGACCCAGAGTGAGGCGAAGGGCGGCTGGACCTACGTGGTCACCGACTGGACCGCCGACTTCTTCGGCACCCGGGGTCTGGTCAAGGTCTCCGGGACGATCGACGACCTCCCGTTCGAGGCGTCCTTCATGGCCCTCGGCGACGGCACCCACAAGCTCCCGCTCAAGGCCGATCTCCGTGATGCCCTCGGCAAGTCCGCCGGTGACTCCGTCGCCATCCACCTCACCGAACGCCGCTGACCTGAAGGTAGCCCGCGGTGAGCGCGACCATCTCCTCCAGCACGGCCTCGCGCGGGTAGGGCGGCCGGTCGAGCACCCAGCGCAGCGCGATGTTCTCCATCGCCACCACCAGCACCCACGCGGTGAGCTGCGCGTCGGGGCGGGTCTTCACGACCGCCCCGGCGTGCAGATAGGCGGCGGTGAGGTCGCGTACGCGGGTGACGAGCGCGGCGTGACGGTCCCGGTTGCGGGAGGCGGGAAGCTCTTCGATCAGGACACGCAGGAGGGTCGGATCCTGCTCCAGCCCGGCGAGGAGCGCGTCGGCGACCGACCGGATCGCCGGCGTCCCGGTGCTGCTCGTCTGGAGCGCCAGGGCCGAGGCGGTGCGCTCGGAGACGTCCTCCCAGTAGCGGCTGATCACGATGTCGAGGATCGAGGCCTTGTCGGAGAAGTACTGGTAGAGCGAGCCGGGGCTGATCCCGGCGGCGGCCGCGACCCGGTTCGTCGAGAACCTCTCGTAGCCGTCCTTGACCAGCACCTGGCGCCCGGCCGCCAGGATGCGCTCGACCGTCGCCTTCGAGCGGGCCTGGGTGGGTGTCTTGCGCACGCCTCAACATTAGGCAGAACGCGAATTGAAAGCGAGTTCCCGCTCGCATCACGCTGGAGGTATGACCACACTCGCGCAGCAGGGCACCCAACCCACCGGCTTCCCCACCCGTTTTCGCGAAGGCGAGGCGCGCAGCCGCCGTCTCGGCCGGCCGTTGCGCCTCCTGGGGCGCATCGAGGAGGTCGACGAGGAGCTGATGGAACGGATCGGGCGGGCGTTCGGCGAGCGGGACGAGGCCGGTGCGCGGCTGGCGGAGGCGATCCGGATGCGAGCCGGGACCCCTGGCAAGGTCACGATGACCCAGCTGCGTACGGCACTGGAGAACGGTGTCGCGGCGGTCGATGCCCCGCCCGCGGCGCTCGCCGAGTTCTTCGCGCAGGTCGAGGCGACCCCGGACTGGGTCGACTGGGACCTCGTCGAGGAGGGCGGCCGCGTGTTCACACGACTGGGTCAGAACGCGGCCGACGTGCTCCTGCAGCTCTCGCTCATCAGCGGCTACCGGTTCGGCGGCCCGCCGGACCTGCTCGTCGCCACCGGTGGCCTGACCGGCAGCACCACCCGTCGGCGACTGGCCGAGACCCAGCACTGGGCGGTGAGTCTGCGTCGGCCTGATGCGCTTCGGCCACCCGAGCCGGGCTCACCATCTGGGGAGGCGTGGCGGCTCACCGTCCACGTACGCGCCATGCATGCGCTGGTCAACGCCGGGTTCGAGAAGCGGTGGGACACCGACAGGTGGGGGCTGCCGATCAACCAGGCCGACCAGGCGGCCACGCTGGGCCTGTTCGACGGGGTGCTCATCATCGGGTCCCGGGCGCTGGGCGTGCCGGTCTCCAAGCGGGACGCACGGGCGCTGATGCATCTGTGGAAGTACGTCGGCTGGCTGATGGGGGTCGACGAGGACTTCCTCGTCGACGACGAGTGGGAGCGGCACCGGATCAACTACCACGTGCTGCTCTCCCAGGCGGAGATCTCCGAGGCCGGACCGCAGCTGGCGCAGGCCGCGGTCGAGGTCCAGCGGGAGCGCCGGTATCCGGGCTGGCCGGGTCCGTTGCAGCGGGTGCGTGGCTGGTACGAGACGGAGCGGGTGCTCTCGATGCTGACCGTCTTCCTCGGGGTCCGGTCGATGCACGAGCTCGGCCTGCCGACGAGGCCGCCCTGGGTGCACGCGTACGTGGTGCCGCTGAACCTGGTCAGGTATCGGGTCCTCGGTCGCACCGCGAAGGGCCGAGCTCGCCTGGAGAGACGAGGTGACCGCAACGCCGACACGCTGCTCGCCAGCTACTTCGGCGGTGAGCGCGCGGCGGTCGGCCACCTCCCGGAGTGAGCGGGTCAGCCGCGGGTGGCGCCGGGAGGGGTGAGGGCGGCCTGGACGGTGCCGTCGATCAGGCCGGCGGCGTCGGCGGCCTCGATCTCGCCGCGGTAGACGGCGCCAGAGGCGGCGTGGAGGACGCTCTGGAGCAGGGTCAGCTGCCACCCGAGCGGCTGGTCGTCGCGGAAGCTGCCGTCGCGGCGACCTCGCTCCATGAGCGGCTTCCAGCGGTCGATCAGCCCGAGGTGGACTGCCTGGAACTGCTCGTGGGGCATGCTCTGCTCGGCGGCGACGATCAGTGCGCCGTACTGCTGGGTCAGTCGCCACGACGCCTCGAGGATCCTGCTGAGAGCGGCTCGCGGGTCGCCGCCGAGGTCGACCGCGCCGAGCGCCTCGTCCGACTGCCGGATCGCGCGCTCGACGACCTGCGTCACCAGGGTCGCCCGGGACTCGAAGTGTCCGTAGAGCGTGACCCGGCCGACGCCTGCCGCCTTGGCGATGTCGGCGACGCTGACGTCGGGGTCGCGGGCGAGGCAGGCGGTCGCCGCGTCCATGATCGACTCGATGTTCTTACGTGCGTCGGCGCGCTTGAGGGTCGTCACGGCCGGAACCTCCCACGAGATGTCGAGCATCAGGATATCGGTCGAGCCTCTCCGTTCCACGCACACACCACCTTGGCGCGGACGGTGGCGCCGAGGCGGCGGTAGAACCGGATCGCGGCGTCGTTGTCGGGTTGTACGCCCCAGGTGATCGTGAGGCCCCCGGCGCGCTCGGCCAGCGCGGTCATCAGCAGCCGGCCGCCACCGGCGCCGCGTTGGCTGGCCCGGACGTAGAGGTCGTCGAGAGCGATGATGTCGCTGCCCGACCACAGATGCAGGCGGCGTACGGCCGAGACGTAGCCGAGCGGCTCCCGGCCGATCTCGGCGAGCAGCACGATGATGTCCGGGCGCTCGAGGTAGCCGGCCTCGCGTACCACGACCTCCGGGGTCGGGGCGGTCATGCCGGCTCCCGGTCGGACGCGGCACGGGCATGATGCGCGTGGCTCCCGGAGTACTCACCAGGGCGCGCGAGCATCGCGACGAGCATGAGGAGCAGCATGAGGACGTGACCGAGCAGAATCAGGCCGCCGGCGTCGATGACCCCGATCCAGAGGAACGGGAAGAGCACCGCGAAGCCGGCGTACATCGCCGCCGACATCTCGAGGATCGGCCTCGATCCGTGTCCGCGCAAGCGCATCCAGGCAGCCATCGGGATGACCATCGGGAGGTAGTGGAGCGCGAACGAGCGTGCACGGGATCTCGGGCGGGGGATCGTCGTCATGACACGGTCTCCTCGGCCGCCTCGGTGGATGCCGGTCGACCTGGGATCAGCGCTCCGGCGAGGACGGCGGCGAGCGCTGCGATGACGGCCGCGACCAGGTACGCCCGCTCGAAGCCGTCGGTGGTGCCGTCCACGAGGCTGGCCGCGGCGACACCGGACATCACCGCGGCGCCGAGTGAGGCGCCGAGCTCGTGGAAGGTGCTCAGGATGCCGGAGGCCACGCCCGCGAGCTGCGGCTCGACCTGGCTCAGCGCGGTCGCGGCCGCGACGACGAAGAGGACGCCGAGGCCGGCGGAGGCGACGCTGACCGCGACCACGGTGGACAGCGTGCTCATGCTGATCGCGGGTACGACCAGCCCGGCGGCGGCGATCAGCAGCCCGGCGATCCCGAGGGTGCGCGCGCCGAGGCGGCCGATGAGTCGGCCGGCCAGCTGCGCGCCGACCATGGTCGCGGCGGCGACGGGCAGGAACAGCAGCCCGGTCGCGAGCGGCCCGTGCTCGGCGGCACTCTGCAGGTAGAACGTCCCGAGGAAGAAGACCGCCACCATCAGCCCGGTCGCGACGAACAGCACGAAGGTGCCGGACAGGACCGGTCGCCTCGTGACCAGGCCGGGGTCGATCAGCGGGTGCCGCGTACGCCGCAGCCAGCCGGCCAGGACGGCGTACCCGATGATCCCGGCGCCGATGAGGACCAGGGTGCGGATCGAGGCCCAGCCCTCGTCACCGGCCTCGATGAAGCCCAGGATCAGCAGCCCGGTGGAGGCGGTGACGATCAGCGCGCCGACGAGGTCGAGACGTACGTCCCCGCCCCAGGCGGGCAGCGGCGGCAGCAGCCGCGCCAGCAGGATCGCCACGACGATGCCGACGGGCACGTTGATCAGGAACACCCACTCCCAGCCCGGTCCGGCGGTCAGGGCGCCGCCGAGGAGTACGCCGATCGCGGCCCCGCCGGCCCCGAGCGCCGACCAGATCCCGAGCGCGCGGTTGCGCTCCTCGCCGTCGAAGAGCCTCACCGCGATCGAGAGGGCAGCGGGGGAGAGCATCGCCGCCCCGACCCCCTGCGCGACCCGCCCGCCGATCGCCAGCTCCGCACTGGTGGCGAGGCCGGTGGCCAGGGAGGCCACGGTGAACACGGTCAGCCCCGCCAGCACCACCGGCTTCGGGCCGAACAGGTCGGCAGCTCGCCCGCCGAGCAGCATCAGGCCGCCGAACGCGAGCGTGTACGCACTCACCACCCAGGTCAGCGCATCGCGCCCCAGCCCGAGGTCGGCGCCCATGTGCGGCAGTGCGATCGCCACCACGGTGACGTCCAGGATCAGCATGAACTGCGCCAGCCCGAGCAACCCGAGCAGCCGCCAGCGGCGCGGGTCGGCGGACTGGGTGATGGCTTCGTCGGCGGTGGTCATGGGGCCCTCCTGAGCGCACAAACCGTACATTGGTGTTCGAGATACTAATTCGAACACCGATGTACGACAACCGCGTTTCTCCGGAGGCTGCCTCTTGCGCGGTCTCGACCCCGGATCCATGGTGGGTGGAGCGACCATCGAGAGAAGGAGCAGGACATGTCTTCACACACCTACCGCGTCACCGAGATCGTCGGCACCTCCGACGAGGGGCTCGAGCAGGCGATCCGCAACGGCGTCGGCCGGGCGTCAAAGACGCTGCGTCACCTGGACTGGTTCGAGGTCACCCAGCTCCGCGGTCACGTCGACGACGACGGCATCCAGCACTTCCAGGTCGGGCTGAAGGTCGGCTTCCGCATGGAGGACGAGTGACCGCGCCGAGGATCTGAGCCGGGGGAGCGCTACGCGGGGTCGCGCGGCAGCACACCCGGCCCCTCGCGGAGCTCGAAGACGAGCTGCGTCTCGGTCTGCCGTACGACGCGATGGACGGTCACGTGCTGCAGGACGAAGTCGCGCAGCGCCTCCGCGTTCTCGACGGCCACGTGGAGGTGGAAGTCGTCGGCGCCGGCGACGTGGAAGGCCTGGATCACGCCGGGCGTCGTGGCCAGATCGTCGTAGAGCTTCTCGACGTGCTCCTTGCTGTGGCTGCCGAGCCGGACCTTGATCACGGCCTGCAGCGGGTAGCCGAGCGAACGGGCGTCGACGTCGAGGCGGCGGCCGACGATGACGCCGTTCTCGCGCAGGGCCCGAAGCCGGTAGGCGCAGGTCGACTCGGCGAGACCAAGACGCGATGCGAGGGCCTTGTTGGTGAGCTCGGGGTTGTCGCCGAGCTCGCTCAGGATGCGGCGGTCGACGGAGTCGAGGGCGGCTGCGGACGGTTGTGCTTTCGCCAACGGGGTTCACCTGGATCACTGGTCGAGTTGCTCGAAGATCGCAGTATCGGCCCTTCATCGGGATCTTCGGCAATCGATATGGCCTGATCTTGCGGTTCCCGCCAGCATCGAGCCATGCCGATTGCGAACCCCCACCTCGACTCGCTCGCCGTCCACGCCGGACGCGAGGACCTGGCGATGCTCGGTGTCCACGCCCTGCCGCTCGACCTCTCCTCGACCAACCCGCTGCCCGACATCGAGCGTGGCGGTGCGTCCTACGAGGCGATGGCGACCGGCGGTCATCCGGACCCGGAGGGTGGGTACGTCTACCAGCGGCTGTGGAACCCCACCGTCGCGCGGTTCGAGTCGGCGCTGGCGCGGCTCGAGGAGGCGGCCGCGTCGGTCGCGTACGCCTCGGGGATGGCGGCCATGACCGCCGCGATCATCGCGAGCACGTCCTTCAGCGGCAAGCGCCACATCGTCGCGGTCCGTCCGCTCTACGGCGGCACCGACCACCTGCTCGCCTCCGGCCTGCTCGGTGTGGAGGTGACGTTCTGTGCGGAGCACGAGGTCGCCGCTTCCGTGCGCGCCGATACGGCGCTGGTGGTGCTGGAGACCCCGGCCAACCCGACGCTCGACCTGGTCGACATCGCGGGCGTCGTGGCGGCGGCCGGTGACGTACCGGTGCTCGTGGACAACACCTTCGCCACCCCGGTGCTGCAGAACCCGCTCACCCTGGGGGCGGCGATGTCGCTGCACAGTGCCACCAAGTACATCGGTGGCCACGGCGACGTCGTAGGCGGCGCGATCGCGTGCGACGAGGAGACCGCTGCGCGCCTGCGCCAGGTCCGCGCCGTCACCGGCGGCCTCCTCCATCCCCTGGGTGCCTACCTCCTCCACCGCGGCCTCGCCACCCTGCCCACCCGCGCCCGCGCCCAGCAGGCGGGGGCCGTCGAGATCGCGGCGTGGCTGGCGTCGCACCGGGAGGTCGAGCAGGTCTACTTCCCCGGCCGCCAGGACGATCGCGGCCTCGTCGGGAAGCAGATGGCCGGCCCCGGTGCCATGATCGCGATCGCGCTGCGCGGCGGGTACGAGTCAGCAGCCCGCCTCACCTCCTCGGTCCAGCTCTTCACCCACGCCGTCTCTCTCGGCGGCGTCGACTCGCTCATCCAGCACCCCGCCGGCCTCACCCACCGCCCCGTCGCCGCCCACGCCAAGCCCTCCGCGAACATCGTCCGTCTCTCGATCGGCCTCGAGAGCCCCGAGGACCTGATGGCCGATCTCGACGCCGCGCTCTCAGGCACGTCTGTGTCCGCCGCTCGCAACCTCGCCCGGTTCGAGTAGCCGTTCCGAGGCGACGGCCGCGGGCGTACGCCGGATCTCCTCCTACGAGACCGTCGAGGCGGGGTTCGTGCTCAGTACCCGCTGCGCGACGGCCGTGGTCCCCTCGACCCCGAGGAACCCGACGACGCGGGTGACCCGGTCGATGTCGAGGGGGAGGAGGCCGGGGGTGCCGGGGATGTCGGGGGTGAGGCGGAGGTCGAGGTCGTCGCGGCAGGTCATCATCCGCAGGTTGAAGTCGTAGCGCTCCCGGGCGTCGGGGGCGGAGAGGGCGCGGACCACGCGCGCGCTGATGCGGCGTACGCCGGTCTCGGCTGCCCACGTGTCGAGGACCTCGGTCACCTTCTGTCCGTGGTTGTCGGAGATGTCGGCCCAGACGCCGTCCATGGGACCGACCTGGTCGAGGAGCGCGGCGGCGGTCTTCTCGCCGATGCCGCTCACCCCGGGCAGGTTGTCGCTGGCGTCGCCGCGAAGGGCGGCGAACTCGAGGTAGCGAGAGGCCGGCACGCCGTACATCGAGTAGAGCCGGGCGGGGTTGAGCAGGGGAGAGCCGTTGATCCCGCCGTTGATCAGCCGCAGCACCTTGGTGTGCTCGCTGATCAGCGCGAACGCGTCGCGATCGGAGGTGATCACGACGCAGTCCCACCCGTTGCGGCCGGCCCACGCGGCGCCGGAGGCGTTGACGTCGTCGGCCTCGAGGCCCGGGGGAGTGAGGGTCGCCAGTCCGAGGGCATCGAGCATCGCCCCGGCCCGCTCGAGCTGCTCGACCAGCAGCGGGTCCTTCTCGGCGCGCCCGGCCTTGTAGTCGGGATAGGCGTCGCGGCGTACGGACGCGGTGCGGTCGTCGAGGCCGAAGAGCACCGCGTCCGGAGCGAAGGCGTCGATCGAGTCGAGGATCTGCCGCAGCATGCCGTGCAGCGCCCAGGCGGGCCGGCCGGCCCGGTCGATCATGCGGGTGTGCGCCCGGGCGTGATGGTTGCGGTGCAGCAACGACGGAGCGTCGACGACGAGCAGGAGGCGGCGGGTGCTGGGTGAGCTGGTCATCGACATCGTGCTCATCGTAGGGGGTCACCTCCCCTGCGGAAATTGGTGACCGGAGTCACATGAATCCATTGCACCTGCGGCCCTTCTTCCTCTAGCCTTCCATTGGGTAGAAGGAAGCTTCCACGATACGAAATCTTGGAGAAGCGGATGAACCTGCCATGACACCACTGCAGAGACTGACTGCGACGGCACGAGCACTCCTTCCCGAGGACGGCGTGATCACCGACCTCGCCCGGCTGCGGACGTACGAGTGTGACGGGCTGGCGCATTATCGGGTGACGCCGGCGCTCGTCGTGATCCCGGAGACCGCCGAGCAGCTGGCCGAGATCGTGCGGTGCTGCGCCGAGGAGCAGATCCCGTACGTCGCCCGCGGCTCCGGCACAGGGCTCTCGGGCGGCAGCCTGCCGCATGCGGAGGGCGTCCTGGTGGTCACCTCGCGGCTTCGGGCCATCAAGGAGGTCCGGCGCGAGGACCAGCGCGCGGTGGTAGAGCCCGGCGTCATCAACCTCGACGTGACCCGCGCCGCGACCCCGGAGGGCTACTACTACGCGCCGGACCCCTCGAGCCAGCAGATCTGCTCGATCGGTGGCAACGTCGCGGAGAACTCCGGCGGCGCCCACTGCCTCAAGTACGGCTTCACCACCAACCACGTGCTCGGTGCCGAGTTCGTGACTGCCGCCGGTGACCGCGTACGTCTCGGCGGGGACGCTCCCGACAGCCCCGGCTACGACCTGCTCGGTGCCGTCGTCGGGTCGGAGGGCACGCTCGGCATCGTCACCGAGGTGACGGTCCGGCTGGTGCGGCTGCCGGAGAAGGTGGTCACCCTGCTGGTGGGCTTCGACTCCACCGACCGCGCCGGCGCGGCGGTGTCCGCGATCATCGCCGCCGGCATCGTACCGGCGGCGATCGAGATGATGGACGCGCTCGCGATCGAGGCCGCCGAGGCCGCAGTGAGCTGCAACTACCCCGACGGCGCGGGCGCGGTGCTGGTCATCGAGCTGGACGGACCGGCTGCCGAGGTGGATGCGGAGTACGCCGACGTGGTCCGGTTCTGCGAGGAGACCGGCGCCTTCGAGATCCGCACGGCGAAGACCCCCGAGGAGCGGTTCCTGATCTGGAAGGGCCGCAAGTCGGCCTTCGCCGCCGTCGGCCGGATCAGCCCCGACTACATCGTGCAGGACGGCGTCATCCCGCGCACCGCCCTGCCCGAGGTGCTGCGGGCGATCACGGAGCTCTCCGAGCGCTCCGGCGTGCGCGTCGCCAACGTCTTCCACGCCGGCGACGGCAACCTGCATCCGCTCGTGCTCTTCGACGACGCCGTCCCCGGCGCCGGCGATGCCGCCGAGGAGGTCAGCCGCGGGATCCTCGACCTCTGCCTGCAGCACGGCGGCTCCATCACCGGCGAGCACGGCGTCGGCGCCGACAAGGCGGGCCACATGCCGAAGATGCACGCAGCCGACGACCTCGACACCATGCAGCTGGTCCGGTGCGCCTTCGACCCGGACCGGATCTCCAACCCGGGCAAGATCTTCCCCACCCCACGGCTGTGCGGAGAGCGTCCGGGCAGGCGTCAGGGCGCACACCCGTTGCAGCAGGCCGGCATCGCGGAGGTCTTCTGATGAGCGATTCCCTCGCTGGTCGAGCCGCGAGCGAAGCGAGCGTGTCGAGACCAACACGGTCCATCTCCGGAGTCACGCCCGGCCGGGTCGAACACCCGACGAGCACCGCCGAGGTCGCCGAGATCATGCGCGCCGCGGCGGCCGCTGGGGAGTCCGTGGTCCCGACCGGGGCCGGCACCAAGCTCGACTGGGGCAGCCCACCCGCCTCGGCCGACATCCTGCTCGACCTCTCCGCGCTCGACCAGGTGAGCGAGCACGCCTCCGGTGACCTGATCGCCACCGCCGGGGCGGGTACGCCCCTGGCCCAACTGAAGGAGCACGTCGCCGCGGCCGACCAGCGCCTCGCGCTGGACGAGGTGGTCCCCGGCACGACCGTCGGCGGCGCCCTGGCGACCAACACCAGCGGCCCGCTGCGGATGCTCGCCGGCACCATGCGCGATCTGCTCATCGGCGTGACGATGGTCCGCGCTGACGGGGTCGTCGCCAAAGCCGGCGGCAAGGTCGTCAAGAACGTCGCCGGCTACGACGTCGGCAAGCTCCTGGTCGGCTCGTACGGCACCCTCGCGGTGGTCACCGAGGCGACCTTCCGGCTCCATCCGGTCCCGCAGAGCCGCCGCTGGGTCAGCGTCGCCGCGCGCGACTCCGCGCACGCCGCCGGGCTCACCCAGGCGGTCCTGCACTCCCAGACGGTGCCCTCGGCTCTGGAGGTGGACGCCTCCGCCGGCGGGGTGCGGGTCGACGTCCTGGTCGAGGGACGCCCGGAGGGCGTGGTGGGACGTGCGGCGGTCCTGAGCGCGCTGCTGCCCGGCGCGGAGACCAGCGCGGAGCCGCCCGCCGGCTGGGGCCGCTACCCGTGGAACGACACCGCCGATAGCCATCTCGGGATCAAGGTGACCTTCCGGCTCTCTGGCCTCGCCGACGTGCTCGAGGCCGCCGGGGAGCTCGGACTGCGTGGTTCGGCCGGCGTCGGTGTCGCGTACGTCGCCGTCCCGGCCGAGCGCGAAATCACCGAGATCCGGGCGATCCTCGCGAGGCTGCGCGAGACCACCGGACGCCACGGCGGCAGTGCCGTGGTCCTCGATGCCCCGCCGGCGCTCGAGCAGCAGCTGGACCTGTGGGGGCCGGTCCCGGCCCTGGGGCTGATGCGCCGGGTCAAGCACGAGTTCGACCCCGACCACCGGCTCAGCCCGGGCCGCTTCGTAGGAGGGATCTAGCCCCATGACCGACATCGACATCCGGAACCTGGGTGCCTTCGACGAGGAGCACCCGCCCGACCAGCAGCTCCTCGACGACTGCGTGCACTGCGGCTTCTGCCTGCCGACCTGCCCCACCTACCTGCTGTGGGGCGAGGAGATGGACTCCCCACGAGGGCGGCTCTATTTGATGAAGGAGGGTCTCGAGGGCGATCCGATGTCGGACTCGATGGTGCAGCACTGGGACAACTGCCTGGGCTGCATGTCGTGTGTGACGGCCTGCCCCTCGGGCGTCCGCTACGACACCCTCATCGAGCAGACCCGCGCCCAGGTCGAGCGCAACCACGTGCGTACGCCCAAGGAGAAGGCGCTGCGGAGCCTGATCTTCGCGATCTTCCCGCACCCGAAGCGGCTTCGGGCCATGCGCGGCCCGCTTCGGCTGTTGCAGCGCACGGGCCTGGATCGTCGCCTGCGCAGCACCGGCCTGCTCGATCGGATGGCGCCGCACCTGGCGGCGATGGAACGGCTCACCCCGACCATCACCTCCGCCGAGCCGCTGCCCGCTCGGGTGCCGGCGACGGGGGAGCGGCGTGCGGTGGTCGGCATGCTCACCGGCTGCGTACAGGGCGCGTTCTTCCCGGGCGTCAACGCCGCGACCGCACGGGTGCTCGCCGCCGAGGGCTGCGACGTGGTCATCCCGCGCGACCAGGGCTGCTGCGGCGCGCTCTCGGTGCACAACGGCCGTGAGCAGGAGGCCCAGGCGTACGCCCGCCGGATCATCGACGCGTTCGAGGACGCCGGCGTCGAGCACATCGTCATCAACGCCGCAGGCTGCGGCTCGACGCTCAAGGACTACGCCCGGCTCCTCGCCGACGATCCCGCCTACGCCGCCAAGGCCGCGGACTTCGAGAGCAGGGTCCGTGACATCGCCGAGATCCTCGACGAGCTCGGCCCGGTCGCCGAACGTCACCCGCTCGACCTCACCATCGCCTACCACGACGCCTGTCACCTCGCCCACGCCCAGGGCGTACGCGCCCAGCCGCGGGCGCTGCTGAAAGGCATCCCCGGCATCGAGCTGCGCGAGATCGCCGAGGGCGAGATCTGCTGCGGCTCGGCCGGCATCTACAACATCCTCAACCCCGAGCCCGCCCGCGAGCTGGGCGAGCGCAAGGCGCGCAACATCGTCGCCACCGGCGCCGAGGTGCTCGTCACCGCCAACCCGGGCTGTCTGCTCCAGGTCGCCTCGGCGATCACCGCGCAGGGACATCAGCTCGGAATGGCCCATCTCATCGAGGTGCTCGACGCCTCGATCAGCGGCTCCTCACCTGAGGTCCTGCGCAGCCGCACGCTCTGAATCTCCGACAACTCCATAACCCCTACGTCTCGGGGCTCGACCCATCTCCCACACTCACGACCCTCGGAGTCGCCATGTTTGAGCCAGTAGCCGACCAGGTCGGCGGATCGCTTGTCCTCAGCGCCCTGTGCGGCGCCCTGCCACTGATCACCATGTTCGTCCTGCTCGGCGGGCTCAGGATGAAGGCCTGGCAGGCCGGCATCATCTCGCTGGTCGTCGCCCTGGTCGTCGCCGTCGCCCTCTTCGCGATGCCGGCCGACGACGCCATCCTGTCCGCCGCCCAGGGCGCGTTGTTCTCGGGCTTCTTCCCGATCATGTGGATCGTCATCAACGCGGTCTTCGTCTACAACCTCACCGTGCACACCGGCCACTTCGATGTGCTGCGCCGGGCGTTCAGCAGGATCAGCGACGACCAGCGGATCCAGGCGCTGATCATCGCCTTCTGCTTCGGCGCGCTGCTGGAGGCGCTGGCCGGATTCGGTACGCCCGTTGCGATCACCGTGGTGATGCTGATGGCCATGGGGTTCAAGCCGGTCAAGGCCGCGGCGGTCGCACTGATCGCCAACACCGCCCCGGTGGCGTACGGCGCGATGGCCTCGCCCATCAACGCGCTCTCGGACCAGACCGGGTTCAGCGTCGAGACGCTGGGGGCGATGGTGGGCCGCCAGACCCCGATCCTGGCGGTCCTCGTGCCGCTCATCCTGGTCTTCGTCGTCGACGGCAGGCGTGGTCTGCGGCAGACCTGGATCCCGGCGCTGGTCTGCGGCATCGGCTTCGGCCTCGCGCAGTTCGTGGCCTCGAACTACATCTCCGTGCCGCTGGCCGACATCATCGCCGCACTCTTCTCCGTCCTGGTGGTCGTCGGCCTGCTGCGGGTCTGGCAGCCGCGGGAGAAGGTCTACGCCGAGTCGCTGGTCGGGGCCGCTGCCGGCACGCCGTCCGGCTCGGGGTCTGGCTCCGGCGTCCCGGCGGGCAGCGGCGCCGGCGAGGTGCGCGACAGCAGCCGAGAGGTCTTCAAGGCCTTCTTGCCGTACGCGATCATCGTGGTGATCTTCGTGATCGTCAGCATCCCGGCGATCAAGGACGCGCTGGCCCACCGGCCGTTCACCCTCTCGGGGACCGACTACACCCCGAAGGTGATCTTCCCGGGGCTCGAGGACGTCGCCGGTGCCCAGGGTGGCTTCAAGTTCGACTGGTTCCCGGCCGCGGGCACGATGCTCCTGCTCTCGGGCATCCTCACCGCGATCTGCCTCCGGATCCGGCCCGGTGCGGTCGTGAAGACGTACGGCGCGACCTACCGGCAGCTGGCGACGGCGATCGTCACCGTGATGGCCGTGCTCGGCCTGGCGTACGTCATGAACTTCTCCGGTCAGACCGGCTCGATCGGTGCCTGGCTGGCCGGCACCGGCAGTGCGTTCGCGATCCTCTCGCCGATCCTCGGCTGGCTCGGGGTGGCGGTGACCGGTTCGGACACCTCCTCCAACGCCCTCTTCGGGCTCCTGCAGGTGACCACCGCGAAGGAGGCCGGGCTGGACCAGGTGCTGATGGCCGCCTCGAACTCCTCGGGCGGCGTGCTCGGCAAGATGGTCAGCCCGCAGAACCTCGCCATCGCTGCCGCGGCGGTCGGCATGGCCGGCAAGGAGGGCGAGATCTTCCGCAAGGTCTTCGGCTGGAGCATCGCCATGCTGGCCTTCATGTGCGTGCTGGTCGCCCTACAGTCGACTCCCGTGCTCGGCTGGATGGTCCCGTGACGTCCGGCCCAGCCGCCAGCCGCCGATCGGCAGCTCGAGCGCCGACTCCGGGCCCCACGATCCCTGCGGGTAGCTCTCCACGGCGGGCCGATGCTCGAGGACCGGCTGGCAGATCTCCCACAGCCGCTCCACCTCGCGCGCGCTGGTGAACAGGGTCCGGTCGCCGTTCATCACGTCGAGGAGCAGCCGCTCGTACGCCTCCAGCGGCCCGGCATCCGGTGAGTCACAGGCGAGGTCGAGGCGGAAGACGCCCTCGGTCAGCGCCATGCCGGGGCCGGGCCGCTTGGCCCGGACCTCGATCTCGATCCGCGCGTCGTCGCTGAGCTCGATGACCAGCTCGTTGGGCTCGGTCGCACCGGGATCGGCCGGCTGCAGCCAGCGGTGCCGCGGGTCGATGAACCGGATCGTGATCGTCCGCCGCCCGGCCGCGAGCGCCTTGCCGGTGCGCAGGTAGAACGGCACCCCGCGCCACCGGTCGTTGTCGATCCACGACTCGATCGCGACGTACGTCTCCACGTCGGAGTCCTCGGCGACATCAGGCTCCTCGCGATAGCCCTCGTACTGCCCGAAGACCACGCGCTCGGGGTCCAGCGGCCGCACGGCCGCGAAGGCGGCGGCCTTCGCCGCGCGGATCGCGCCCTCGCGGAACGCGTGCGGGTCCTCCATCGCCACGAACCCGAGCAGCTGGCACAGGTGGGTGGTGACCATGTCGCGCAGGCAGCCGGTGCCCTCGTAGAAGCTGCCGCGCCCGGTGACGGTGAGCTTCTCCGGTACGTCGATCTGCACCGACTCGATGCTGTGCCGGTTCCACGCGGGCTCGAAGAGCCCGTTGGCGAAGCGCAGCGCCAGCAGGTTCTGCACGGCCTCCTTCCCGATGAAGTGGTCGATCCGGAAGATCTGCTTCTCGTCGAACGCCTCGCTGAGCACGGAGTCGAGCTCGCGCGCGGAGGCGAGGTCGGTGCCGAACGGCTTCTCCGCCACCAGCCGGCTGCGCACGTTCAGCCCCTCACGCGCCAGCATCCCGACCATCGGCTCCACCGCCTGCGGCGGCACGGAGAGATAGAGCAGCCGCTGTACGTCGCCCACCGTCTGCCCGCTCGCCAGCGCGAGCCGATCCTCGGCCTCGTGCACCGCCTCAGCCAACTCTGTGCCGTCCTCGGCGGACGAGGCGACGAACCGGATCCGCTCCAGCAGCGGCCCCGCGACGGTCTCGTCGACGTCGCCGACGAACTCCTTCAGCGCCTGGTTCACGTGGCCGCGGAAGTCCTCGTCGGTCCCCGGTGACCGCCGCCCGCTCCCGATGATCGCGAGGTGGTCGGGCAGCCGTTTGGCCAGCGCGAGCCGGTACAGCCCGGGGAACAGTTTCCGCGAGGCCAGGTCACCGGTCGCGCCGAAGAGGACGAGTACGTGCGGGGCTGGTTTGGAGGACACGTGCTCAGTCTCCCACTCGGGGCCACGGCGACAGGTCAGCACGCCGAGCACTTGCGCGGTGTGGACCGCAGATCCATGGCGGGTACGTCCACCCACAGGAGAGGCACTTCCCGGTCGGGCTCAAGGTCGGGTTCGGCATGGAGGACGACTGAGGCACTTCAGCAGCGTTGCCGAACCAATCACGGATCGAGGGGGCGATTCTTGGGGCTGCGTATCAAGTCGTCGAGGTGCTCCGCGAGGGGAACAGGTCCGGCTGCCAGGAGGCCGAACGGGACTGAGAACTCCTCGGCTCTGCCACTGAGCACGATCTCTACCCTCGGCTTCTCGCGAATCTCAACTCGGTCGAAGTCGGCCCATTCGGCGGTCCGGGTGTGGCGATAACCCACGTACGTGACTGCAGAACCTGTGAGGACAAGCCTGTTCATTCGAAAACGCCCGAGGAGAAGCATCGCGACAACAGGGATCAGAATCAGCTCTACGATCAGCGACATCGCGAACATCCCTGACGATCCCGGTGCCATATCGTCGCGGAAGACACCGATCGCGAAGGCGATCGGGAAACCCGCCGCACAGATCAGCATGGCGACCAGCAGCACGGCGACGGTGCGTAGGCCGCGGATTACGATGCCCTCATCTGTGGTCACAGCCTCGAAGGCTGTGGACCGTCGCCTCACCGTGGCGATGACCAGCAGCGCGTAACCCTGGAGGAGGGCCAAACAGGCGAGAACTGCTGAGACCCGGCCGGCATAGGAACCGGAGGTGCCGACAAGGAACCCGAATCCGGCCAGCCCGAGCACGAGCAGCGCGAGGAGATGCGTCCGTATCAGCGGCCATGTGATGGCGGGCAGCGGCGAGAACTTCCCCTGAGCCTGGGAGGGGTCGCCCGGGTCAGTCCCAGAACGTGATCGCATCACCGACAGCCTCCAGCCCGTCGTCAATTTTCGCCCGCGTCTCATCTGAGACCCAGTTCTCGTAAGCGTATTCGGCGGCAAGCCCCACGCCGACACCGACGATCGCTGCCCCTGCGGCGACGGCGATGACAGGCGCGCCGACACTAAGGGCGGCGGCGGTTCCGACCACAAGGGCGGCGCCAGCTGCGCCGCCAGCGATGCCAGCGGCCTCGCCGACAATCACCTTCGACGGCGACTCGCCGTTGGCGATCTCGCCGCCAGCGAATCCGATGGAGGCGACGGTGCCGATCACCGGAAGTCGGCGGGCAACGCGCTCGGCACCTTCGCCCAGCGCATCCAGGCCTCGGGCAGCGGCTCGGTTGCCCCGTACGTCGGTGGCTTCGCCTGCGGCTCGTCGACCGGGGTGCCCTGATCGACGGTTCCTGACTGCTTCCGCCGATTCCCGCCGGAGACGGGCCGCCTCGCCACGCGTTTGGTTCGCGTACTGGGTCAGCCGGCGCTCGTTGGTGTCGAAGTACATCCCGGTCAGCGCAGGCGGCAGCTTCTTGATGGCGGCGATCACAACATCCAGGGGTGACGGGCCGTCGACCGTGCTCCAGAACTTCTTGAGGTTCGAGTCGACCCAGTCCTGAAGGTCTTTGTTGTCTTCCTCGACCTCTTTGGCGATCTCGTTGTAGAGCTCGATCTTCTTGTTCTGTGCCTCGAACTTGGCGTTCTTCTGGTCCCAGGCTGCGGATTCCTCGGCTGTTGAACCGGCGGGAAGGTCGCCGGGCGATTCTGCGGGTGCAGGTTCTGTAATGGTCTCGCCTGACAGAGTCAGGCCTCCGCCGGTAGCTCGCGTACGCCGGTCTGCCATGCGGTTCTGCACGGCCTCGAGCTTGTAGGCATAGGCGTCGAACTTCTGGCCAGCTTCGCGCAGGTGCCCTTCCTGGTGGTCGGCCGCCTTGACGAGTTCGCTACTCAGACCGCTATAGGCCTCGCCGGACTCGCCTTCCCAGCTGTCGCGCGCTTTGGAGCGAGCCTGGTGACTGTCCTCGCCGGCATCTGCGACTGCGGACTTGAGGGTTTTGCCCAAGAAGTCAGCGGCGGAGCGGACCTGTGCGGGCTTGCCGGGTACGTGGGTGTCGATGCCCGCCATCGCTATCCGTTCCTCGGGTGCTCGCCGCCGGCGTTGAGGCTGGACTTGAGACGCCGGAGCGGACCAGCGGCCTCTTCGTCGGTCTGGTCCAGGTCCTTGACCACACTGCTGACTATGTTTCCGACGGACTTGTTCGCGATCGAAAGCTGATCGGCTTGCTCGGTCAGCTGCGCCAGGATGTCACTGATCAGAGCCGACGCGATCCCCGCGTCGACCGATCCAGGCAAACTCGATGCGGTCTCCTCGATGCCCGAAGCGGCGTTCTTGTGGAGAGTCGCGATCTGTTCGCCGTCATCAGGGTCGATCCGTAGCCTGCTCACTGGGCATCCCGCCGCAACTCATCGGGCAGAGGCTGGTCGATGACGATGACGTCGTACGGGCTGACCTTGTTGAGCTCCTCGAGCTGGTCGGTCTTGTAGAGAACCCAGGGCTGCTCGGATCCGCAGCAGTCGGCCAGGCGGTCCAGCGCGGTGTAGGCGAGCAGTGCGACTCGACCGTCGAGCAGGCGTCGCATCTCGATTTCGGCGGGCTCGCCATCGACTCCGCCGCCGGGTGATGCGGGTAGGTACATGACCGGCGGGATGACCTGACGTGCCTGGCCTTCGGCTTGCATGGAGCTGTCCTTCCGAGATCGTGGGGTGCTCTCCTACTCCTACCGCGCTGACTGCAGTCTAAACAGCCGCGAACTGATCTTTACTCATTGGTCCGGTGCTTCACGACCCGGGTCGTAGGACAGCCGCACGAGCGCCGCGAGGCAGGTCCCGTTCATCACGACTCGGCCCAGCCACGCCAGTGAACTGCCGTCGCTGCGAGTCCAGACAAGCGCGTTCCAGCCGACACCAGAGATCCAGCGCATCGGCCCGTTCAGCCCGCTCCAGCACCGCGCGACAGCCAAGAATGCTGGCTCGACGGCGTATTGTTCACCGGTTCGACCAGCACATACATCTCCGAGGGCAGGCCTAGATGCCGCGTTTGTCGCTGTCGATCGGATGGCGGCCTTGAAGGGCACACGCATCTTGGCGTATAAGGAACTTCAGATGGCAGTCTGAACTAGGATCCGGTCCGCTTGTCAGCGGGCTTGGTCGGTACAAGCGCATCCACCTCTTGCACGAGGTCAGTATCGAATACTTGATGCCCTCTCGCGAAGCTCTTGAGCGAAACCCCTGCCTTCTCGTCGATTCGGTCCGCATGGCAGACCTCAGGCTGGCGACATTGATCGCAATAGCGCATCACCAGCATCGGCGTCAGATCCAACGGCTCTGGGGCGACCATCACGTAGAACGTGTCGTTTGCAAGCGGCTGGTCAGCAACTTGAGTTAATGCGTCGAAGTCTGGGTGGTCACCCATCGCTCGTCGAACCCGGACATTCCACCGTTTGTCATTCCGGCGCAGCGACACCCCCTCCACCAGGGCCCAAGGAGAATCGGCAAGAAAGTCGGCACGGGTTACTGCAATCTCTGCGATTGGTGCGAGGTCGGAGTTCCGTGCCGCGGCCTCGCCACGGTTATGTGGCCTAGCGCCATGTGCGGCTCTGTTCCGCTCGGCCAAGATCTCTTTGAGTGCCTCCACGACCCCGGGTTCGCCCTTGCGACTTCGGACACCGTCCACAAAACCTGGCACGCCGGCCTCCGACTTCGCCATCTTCTTCTCGGCGGCCTTAACCACCTCATGCCAGTGTCCCTGTGAGACGCCGCGAAGTCGGTACGCACGGTGCAGGGTCTCTAAAGACGGATCGACCGGCGCGAATTGGCGCAGCCAACTAGCTGAAAGCATGCCTAGCGTGAGCGTGAGCGCTTCTCCCAGGTCAAGCAGGTACTGATACTGCTCAAGCGGATCCTGGGCCGTCTGCACCGCACGCGCTGCACGAGCCACGGGGTAGGGGAGATCGTTGCGAGCACGAGTCAGTGCCGGCGACTCACGCCGGTCTCCGCCGCGGTACCCGCCCAGGGGTACCGGTGGAGGGGGTGCTGGTGGAGGGGACGTCGAGGGCGGGGGCAGCGGGGGAGGGGGTAACGGGGGAAGGGGCATCGGCGGAGGGGGGACGATCCCGCGCAGTGTGGACGGTCCTGGGGGCGCCTCAGGCGTGGGCCCCGCCCACTGCTGCTCATCGGACTTAGTAGGTGGTGGAGGCGCCGCTTCGGCGCCGCGTCGTCCCATCTTCCTGACTTCGCGAACGAGTCGACGCGCGCCCGCTACGGGCCATCCGATCATGAAGAAAGTCATGACACCCATGCCGGGCACGTCGAGCCACGGGGTCGTAGAGCCCTCGATCGGCTCAACGATCGTTGAGAGCGACATAGCGACTCCCCAACCAATACCGTGCCAGAACGCCCAGTCTTTCCATACAGGTCGATCGAATACCAACATCCGATATCGCTGCCCGGTCACGGGTCACCTCAGGTCTGTGATTCGCTGAACTTCGTGCTGACCCACAAGTGTGGCAGGTCATCTGTGCGTCCATAAGGAGTTCTGGTGCTTCATATACGCTCCTGAGCCAGGGTGTCTACGCTGTGCCCGCAAGTGCGCCGATCATGACAACGCGGTTGCTCGACTACTGAACATAAATCGTTCGGGCGGCGTCCGATGACCCTGCTGGTCCGAAACTGTCGCAACACCAGTGCACGGGCCGCTGGCACGCGTGGCTAGCAGACGGCATCCAGGCCAGCGAACGTCGGACAAGCTCGCCCATCGCCGGCAAGCATGGTCGCTTGGGCGTCCGGCGCGGTTGCAACGAGCGGCAGACGGGGACCTTCGTTGTGGGGCGAACTGGGCGGGAGGTCGGCCCACCTTGAAGGGATGCTGCACCGGGCGAGATGAGCATCGCATCAGAGTTCGAAGAACCGTACGTACCTCAAACCAAGTACGACTCGAACCAGACTGCCGAGGTGAATGGGGTCGGGGCGATGGTGGATCGATGGATTCATCGCAGCAGACAGCCGACGACGTCGCCGAGCGGCTGTTCGGCTCGATCCTCGGCACGGTCGAGATCGTCTCGGTGTTCATCGGTGACCGGCTCGGTTGGTATCGGTCGCTGGCGGATGAGGGGCCGGCTAGTGCGGTCGAGCTGGCGGGGCGTACGAGGACACAGGTTCGGTACGCACGGGAGTGGCTGGAGCAGCAGGCGGTGGTGGGGCTGTTGGTGGTTGAGGCCGACGGTGGACCTGACGAGCGGCGCTTTGCGATCCCGGCCGGTACGGCGGAGGTGATGACCGATCCGACGAGCCTGGCCTATCTGGTGCCCATCGCGCGGATGTTCGGGGCGGTGGGGCCGGCGCTGCCTCGGCTGCTGGAGGCGTACCGGAATGGTGGGGGAGTCAGCTGGGACGAGCTTGGGGACGACGCTCGGGAGTCGCAGGCTGATGCCAATCGGCCGTGGTACGAGAAACGGCTCGGGCCGGCGCTGGCCGGCGTGCCGGCCGTCCATGAGGCACTCTCCACGGAAGGGTGTCGGATCCTCGACGTGGGCTGTGGCGGCGGATGGTCGAGCATCTCGCTGGCTCGCGCCTACCCGTCGGCCACCGTGCTCGGCATCGACATCGACCAGCCGTCGGTCGACATGGCCGTGGCGAACGCGCGCGAGGCGGGGGTCGAGGATCGGGTGCGGTTCGTGTGTCAGGACGCGGCCACCATCGAGGAGGGGACGGTCGATGTGGCCTTCGCCTTCGAGTGCGTGCACGACATGCCTCGGCCGGTCGAGGTGCTCAGCGCGGTGCGGAGGACGCTCGTGCCCGGGGGATCGCTGGTGGTGATGGACGAGGCGGTGGCGGACTGTTTCGCTCCGGACGGCGACGACCTGGAGCGGATCATGTACGGGTTCAGTCTCTTCGTGTGCCTGCCGGACGGGCTCTCGTCGCCGCCGAGCGTCGGGACCGGGACGGTGATGCGGCCATCGACGCTGAAGGAGTACGGCGAGGCGGCGGGCTTCAGCGGGTTCGAGGTCCTGCCGATCGAAGAGTTCGGGTTCTGGCGGTTCTACCGGCTGTTCTGACCTGCGTCGTACGGTGGATCTCCCACCAATAGCTCGCCCGAGGCGGCGCCATGAAGTTCACATCGTTCCGGGCCGTCGCCACGGTCCTCGGTGCACTCGCGCTCGGCGGGTGCGCCACAGAGACCCCATCGGTGAAGAGCACGCCGCTACCGACGGCGTCGCCGTCGGTCACGACATCCCCGTCGCCGACCGCCACCGAAGCGGCACCGCTCTCCTCCGACGGCCGACCGATGCGCGGCGAGCTGTCCATCCCGAAGATCGGCGTGCGCGACCTGGAGGTCGTGCCCTACCGCGGCTGGACCGACGACGCTCCGGGGACGGAGATCCAGAACGGCGGCGTCGCGGCCAGCCCGTACGGTCCTCGCGGCGGCACCGGGCCGGGTGGGATCGGCAACTACCAGGTGACCGCCCACCGGCTCTCGTCCACGCAGGCGTTCCTCAGGCTGCCCGAGCTGCGGCGAGGCGACCGGGTCACGGTGCGCACCGAGGAGGCGACGTACGTCTATCGCATCACCGGCACCCGGGAGACATCGTTCCGGTCGGAGGCGTCGCTGCGGGCGCAGCGGGCACCGGTCCCCGGTAAGCCAGGGGAGCAGCCCACCCGCGCGATGATCACGCTGTCGACCTGCGCAACGCCCGAGGACCACGCGGCCGGCAACTACTGGTCCGACGAGTTCGACAACCCCGAGCACCGCATCGACAAGATCGGGGTCCTCGTCGCCGTGCGATGAGACGCAGGCGCTGTCCCCGACATGTGGGAGGTCGTGGCTTGCGCCGGTCACGTTGCGGCGGCGGCTTCGTACGCTGAAGCGGTGGTGCTGTTGGACACCAGGCTGCGGCTGCCGGTGGCGCGGCGGGAGCTCGTCGCCCGGGAGCGGCTGCTCGGGCGGATGCCGTCGAAAGGGGAGCGGCTGCCCCGGCTCGTGCTCGTCTCCGCGCCTGCGGGGTTCGGCAAGACGACGCTGCTGACGCAGTGGGCCAACCGGTGGCAGGGGAGTGCGGCGGGAGCGGTTCGACGGGTGGCCTGGGTGTCGCTGAACGTCGGCGAGGGCGACGCGCGGACCTTCCTGGAGAGCCTGGTCGCGGCGGTGCGGGTGGCCGTCGACCTGGAGGCCGATGAACATGCGTCGGTCGGGTCGGGGATGGTGAGCCTCGTCAACGCGATCGACGGGCTCGGAGGGGAGCTCGTGATCGCGTTGGACGACTATCACGTCATCGAGTCGGCCGAGGTGCATGCCGCGGTCACGTTCCTACTGGAGAACCTCCCGGCGAACGCAGCGATCGCGATGACCACCCGGGCCGACCCACCACTCCCGATCGCCAGGCTGCGCGCCCGTGGCGAGCTGCTCGAGCTCCGGGCGGCCGATCTGCGGTTCACGCAGGAGGAGGCGAACGCGTTCCTCATCGACGTGATGGGTCTCGACATCGGTGCGGATCACGTGGCGTCGCTGGGCGAGCGCACCGAAGGGTGGGTCACCGGGATCCAGCTTGCGGCGGTCGCGTTGCGGGCGGGCGCTGACGTGGCCCGATTCGTCGAACTTTTCGCCGGCACCCACCGCTTCGTGCTCGACTATCTCGTCGAGGAGGTCTTGGACCAGCAGAACGAGCAGGTGCGTCGCTTCCTGCTCGACACCTCGATCCTGGACCGGCTGACTGGGCCGTTGTGCGACGCAGTGACCGGCCGGCAGGACGGGCACCGGATGCTCGAAGAGCTCGAAAGCGCCAATCTGTTCGTGGTCCCGCTCGACGAGGACCGGCGTTGGTATCGATATCACCAGCTCTTCGCTGACGCGCTCCGAGCGCGGCTCGCGGCTGAGGACCCGCACCGATCCCGGGCAGTTCATGCCGCAGCGGCTCGCTGGCACGAAATGAATCGGCGCCCGCAGGACGCGGTCCAGCACGCGGTCGCTGCCCAGGACTTCGAGTACGCCGCGGACCTGGTCGAACAGGCGCTGCCGGAGGCGTCCCGCCGACGCCAGGACCGCCTCGTTCTCCAGTGGCTGCGAGGGCTGCCGGACGGCCTCGTCAGGGAGCGCCCGGTGCTCAATGTGACCGCCGCGTGGGGCCGGCTCGGCGCGGGCAACGTGGCCGAGGCAGGCGCGCGCCTGGACGAGGCGGCACGCGTGCTCGCGGAGATGCCTGACGACCGGACGAGCGAACGTGACGACCTGAGACAGCTGCCGATGACGATCGCGATGTACCGTGCCGCGATCGCCCAAGCTCGCGGCGACCCTCCGGAGGTCGCTGTCCAGGCGCGGACCATGCTGGAGCTCGCTGGTCCCGACGACCATCTCGTCCGCGGCGCGGGATCCGGCTTCCTCGCGCTCTCCGCGTGGGCCGAGGGTGACATCGACACCGCCCGGGACACCTTCACCGAGGCCGTGCGCAGCCTCCACTCCGCCGGCAACCTCGCCGACGAGCTCGGCGGGACGGTGGTCCTCGCCGAGCTCGCGCTCGCGCAGGGGAGTCCCGTCGAGGCCGAGCGGCTCTACGAGCGAGCGCTGGCGACCGCACGCGAGCATCCCGAGGTCGCGCTCCCCGTGACCGGTGATCTGCACGTCGGCCTCGCCGGCGCGCTCTGCGAGTGTGGCGATCTCACGGGGGCGACCGCCCATCTGCGTGCCGCGCGAGAGCTCGGCGAAGTCGCCTCGATGCCGGAGAACCGGCACCGTTGGTACGTTGCGATGGCCGCGCTCCGCCGCGCCGAGGGGGACCTCGAGGCAGCCGCCACCAATCTGGACCACGCCCGCCTGCTCTATCTGCCCGGGTTCTTCCCGGAGACCCGCCCGTTGCCGGCTCTGCGTGCCCGCATCGACATCGTCCGCGGCCGGCTGGACCTCGCGGAGGGATGGGCTCGAGAGGCCCGCCCCACCGGTGACGGCGGCTATCTCGACGAGTGCAACCAGGTGACCTTCGCCCGGCTCCTGATCGCGACCCGCCGGGCAGCGACCGCGCTCGACCTACTCGGCCGTCTCCGTCCCGACGCCGAGCGACAAGGCAGGGGTGGCAGCCTCATCGAGATCGACATGCTCCAGGCGCTCGCCCACCACGCCGAGGGTGCCCTGGACGCGGCGATGCCGCCGCTCACCAGGGCACTGGAATCCGGGGTGCCCGCCGGGTACGTCCGGATCTTCCTCGACGAGGGGGAGGAGATGTCAGCGCTCCTCGCCGTCGCGCAGCACCGCTCGCCGGCCACGGCCGCGATCGCCGCTCTGCGGACCAATGAGGCCCAGGGGCCGAAAGCAGCCGCCGAGGTACTCCCCGAGCCCCTCAGCGACCGAGAGCTGCAGGTGCTGAGCCTGCTCGCGACGGAGCTGACCGGCCCCGAGATCGCTCGTCGACTGTTCGTCTCCGTCAACACTCTGCGCACCCACACCCGGCACATCTTCACCAAGCTCGACGTCACCACCCGCGCGCGGGCCGTACGACGCGCCCGCGACCTCGGCCTCGTGTGAGCGCCCGGCGAATCACCAACCCGGTCACATCATCATGTGATGCCCGGTCACCAGCTCGGTTCCTAACGTCCGTAGAACAACGCCGGGAACTCGCCCGGCCCCGCGACAGGAGCTCGTCATGACCCACCGCGCCACCCCGACACCCCAGAGCCTCACCCGAGCCGCCGGCGTCGCCGCGACCGCCGCGGGCTTGATCTTCATCGGCGTACAGCTCAACCACCCGCACCTCGACGTCACCTCGATCGCCACTACCGAGGTCGTCGTTCGGAGCTCGCTGAAGGTGCTGATGTGCGCACTGGCACTGGCCGGGTTCACCGGCATGTACCTCAGCCAGATCCGCCGCAACGGCCTCCTCGGCCTGATCGGCTACACGCTGATCAGCGCCGGCTACCTGCTCGTCCTCGCCACGACCCTGGCCTCGGCGTACGTCCTGCCGCATGTCACCGCCAGCGACCCCGGCTTCGTCGAGGACTTCATCGCCGCGGCCACCGGCGGCAGTCCGAGCGGGGACCTCGGCGCGCTCGGAGTCGTCCTCCAGCTCCAGGGCTTCGCCTACCTCGGCGGCGGGCTGCTGTTCGGGATCGCGCTGTTCCGCGCCGGCGTGCTTGCCCGCTGGGCTACGCTCCTGCTCGCCGTCGGTGGTCTGGTCTCGGCCCTGCTGACAGTGATGCCCGACGCGTTCTACCGACTGCTCGCCTTCCCCAACGGAATCGCGATGATCGGCCTCGGACTGTCCCTATGGGCTTCCGCGCGCCTGGTGACCACGCGGCCGGCCGAAGGCGCGCAGACCGCGGGTGCGCGATGAGGACCTGGCCGGTCCCGGCGGCCCTGCTCGCGCTGGTCGCCTTCCCGCTTGTCGCCGGCACGCTCCGCCTCCTCGAGCTGGCCGGCGGGCCGGTCGTCCTCCCGCAGAACCCTCGTGTCGACGCCTCGCCGGCACCGGTCATCGTCCACGTGCTCGCCGCCGCGACCTACGCCGTGACCGGGGCCTTCCAGTTCCCTGCCCGGATACGCCGGGCTCATCCAGCCTGGCACCGCCGCACCGGCCGGGTCCTCGTCGTCGCGGGTCTCGCGGTCGCCGGCTCCGGCCTGTGGATGACCCTCTTCTACGCCGGCGCGCCCGGCGGTGGCCTGCTGTGGTCGGTGCGGATCGTGGTCAGCACCGCCATGGGGGCCGCGCTGGTCCTCGGCTTCGCCGCCATCCGGCGACGCGACATCCCCACGCATCGAGCCTGGATGATCCGGGCGTACGCTCTCGCTCTCGGCGCCGGCAGCCAGGTCTTCACCCAGGGAGTCGGCGAGGCCGTCTTCGGCACCGGCGAGCTCAGCACCGCGCTGTCGATCACCGCAGGCTGGGTCCTCAACGTCACTGTCGCCGAGTGGATCATCCGCAGATCGAGGCGGTGACCATGTCTGCGCCGCTCGACTACGAGGTCAGGCTCGCCACCCATCTGGACGAACACTGGGCCACCTCGCTCGGTTGTTCTGTGCCCGTCCACGAGCCCGACGGCACGACCACGCTTCGGTGCCGGGTCCAGGACCAGTCCGAGCTGCACGGCCTGCTCGGCCGGATCCGCGACCTCGGCGTCGACCTCATCTCGGTGCGGCGCGACGATCGGCACATCTGAAATCGTTGATCTAGCTCAGGCGCGGTGCGGGTCCTGGCCGGCTTCCTTGACGATGCGGTCTCCGACCTCGAGCTCCTTCCACAGAGCCTTGTCGACGCGGACCTTCTGGGTTTCGCCGGACTCGGTCCGGATCTTCACTCGGCGGTAGAGGTTCGAGCCGTCCAGCAGGGCTCGTGACTTCTTGACGACTGTTCCATCCCAAGATTCGTCCTTGCTCACGCCTGCTCTCCTCGCTGATCGTCTTCGTCGATAGGACCTCGAGTACATCAGCCGGAGGGAACGGCGAAGCGCCGCCGCGCCGCTCCCGAACCGGGCAGCTCTTTGCCGTTGTGACACCGGACACAGCTCAGAATCGTTGATCTAGAGCATCCGCTCTATTTAGATTGTCCGCATGTCCCGGCAGCGGCTCCACACGCTCGACGATCTGCTCGACGTCGCCGAGCAGATCGTGACCAGCGGCGACCCCTCGGGGCTCACGCTGCGGTCGCTGGCGGCTGCGACGGGGGCGTCGAACGGGACGATCTACCACGCGTTCGGCTCCAAGGACGTGCTGCTGGCGCGGCTGTGGCTGCGGTCCTGGTGCCGGCTCAGAGACCTGATGGCGGAGTCGATGGGGGAGGGGGCGACCGGGGAGGACGCGGTCGTCGCGGTGGCGCTGACTCCCGTCGAGTTCGTACGCCGCTTCCCGGCCAGCGCTCGGCTGTTCTTCGCCCAGCGCCGCGATCAGCTCTTCTCCGCCGACCTGCCGCCCGAGATCGAGACCGAGCTGGCCGCCGTGCAGGAGAAGTTCGTCGAGGTGCTGATCACGCTGGCGCGCGGCGTGTGGGACCGCGGGGACCGGGTCGCGGTGGAGGCCATCGCGGTCTGCGTCGTCGACCTGCCCGGCGGGATCCTGCGCCGCTGCATCCTCGAGAACCGCGAGGCCGACGAGGCGACCGCCGCCCGTCTGGAGGCCGCGGTCCGCGCCATCCTCGCCGTCCCGCTCGAGCCACGTCCGGCCAAGACATCACCGACCACAACGAGGAGAAATCCGTGACCCGAGACCAGTCGATCCTTGCCCAGCCGCTGGAGCTGCCGAACGGGTTCGTGATCCCGAACCGGCTCGCCAAGGCCGCCCTCAGCGAGGGCCTGGGGCGTCGCGACTTCACCCCGGGAAGCCGGATCAAGAACCTCTACCGGCGCTGGGCGAACAGCGGTGTCGGGCTCTCGATCACCGGCAACGTGATGGTCGACCGCACCGCGATCGGCGAGCCGGGCAACGTCGTGGTCGAGGACGATCGCCACGCCGACGACCTCGCCGAGTGGGCGCAGATCGCCAAAGCAGGCGGCTCGAAGGTGTGGGTCCAGATCAACCACCCGGGCCGGCAGACGCCGCGTACGCTCACCGCCCACCCGGTCGCTCCCTCGGCCGTTGCTGTGCCAGGCACGGGCGGACTCTTCGCCGAGCCCCGCGCGCTCACCGAAGCCGAGATCGAGGACCTGATCCGCCGCTTCGCCACCACGGCGAAGGTCGTGACCGGGGCGGGCTTCGACGGCGTACAGATCCATGGCGCGCACGGCTACCTGATCAGCCAGTTCCTCTCGCCGCTGTCCAACCAGCGCACCGACGACTGGGGCGGAACCCCCGAGAAGCGGCGCCGCTTCGTGCTCGAGGTGCTCCGCGCGATCCGTGCGGAAGTCGGCCAACAGACACCGGTAGCGATCAAGCTCAACTCCGCCGACTTCCAGAAGGGCGGCTTCGGCGAGGAGGAGTCGCTCGAGGTCGTCCACGCGCTCGCCGAGGAGGGCCTGGACCTGCTCGAGATCTCCGGCGGCACCTACACCTCGGCGGCCATGCTCGGCGTGGACCCGTCGCTGAAGGCGAGCACCCGGCGGCGGGAGGCGTACTTCCTCTCTTACGCCGAACGCGTCCGCGCCGAGCTCCCGACGCTCCCGCTGATGCTCACCGGCGGGTTCCGTACGGCCGCAGGCATGGTCGACGCCGTCGAGTCCGGCGCGGTCGACCTCGTCGGCCTCGGCAGGCCGCTCACGGTGCAGCCCGACTTCCCGGCCCAGCTGCTCGCCGGCCGCGCCGACGAGAGCGTCGTCAACCCGCGACGCAGCGGGATCCGGATGCTCGACAGCCTCACCGAGCTGACCTGCTACAGCGTCCAGATGTGGCGGATGGCCAAGGGCAAGGAGCCGGCCCCCGACCGGCACGCCGCCCTCAACGTCACCCAGTACCTCCTCAACAACGGCCTCGAGAGCCTGCGCTCCCCGCGCGGCTGACCCCCGGAAGGAACGACCATGACGACGACCCTGACCCAGACGGAGGGCGTGTACGTCCTCGACATCGGCGACACCGAGAACCGGTTCAGCCCCGAGTGGATGACGTCGGTGAACGAGGCCCTCGACCAGGTCGTGGCCACGCCAGCGCCGCTGGTCCTGACCGCGACCGGCAAGTTCTACTCCAACGGCCTCGACCTCGACTGGCTCGGGCAGAACGCCGACCAGTTCGAGCCGTACGTCGCCAAGGTGCAGGCGCTCCTCGCCCGCCTCCTGGTCCTTCCGGTGCCGACGGCGACCGCGATCAACGGGCACGCCTTCGGCGCCGGCGCGATGCTGGCGATCGCCTTCGACTGGCGGATCATGCGCGAGGACCGCGGCTTCTTCTGCTTCCCCGAGGTCGACATCCAGATCCCGTTCACCCCCGGCATGGCCGCCCTGATCCAGGCCAAGCTCACCCCGCGGGCGGCGACCGACTCGATGACCACGGGCCGCCGGTTCCCGGGCCCCGACGCCCTCGCCGCCGGCATCGTCGACGGCACCGCGCCCGAGGCCGAGCTCCTCGAGCAGGCGATCGCGCGCGTCGCCCCGCTCGCGGGCAAGCCCGCCGAGACGCTCGGCAAGATCAAGTCGACGATGTACGCCACCGCGGTCGCCGCGCTCGGGGCGTAGACAGGTTTCAGCCGGCGCGCCGGCGCAGGGCGAGCTTGATGATCTCCTCGACCACGAGCAGGGAGGCAGCGAGGGCGATGCAGATGCCCCACTGCCGCCCGTCGAGTTCGGTGGTGCCGAAGATCCGCTCGAGCAGGTCGATCGTGGTGACTGCGACGATGGCGAGCACGGCGAGGCCGTAGCGGCGCAGCTGGGCGAGCCCCGGCATCGCGTCGCGGTCGAAGAGCGTGCCGACCTGGTCGCGGGACATGAGGCCGGCGACCACATGGAAGATCGACAGGGTGGTGAGGAGCATGGTCGCCGCGACCACGGCACCGTCGAGGTCATCGCCGATCTGGTAGGCGACCAGCGAGCCGATCGTCATGATCGCACCTTGTACGCACAGCCGGACCCAGTTGGACCGGGAGAGCACCGGGGCGGCCACGGGTCGTGGCGGGCGCTCCATCAGACCCTTGGTGGCCTGGTCGAAGCCGAGCGCGATCGCGATCGGGATGTCGATGACCATGTTCAGCCACAGGATCTGCAACGGGTTCAGGGGGACGCCGCCGGCGACGTCCAGGACGCCCGCGGTCAGGAAGATCGCGATGTAGGCGACCAGGGTGGACATCTGGAACCGGAGGTACTTGACCAGGTTGTCGTAGAGCGTACGTCCGTAGGAGACGGCGTTGACGATGGTCGCGAAGTTGTCGTCGGTGAGGATCATGACGGCGGCCTCCTTGGAGACCTCGGTGCCGGTGATGCCCATGGCCACGCCGATGTCGGCGGCCTTGAGCGCCGGAGCGTCGTTCACCCCGTCGCCCGTCATCGCGACCACGTTGCCGGAGCGCTTGAGCAGCTGGACCAGCCGGATCTTGTCCTCGGGTGCCACCCGGGCGATGACCCCGATCCGGTCGAGCTGGGCCAAGAGGTCCTCATCGCTCATCGTCGCGAACTCGGTGCCGGTCAGCGCCCGCCCCTCGATGCCGAGCTCCCTCGCGATCGCGGCGGCCGTGGTGGCGTGGTCGCCGGTGATCATCCGTACCCGGATCCCGGCCGAGTGGCACTCGGCGATCGCGGCCCTCGCCTCCGGGCGCGGCGGGTCGACGATGCCGACTATCGCGAGCAGGGTGAGGTCGCTGACCAGGCCGATCAGGTCGGCGGCGGGATCGAACCCGGAGGGGTCGAAGTCCCGCTGCGCCACGACCATCACGCGCTCGCCGGAATCGGCCATCCGGTCGTTGGCCTCCAGGGCGAGGTGCCGGTTCTCGTCGGTCACCGGTACGAGGCCACCGTCTGCGGCGCGGTAGAACCCGCCGCGAGCGACCAGCACGTCCGGTGCGCCCTTGACGTAACAGCGGACCACCGGGCGTCCGTCGGCTCCCGTCATCTCGTGGAAGGTGGCCATGAACTTGTACTCGGAGTCGAACGGCACCTCCGCGATCCGCGGGAAGTCGCGCCGGGTGGCGTCGATGTCGAGCCCGCCCTTGGCGCCGAGCACGATCAGCGCCCCCTCGGTCGGGTCGCCGATCAGGCTCTCGCCGTCGAGCACCGCGTCCGCGCACAGCACCATCGGCAGCAGGTAGGGATCCAGGTCGATCCGGGACCCGCCGACGTGCTTGATCTCCCCGGCCGTGCCGTAGCCCTCGCCGGAGACCGTGAACACGTTCTGGCCCGGGATCACCAGCTCTCGGGCGGTCATCTTGTTGAGCGTCAGCGTGCCGGTCTTGTCGGAGCAGATCGCGGACGTCGAGCCCAGCGTCTCCACCGCCGGCAGCCGCTTGACGATCGCGTTCCGCCTCGCGATCTCGCGGGTGCCCATCGAGAGCAGGGCGGTCACCACGGCCGGCAGGCCGGTCGGGATCGCGGCCACGGCCAGCGCGACGCCGGTGATGAACAGGGTGTCGAAGGACTCGCCCCGCACCAGGCCGAGCACCACGACGAAGACCAGGGCGACCGCCGCGATGAAGGCGATGATCTTCGAGAGGCCGTCGAGCTGTTTCTGCAACGGCGTCTTGTCCGCCTCGGTGTTGGCCAGCAGGTCGGCGATGTGCCCGATCTCGGTGTCCATCCCGGTCGCGGTGATCACGATCTCGCCGCGTCCGCGGGTCACCGAGGTGTTCATGTAGGCCATGCAGGTCCGGTCGCCGAGCGGCACGTCCTCCCCGAGCACGGGGTCGATCGACTTGCCCACCGGCAGGCTCTCGCCGGTCAGAGCCGCCTCCTCGATCTCGAGAGTGGCGGCGAGGGTGATCCGGCCGTCGGCCGGCACCCGGTTGCCGGCCTCGACCAGCACCACGTCGCCGGGCACGAGATCGGCGGCGTCGATCTCCACGGCCTGGGCGTCGCGCCGTACCCGCGCGACCGTCTTCATCAGCTGTGCCAGCGCCGCGACGCTCTCCTCGGCCTTGGCCTCCTGCCGCAGCCCGATCACGGCGTTGAAGAGGGTCAGGCCGGCCAGCACCAGCGACGTCCCGACATCCCCGGTCACCACCAGGTTCACCGCGGCGGCGACCAGCAGCACGATCTGCATGAAGTCCTGGTACTGCCGCAGGAACGCCTGCAGCCCGGACTCCTTCTTCCCCTCGGCCAACCGGTTCGGGCCGTGCTCGGCCAGCCGGCGGGCCGCCTCCTCCGCGCTCAGCCCACGAGCCGGATCCACGCCGAGCCTCTCGGCGACCTCGAGCGGTGTCCTCCCCGCCGGGTCCATCGCCAGCTGCTCCGCCGTCCGCGACATCGACGTCCTCCTCCGAGGGACGGTACGTCGGCATCGGCCGCAGGTCCTCGCCAGAAAGGGGTAAAGGAGCCGAAGCGGGCCCGCCGTGGCGTCGGGGCGAGCACAATCACCTGTTGGAGAGGAGCTCGGATGACCGACGTCGCGCAACACACCGGCAGCACGCGCGGCGTTCTCGCCGCCACCTGCATCTCCACGCTGGTCGTCAACGCGAACACCTCGGCGGTCAGCATCCTGCTCCCGGCCATCAGCGAGGACACCGGGATGTCGACCGGCACCCTGCAGTGGGCGGTGACGGGCTACTCGCTGATGGGCGCGGCCGTGATCATCACCGCCGGGTCGCTGGGCGATGTCTTCGGACGCAAGCGGGTCTTCCAGGCCGGGCTGCTCCTGTTCGTGGCCTCGTGCGTCCTGATCGCGCTGGCCGGGTCCGGCGGCATGGTGATCGCCGGACGGGTCATCCAAGGAGCGTCCGGAGCGACGATCCTGGCCTGCGGTCTCAGCCTGCTGTCGGTGGCCAACAGCGGTGACGCACGGCTGCGTGCGGTCTCCCTGTGGGGGGCCGCCGCCGCCGTCGGTGCGGCCGCGGGGCCGCTCGCCGGTGGTGTGCTGGTCGACACCGCGGGCTGGCAGGGCCTGTTCTGGATCGACGCCGGGATCGCCGTCCTCTGCATGCTCCTGACCGCCGCGACCGTGAGCGAGTCGCGGGACCCGAACCGACCTCGGGACATCGACTTCGCCGGTACGGTGCTGGTCGCGCTGACCTTGATGCCACTGATCCTGGGCGTGAGCAAGAGCGGCGACTGGGGCTGGATCTCCGCGCCCACGCTGCTGTGCTTCGCCATCTGCATCGTGGCCGGTGTCGCCTTCGTGGCGGTCGAGCGACGCGTGAAGGTCCCGCTGCTCGACCTCGCCCTCCTGCGCAACCGGGTGCTCGTGGGCTCCACCATCGCCATCCTGATCGGCGCGGGCACCATCAACGCGTTGATGTACCTGCTCAGCCTGTACTTCCAGGATCCGGCGGCCCTGGGCTTCACCCCGCTCGAGGCCGGCCTGGCCACGCTCCCGAGCACGGTCGGGCTCGTCGTGGTCGCACCGCTGGTTCCCCGGCTCGCGGCGCGGTTCGGCGGAAGACAGACGATCGGCGCGGGGTTCGCGCTCTGCACCGCAGGTTTCGTGGTCATCGGACTCGTCGACGCCTCCTGGCAGTACGTCGCCTTCCTGCTCCCGCTGGTCGCCATCGCGGTCGGCATGGGCCTGTCCAACGGCCCCTCCTCCTCGGCCGCCACCGCCTCTGTCGACGCCAACCAGGTCGGGGAGGCCTCCGGCGTCTCCAACATGGCCAGGTACGTCGGCGCAGCGGTCGCCACCGCGCTGGCGGCGACCATCTACGCGACCGTGATCGCCAACCACAAGGGCGACGGCGATACCGCCGCGGACGCCCTTGCCGATGGTCTGGCCGCGGCGTCCTGGGCGATGGCCGTGTTCAGCCTCCTCGGCCTCCTGCTCGCCCTCGTGGTGATCGTCCGCCACCGCGCCGGTCGGGGCACTCTCAACGACTCGGCTGCGGCGGCAGCCGCCCATCTGCACACCCTGCCGACGACCGCGTCGGAACCGCCTTCGGGCGGGTCCCGAGAGCGCTCGGTCGAGAGCCCGAGCTGACCCTAAACGACCAGGCGCAGGTCCGGTGCCACCGCTCACCCCACGAACCCGCCCTGCTCCGCCTCCACGAACCACGGTGCTCGTCGCAGGATCGCCAGCACGTCGTCGGGCACGTCGAGGAGCACCAGCTCGGTCCCTTCGGCGGCCAGGTCCTCGCGCAGCGAGCGGAGGGTGTTGAGCAGCGGGACGGTGACCCGGGTCAGCGCGGAGGTGTCCAGGGTGACAGTCCGGGCGGTTGAGGCCTGCATCAAGCCGAGCGCCGCGTCGTAGGTGGCTTGGGCATTGCCGGTGTAGAGGTCGCCGGTGAGCACGAGCGGAAGCACCTCGTCGTGCGCTGACGGACTCTCGAGCCGGCGCACCCGCGGTTGGTTCACGGCGCGGATGACCAGCAGCAGGGTGAGACAGACGCCGACCGCGACGCCGAGGAGCATCCCGCCGGTCAGACCGACGGCGGCGACGGCCAGAGCGACCCAGAGCTCTGTCCGGTCGACGGCGGCGTACGTCGCGAGCTCACGCGGATCGAGCAGGCCCGCCACGGCGACCAGCACCATGGCGGCGAGGATGGTCTGGGGCAGGTCGGCGAGCAGAGGCGCCAGCGCGAGCGCGACGAGTAGCGCCAGGCCGACCGTGACCAGCCCGGAGAGCTGGGTGCGGGCGCCTGATCGCAGGTTCACGGCCGACTGCGAGAATCCACCCGCCGGCGGCAGAGACTGGGTGAGTCCACCGGCCAGGGCACCGATGCCCGTGGCGACCAGCACGATGCCCGCCGCGACGACGAGCGGCCCCGGCACCCCCGGTGCCAGCCGCCGGAGCACCAGGAGAATCACGATCGCGCTGACCCCGACCACCGCGGTCACCGCCGAGAGCTCAGGGAGATCGCGGGCGACCGCGACCAGCTCCGCGAAGAACCCCTCCGCATCCGGGTCCGCCGGCAGGCCGAGCAGGGCCGGCAGCTGACTGGCGACGACGGTGAGGCCGACGCCGAGCCGGATGCCGGTCAGGGTGGCAGGGGAGATGCTCTCGACCAGCGCGCCCAGCCTGGCCAGCCGCATGACCAGCAGGAAGACGCCGACCAGGAAGGTCAGCGTGAACGCGGCCCGCATGAGCTCGTCGGGATCACGCTCGGAGAGCCCGGCCAGCGAACTGGCCACCAGGACGGAGATGGTCGAGGTCGTCGAGACGCTCAGCGCGTGCGCGCCGCCGAGAAGGGCGTACGCCGCCATGGGCAGCAAGCACGTGTAGAGACCCACGTGGGCAGGCATCCCCGCGATCGTGGCGTACGCCATGGCCTGGGGGATCACGACGGTTCCCGTCGCGAGCCCGGCGAGCACATCACCGCGCAGCCACGAACGGCGATAGCCGCGCATCGTCGGGAACAGCCATGCCTTCACGGGCCCACCCCATCGTCTCCGCCCGTCCAGGAGGTCACCCGAGTCGGGGGAGGTCGCCCGGGCGCGGACTTGCCTAGCCTCCGAGCACATACCTGAGGAGGTTCTTCATGTCCGACAAGCCCAACATCCTGGTCATCTGGGGCGATGACATCGGCATCAGCAACCTGAGCTGCTACAGCGACGGGCTGATGGGCTATCGCACGCCGAACATCGACCGGATCGCCGCCGAGGGCATCCGCTTCACCGACTCCTACGGTGAGCAGAGCTGCACGGCAGGGCGCGCGGCGTTCATCACCGGGCAGAACCCCTACCGCACGGGCCTGACCAAGGTCGGCATGCCCGGCGCGGACATCGGTCTGCGTGCGGAGGACCCGACCATCGCGACGGCGTTGAAGTCGCTGGGCTACGCGACGGGGCAGTTCGGCAAGAACCACTTCGGCGACCGCGACGAGTTCCTGCCGACCATGCACGGCTTCGACGAGTTCTTCGGCAACCTCTACCACCTCAACGCCGAGGAGGAGCCCGAGCTCGACGACTATCCCAGGGAGGAGGACTTCCCGAACTTCCGCAAGAGGTTCGGGCCGCGCGGGGTCATCCGCTCCTGGGCCAACGACGACGGCACCCAGCGCATCGAGGACACCGGCCCGCTCACCAAGGAGCGGATGAAGACGATCGACGACGAGGTCGTCCCCGAGGCGCTGCGGTTCATGAGCGATGCCAGCTCCAGCGACACCCCGTTCTTCGTGTGGCTCAACACCACCCATATGCACTTCCGCACCCACATCAAGGTCGGCAGCCGGGGCAAGGCCGGACGCTGGCAGTCGGAGTACCACGACACGATGGTCGACCACGACGAGCTGGTCGGATCGGTCCTGGACTTCCTCGACGAGAACGGCCTGGCCGAGAACACCATCGTCATGTACTCCACCGACAACGGCCCGCACATGAACAGCTGGCCCGACGCCGGCATGACCCCGTTCCGCAACGAGAAGAACTCCAACTGGGAGGGCGCCTACCGGGTGCCGGCCATGGTCCGCTGGCCTGGTCGCATCCCCGCGGGCGAGGTACGTAACGGCATCGTCAGCCACAACGACTGGTTCGTGACCCTGCTCGCCGCCGCCGGCGACACCGACGTCGCCGATCGCCTCAAGAAGGGCACCGAGCTCGCGGGAACCTCCTACAAGGTGCACCTGGACGGCCACAACCAGCTCGACTACTTCACCGGCGAGGCCGAGGAGAGCCCCCGCAAGCACTTCTTCTACGTCTCCGACGACGGCGACCTCACCGCCCTTCGGTTCGACAACTGGAAGCTGGTCTTCCTCGAGCAGCGTGCCACCGGCACGCTGCGGGTGTGGGCCGAGCCGTACACGCAGCTCAGGGTCCCGAAGATGTTCAACCTGCGCACGGACCCGTATGAACGGGCCGACATCACCTCGAACACCTACTACGACTGGTGCCTGGACCACGCCTGGCTCCCGGTCCCGGCCCAGGCATACGTCGCCCAGATGATCACGTCGCTCGCCGAGTTCCCGGCGCGCCAGGAACCCGCGAGCTTCAGCGTCGACAAAGTGCTCGAGAAGCTCAAGGCCGGGGTCCCGAGTAGTTGACGTCCAGCCAGCCGATGACCAGACAGCCGCTCGTCGACCTGCTCGGCGGCACCTTCACGATGGGCTCCGACGACCACTATCCGGAGGAGGCCCCGACCCACCGCGTGCGGGTCGGGGCGTTCTCGATCGACGCGCACCAGGTCACCAACGAGCAGTTCGCGAGGTTCGTGCGCAAGACCCGCTACGTCACCGTCGCCGAGCGACCGGTCACCCCGGCTGACTTCCCCGACGCGCCGCCGGAGAACCTCCAGCCGGGCTCGCTCGTCTTCACCCCGACCCCCGGTCCTGTCGACCTCCGGCACGTCAGCCAGTGGTGGACCTGGACTCCGGGGGCGTGCTGGTCGGCGCCGGAGGGACCGGGGAGCTCGGTCAAGCGCCGGCCCGACCATCCGGTCGTGCACGTCGCGCTGGAAGATGCCGTCGCGTACGCCTCCTGGGTGGGTGCCGACCTGCCCACCGAGGCCGAGTGGGAGTACGCCGCGCGTGGCGGCCTCGAGGGAGCGGCGTTCACCTGGGGCGACGAGCCGCGCCCGGAGGGCCGGATCATGGCCAACACCTGGGACGGACCCGACTTCCCGTGGCGGCACACCCGCGAGAGCGGCTTCTCCCGCACCTCCCCGGTCGGGAGCTTCCCGGCCAACGGCTTCGGGCTCTTCGACATGGCCGGCAACGTGTGGGAGTGGACCAGCGACTGGTGGACCGACCGACACCCTGACGAGGTCGCGAAGCCGTGCTGCGTGCCCGTCAACCCGCGCGGGGGTGAGGCCGAGCAGAGCTTCGACCCCGCGCAGCCCCAGTTCCGGATCGCCCGCAAGGTGGTCAAGGGCGGCTCGCACCTGTGCGCCGACACGTACTGCCTGCGCTATCGGCCCGCGGCACGCCGCCCGCAGATGGTCGACACCGGCACCAGCCACCAGGGCTTCCGATGCGTACGCCGCCCCGGGACCCAACACCAGAAGGAGTCATCGTGACCGAGCAGCTGCTGCCGTCCTGGTGTCCGGGGGCCACCCGCGACGCCGTCGTGGCCTTCCTCGACGCCGCGGAGGAGGTGCCGGCACCCGACCGGGTGGCGTGCTTCGACAACGACGGCACCCTGTGGTGCGAGCGTCCGTCCTACGTACAGCTCGACTTCTTCCTCGACGCGCTGCGCACCAGCGCGGCGGCCGACCCGTCTGTGAAGGAGCAGGCGGAGTTCGCGGCCGTGCTCTCGGGTGACCAGCAGGCTATCGGCGACATCGGGCTGGAGCGGATCGCGATGGCGCTCACCGGCCTCTTCGCGGGCCTCTCTCCCCAGGACTTCACCGCGCGGACCCGCGAGTTCATGGCCCGCGCCGACCACCCGACCCTCGGACGCCCGCACCGCACCTGCACCTACGTACCGATGCTCGAGCTCATCGCCGAGCTGCGGCGCCGCGACTTCGCGGTGAGCGTGGTGACCGGGGGAGGGACCGAGTTCGTCCGCGCCATCAGCCAGGAGCTCTACGGCGTGCCGCCCGAGGCGGTGGTGGGCACGCTCATCGAGTACGACTACGCCCCGGACCCGCCGCGCCTGAGCCGGTCGGGACGCCTGGTCGGCGCCGCCAACGAAGGCACGGCCAAGGTGTCCAACATCCAGACCCAGCTGGGCCGGCGCCCGATCCTCGCCGTCGGCAACTCCGGCGGCGACCGGGAGATGCTGGAGTGGGCCGCCGCGGGCGAGGGTCCGACGCTCGCGCTGCTCGTCGACCACGACGACGCCGAGCGCGAGTTCTCCTACGTCAGCACCGCGCAGACCTTCACCGAGCCCGAGCCGATCACCGAGGTCGGCGCCCGGCTGGGCTGGACCGTGATCAGCATGGCCCGCGACTGGGCAGCGATCTTCGCCTGACTCGAGGGTCAGTCGGGGATGGTGACGACCTCGATGACGTCGATCTCATCGGCACGCAGCGCGTGCAGGACGCCCTGCAGCGCCTCTTGGTCGGGCACCTCTCCGGTGAGCGTGGACTCCTCGTGGTGCGCTTGGACGGCCAGCTGCGGGAACGCCTTCTGAAGCTCCTGGGAGAGCTCACCGTTCACCCTGATCAGGACCCTTGTCATGGTCTTCCTCGACTGCTCACGTACGGCACGCTACGAATCGCTCCGGCCCCGCGGTTCACCGAATTCGGGTGATGCTGTACGCCGGCCGTGCCGGAAGGGTCGGCGACGAACGCAGTCGACAACGGCAAGGACTAGTGATGGCGACCCTGACGGTATGGAAGTACGACACGACCGATGGCGCAGACCAGGCTGTGAAGAACCTCGAGGACCTCGTCAGGCAGGACCTCATCATCCTCGAGGACGCCGCCACCGTGCGCTGGGAGGAAGGCAAGAAGAAGCCGAAGACCCGCCAGCTGACCAGCACCAGGGCCATGGGGGCGATGAGCGGCACCTTCTGGGGCATGCTCTTCGGACTCATCTTCTTCGTGCCGCTGCTGGGAGCAGCGGTCGGTGCGGCGACCGGCGCCCTGACCGGGTCGCTGACCGACGTCGGCATCGATGACGCCTTCATCAACAGGGTGCGCGACCAGGTCACGCCTGGCACCTCGGCACTGTTCCTGATGACCTCCGACGCGGTGATCGACAAGGTGCATGAGGCCATGAAGGGCCACCAGGGCGAGCTGATCTTCACCAACCTCAGCAGTGAGCAGGAGGCGGCACTGCGCGAGGTCTTCGCCGAGTGACGTCATGGCGAGCCTGACCGCGTGGGTCTACGACCGGATCATGGGCGCCACGGACGCCGAGGTCTGGCTCACGGACCTGCAGGAGCGTGGTGCGCTCACCGTGCACGATGCCATCACGCTCACCTGGTTCCCAGGAGCGGAGGAGCCGCAGATCGGTCACCTTCGCCACCGTACGACGAGCGCTGCAGCCAAGGGCTCGTTGGTCGGTGGCCTTCTCGGGATCCTCGTGTTCAACCCGGTCGCGGGCGCCGTTGTGGGGGCGGCGTCCGCGGCCGCGGTTCAACGTCTGCGGCAGGCCGGCATCGGCGACGAGGTCCTCACCCAGGTCGCTGACCAGCTCGGGCCGGGCAAGTCCGCGCTCGTGGTGCTGAGCAGCGACGCGGACCCGGAAGCGGTCGCCGCGGCGATGAAGCACGGAAACCCCACCCTCGTCTACGCCGAGCTGGACGACGAGGTCGCCGAGGAGCTCGAGGAGATCCTCCGCACCGAGACCCCCGAGACCCCCGAGACCCCCGAGACCACAGAACCGACTGACGACGGAGACTGATCATGGCGATGAACCAACCTCCCACCCGACGCCTGCAGCCCACGGTGAACGCCGGCCGGCTCTGGGCGGGCGGCGCCGCCGCCGCGGTCGTGGCCGCACTGCTCGCGGTCGTCGGCATCGTGATCGCCCGGGGCATCTTCGACGTACCCGTCCTCGCTCCCGAGGGCGACGGGGTCTGGGGAAACGCCTCGACCTGGTGGTACGCCTTGTGGGCAGCGGTCGCCGGCCTGCTGGCCACGGCGCTCGCCCATGTGCTCCTGCTGACCACTCCGCAGCCCCGCACCTTCTTCGGGTGGATCATCGGCCTGGCCACCGTCATCGCGGCGCTGTGGCCGTTCACCTCCGACGCGGGCCTGGACGCCAAGCTCGTCACGATGCTGATCAACCTGGTGATCGGGATCGCCATCGGCTCGCTGGTATCGGCCGTCGCGCGAAGCGCGGTCGTCCCCGAGATCCGGTGAGGCGCGGTCGGATCAGTCCGCGCTCGCGTGCCTCACGCACCGCTTCCGAGCGCGTGTTCACGCCGAGCTTCTGGTAGATCGAGCGTACGTGGGTCTTCACGGTGTTCTCGCTGACCCCTTCGGCCTCCGCGATCTCGGGGATCGTCAGGCGCGAGGGTAGGTCGTGGAGAACGTCGACCTCGCGCGCGCTCAGCTGCGTGCCGATGGCCCCGATCCTGCGCTCGTCCTGCCGAGAGTGTCCGGCGAGCAGTGCCGCGACGAAGTCCTCGGCGGGTCCGAACCGTGAGCGGTTCCTCGAGAGCAGCGGCGCCAGATGCGGCGCCAGGTCGATGAACGGCCGGCGGTAGTTGTTGGGCACCGCCCACTCGAGCGCCTTGCGAAGGGCTTCGAACGCGCGCACGTCGTTGCCCAGGGATGTCTCCAGGGCCGCGGTCAGCACCTGCGCGCGGACGACGGTCGTCGGTGCGTGGGCGGGAAGGGTCCCGTCGAGCACAGGCTCGAGCTCGGCCAGCGCCTCGCGGGTCCGGCCGGCGGCCGCGAGGATCTGTGCGTCCGGGATCGCGCACTCGGCGCTGCCCGGCAGCTGAGCGCGGACCCGGGCCGCGGTCTCCGCAGCCCAGTCCTCGTTGCCGACCGCGAGGGCCAGCCTGACCCCCTGGGAGGTGGCGGCGCTGAGCCCGGCCGGCGAGAGATGGTCGGCGTCGGCGGTCTGCCAGATCCTCCTGAACGTCTCGGCGGCCGCGACCCGGTCCTTCCCCGTCGTGCATGCCCCGTACGCCGAGCTCGACCTCGGTGTTGTTCACTCCGTCCAGCGCTCGCATGCCGAGCTCGGCGTACTGCAGCTGTCCCCGGCAGTCGCCGGTCTGGAAGGCGGTCCAGGCGGCCACGAGGTAGGAGTACGCCAGTCGCGGCGAGTCTCGCCAGCCGTGCTGGGTGGCGAACGCGATGGCCTGGCCGGACCAGTCGAGAGCGGCGTTGAAGTCGCACCTGGCGCCGGTCATCCCGGACAGCTGGGACATGGTCTCGAGCACGACCTGGTCGTAGCGACGGCTCCTGGCCAGGACGAGCGAGCGCTCGAGGTCGTCGATGGCTCCGAGATAGTCCCCGGTTGCGCATCCGGGCGGGTCCGCGCTGGGTGAGGACGGCGAGGTCGACGTCGCTGTCACCCGTCATGGCGACGTCGAGGATCGCGCTGTCCTGCAGTGCCGCGACCACGTCGCCCCCGGCGAGGGCCCGCTGAACGATGGCTGCGGCGAGCATCGCTGCGGCCATCGGCTCCGAGAGTCGTTCGCCGGCCGGCACCGCGCCGAGGGGCGTCGTCGGCCGGACAGGACCATGTGCAGGCCGTTCGCGCGGAGCAGGCTGTCGAGCAGGGCGCCGGCGTCAGGCCTGCCGGAGAGGTGGGCGGCCAGGTCGATGGACAGATGGTGCGGCGCGCAGGTCGCGTAGAGGAACTCGACCAGCTCCGGGTCGAGCCGGTGGACGATCTCGGTCAGGACGTACTCGATCACCGAGCGGAGATCGCCGTCGAAGGTCGAGACGACCTCGGCCGGATCGTCGCCGCCGACCCTGGCCGCGACCGCCGCCATGCGCAGGGCGGCGGCCCAGCCCTCGGTCAGGCCGACGAGATGGGAGATCGCCTCGGCCGTCATCGGTAGGTCGCTCGCCGCGAACAGCTCCAGCGCCTCGACGTCGGTGAAGGCCAGGTCCTTGCCGCGTACGTCCGAGAGCGATCCGTCGAGCCGCAGCCGGTGGAGCGCGAGCGGCGGCTCGGACCGGCACGTCATCACCAGCCCCACCTCGGGCGGCAGGTCGGCGAGGAGGATGTCGAGCCCGCGCAGCACCTCGTCGTCGTGGAGCAGGTGGACGTCGTCCAGCACGATCCACCGCACACCGGCAACCTGGAGAGACTCGACGACCTTGGTGACGAACCTCGGCTCGGTCCCCTGCGACGGCGGACTCAACTCCTCGAGCTGCTCAGTTCTCGTGGAGGGGCCGGCCAGGACGAGGGCCTCGATCAGCGCGGACCAGAACGCGTGCGGCCGGTCGTCCTGCTCGTGCAGCGAGAGCCAGGCGACCGGCTCCCCGCGGGCCGCGGCGCGGGTGGCCCAGTCGGCCACGAGCATGCTCTTCCCGTACCCCGCCGGTGCGCAGACAAGAGTGAGCTGGCACTGCCCGACCGCGTCCTCGGTCAACCGGTCCCGGCTGACGAACGTGGGCTGTATTCGCGGAACGCGAAGCCTCGTCGGCGCTACGTAGGCACGAGAACCAGTTTCTAACGTCCGCAAACCGTCGTTTCTCCCATCTCCGAGATGCCTTCATCGGCAATCATCCAAGCAGTGGTTCTTCCATGAAGTAAGGAGTCAAAGGGCCCGGATACCGGGCTGGGGATATGTCTGGCAACGCTGCCTCGCTCACCCTTAACGGGCGATACAGCCGTGACGGGCGAGCTGGACCATGGGAGCTGTGAGTCCCAGGACGCAGGGTCAGAACGAGTTGGCCACGAGCTGGCCTCCGGGGTTCAGGATCCTGGCGATCCTGCTGGGAACCGCGGCGGTGGTGGTCCTCGTGGCCGGGCTCCAAGCGGCCAACAACATCCTCGGACCGCTGTTCCTCGCGATGGTGCTGACCATCGTCGTGCACCCCGCGCGGACCTGGCTGGAGCAGCGCATCCCGTCCGGCCTGGCCACCGCCCTCTCCATCATCGCGGTCATCGTCGGGGTCGTCGGTCTCGGCATGTGCGTGCTGCTCGCGGTGGCTCGCTTCGCCACCTTGCTCGGCACCTACGGCGATGTCGCCAAGGCGCGCGTCGAGGACCTGACCGACTGGCTCAGCAAGGTCGGCATCGGCACGGACGAGGTGCTCAAGATCGTCGAGTCGTTCGACCTCTCGAGCCTGCTGGCCCTGGTGTCCGAGGCTCTGGGCGGGATGTTCGGGGTGCTGTCCACCGTCGTCTTCATCCTGGCGATGTGCATGTTCATGGCCATCGACGCGACGGCTCTGCCGCGGCAGCTGGTCTCGATCGGCCGCCGCCGTCCCGACCTCGTGGCCGCGTTGTCCTCGTTCGCCGTCGGAACCCGCCACTACCTGGTCGTCTCGACGGTGTTCGGTCTGATCGTCGCCGCCCTCGACACGCTAGCCCTCTACCTGTTGGGGGTGCCCGCGCCGTTGCTGTGGGGACTCCTCGCGTTCCTGACCAACTACATCCCGAACATCGGCTTCGTGATCGGACTGGTGCCACCGGCCATCCTGGCGCTGCTGGACGGCGACCTCTCGCTGATGCTCGCGGTCATCGCCGTCTACTGCCTCCTGAACGTCGTGATCCAGTCGGTGATCCAGCCGAAGATCGTCGGCGAGGCGGTGGGCCTCTCGGCGACGCTGACCTTCCTGTCACTGATCTTCTGGTCATGGATCATGGGGCCGATCGGTGCCGTCATGGCGGTCCCGCTCACCCTGTTCGTACGCGCCCTCGCCGTGGAGTCCGACCCGGCACGGAGCTGGCTGATGCCGCTCATCGCGGGCAGCGCGCCGGCCGATCTACTCGGGGATGGTGACGATCTCGATGACGTCGACCCCCAGGGAGTTGAGTAGGTCCAGCACGCCCTGCAGCTCCTTGGCGTCGGAGAGGTCGCCGACGAGGGTGGTCGTCGCACGCTGGGTGGCCCGGGTCAGGTGGGGGAACGTCTCGAGGACGTCGTCCGACACCGACGAGCCCACCCGGATGAGGATCCGGGTCATGAGCGCATCACGTCGATCATGTGTCCGTTCATCGTTGGCTCCAGCAGGTGGCCTGGACGGTGGTCTGACCAACATAAGCGGCCCGACGCCCGCAGCGGTCACCGGAAACGGGCGAGGGTGGGTCGTCGAGCCCGGGGGAACACTGTTCCCGTGAACGTGGCTGACCTGCGAGTCCGGGTGGACGCCTTGATCGGGCACGCCCCTCAGCTGCGGCGCCTCGCCACCGAGATCCTCCGCATCGAATTCATCGACCGGTGCATGCTGATCGCCGCCCAGGCGCTCCTGGCCATGGTGCCCATGCTGGTCGTGCTGGCGGCCTTCTTTCCCCACCTCACCGGGAATGCCCTGAGTCAGGTCTCGCAGGTCACCGGAGTAGGGGACGACGTCGTATCCCAGGTGACGGGCGAGGTCAACCTGGACCAGGTGAGGTCCGAGACCGGGGCGCTGGGCCTGGTGGTCACGATCGTGTCGGCCACGTCCTTCGGCCGCGCCGTACAGCGGATGCTCGAGCGGGTCTGGGAGCAGGAGCATGTCGGCGGCATGCGGGGAGCCCGTCGCTGCCTGTTCTGGGTCGTCGCCTGGCTGGGCTGTCTCACGGTGGTCAACGCTGTCGTCGAGCTGCTCACCGATCCGGGGAACCCGCTCCGGCCGCTGCTCCAGATGCTGGGTGCGAGCGCCGTCTGGTGGGGGAGCAGCTGGCTGCTGCTGTTCGGACGCACCAGAGGATGGCTGCTGCTCCCAGGAGCGGTGCTGACCGGCGTCGTGCAGGTCCTCTACAGCCGCGGCTCCGCGTGGTTGATGCCTCCCTACGTCGAGTCGAACGCCGAGCAGTTCGGCATGCTGGGCGTGATCCTCTCCCTCTCGACCTGGCTGATCGGCTTCGGCGGCATCGTCGTAGGCGGTGCGCTGCTCGGCCGGCTTCTCGTCGAGGATCCGGTCATCTCCCAGATCCCGCGGCTGGTGCGTTCATTTCTCACCCGGAGCAGGTGAGGACGGCGGGCGACCGGCTGCGCTGAGGTCGGGCCATGTGGGAAGCAATCGGCGAGTCCCTTCCGATCGCGCTGGGAGTGCTCGTCAGTCCCATGCCGATCGTCGCGCTCGTCCTCATGCTGGTCAGCCGCCACGCCGGCTCGAACGGGGCGGCCTTCGTCGCCGGCTGGATGGCCGGCATCTTCGTGCTCGGCACCCTCGTCGCGCTGCTTGTCGGGGCCGCCGGATCCGGAGACACCGACACCCCGACCTGGGCAGCGCTGCTCAAGGTCGTCCTCGGCGCACTTCTCCTCCTGCTCGCCGTACGCAGCTGGCAGGCTCGGCCGGGGGAGGGGGAGTCCGCGCCGACGCCGAAGTGGATGGCGGCGCTGGACGAGTTCAACGCGTTCAAGGCGTTCGGCACCGGCGTACTCCTGGGGTCGGTCAACCCCAAGAACCTGCTGCTCGTCGTCTCGGCCGGCAGCACGATCGCGACGGCGACCTCGGTGAACGGCGAGCGGGTCGTGGCGATGGCCGTCTTCACCGTCGTCGCGAGCCTGGGCGTGCTGGTGCCGTACGGCATCTACCTGGCGACCGGTGAGCGTGCCGCCCAGCTGCTGGAGGGCATGAAGGCCTGGATGATCGCGAACAACGCGGTCATCATGACGGTTCTCCTCGGAGTGCTCGGTTTCAAGATGGTCGGCGATGGAATGGGGTCGTTCTGATGCAAGAGTCCACCTGGATCGCCGGCCTGATCAGCGCCGCCTTCGTCGTCGCTCACATCGCGGTGTGTGTGGTGGCACTGGGGGTCATCCCGCGTCGCCGGAAGCCGTCGACGGGCCTGGCCTGGCTGTTCCTCATCCTGGCGGTACCGGCGTTCGGCCTGCTCGCCTTCCTGCTCTTCGGGAGCACCAGTGTCGGCCGCAAGCGCCGCGAGTGGCAGCGGCAGGTCAACGAGCGGATCAGTGCCGAGCTGAGGTACGACCCGGCGGCCCGGACGGCGCCTTCTGGTCCCTCGGCGGGCGCCGTGCGGCTCAACGAGCACCTGGGGTCCCTTCCGTTGACCTTGGACAACCGGGTCGAGGTCCATCCCGACTACGCACGGACGTTCGCGGCGATGACCGAGGCCGTACGCAGCGCGCGGTGGTTCGTGCACGTCGAGTTCTACATCTCGGCCTGGGACGAGGACACCGGCGACTTCTTCGACGCGCTGGTCGAGGCGGTCGACCGTGGCGTGGAGGTGCGCTTCCTCTTCGACCACCTCGGCTCGCGCGGCATCCCCGGCTACCAGGACATGCTGTCGCGGCTCAAGGAGTCGGGTATCAAGTGGGCGCCGATGCTGCCGATCCGGCCGCTCTCCGGCGAGCTCCGCCGCCCCGACCTGCGCAACCACCGCAAGATCCTCGTCGTCGACGGAACCGTGGCGTTCGCCGGCTCCCAGAACCTCATCGAGCCCGGCTACAACAAGCCGAAGAACCATCGCGCCGGGCGGAAGTGGGTCGACCTGATGATCCGGGTCGAGGGGCCCGCGGTGCGTGACCTGGCGATCGTCTTCGCGACGGACTGGTACGCCGAGACCTCCGAGAGCATCCGGGACATGCTGTCTCCGCGCACGCCGCGGACGGACGCGCCGAGGCAACGAGCCGCCGAGAACGTGGCGTGCCAGGTCGTGCCGAGCGGTCCCGGTTTCGTGACCGAGAACAACCTGCGCCTCTTCAACACGCTGATCTACGGCGCGCAGTCGCGGATCTGCCTGGTCAGTCCCTACTTCGTGCCCGACGAGTCGCTTCTCTACGCCGTCACGACCGCCGCCCAGAGCGGTGTCGAGGTCGAGCTGTTCGTGAACGAGGGGGCCGACCAGTTCATGGTCTTCCACGCGCAGCGCTCCTACTACGCCGACCTCCTCGACGCCGGTGTCCGGATCCGGCTCTATCCGGCGCCCTACGTCCTCCACACCAAGTTCTTCACGGTCGACGACAAGGTCGCCGTCGTGGGCTCCTCGAACATGGACTACCGCTCCTTCGCGCTCAACTACGAGGTCATCGTGCTGCTCCAGAGCGAGCAGGTGGTCGACGACCTGCGGACCGTGCTCGACGACTACCGGGAGAAGTCGAGCGAGCTCACTGCCGAGGAGTGGTCGCGCCGCGGCCGTGGGGCGGCGTACGTCGACAACGTCATGCGCCTGACGTCGGCTCTTCAGTAGCCGCCGCCAGGGCGGCCTCGACGCTCGGGTAGACCAGCGGTTCACCTTCCTCGGCGGCCTCGGACAGGACGTCGCGGACCTGACCCACGCCGCCGGCAAGTGCCAGGTCCGCGCCGAGACGGTGCAGATCGGCGCGCAGCTGGGTCAGCATGGCGGTGGCGGTGGCGGTGGCGGTGGCGGTGACGTCGATCGACGGTGTCGCCCGGCCGTCCAGCACGACCAGCCGGAGGTCCGGCACGTCCGTGGCGAGCTCGCGGACCCGGTCGCGTACGTAGTCGGCGTTCACGAACAGCAGGGGCGCCTCGACCCTGACCACCAGGACACCCGGGATCCCCGCGTACGCCGGGTTGCGGCTCTGGTCCACCCACAGCCCGGGGTGCGGTGAGGCACTCTCGCCATCGGTCCCGTCGACGGGAGCCAGCGGCGCGATGTGTGGGCGCGAGGTCCGCGCGATGAGCAGGACGACCGAGGCGACGATGCCGATCACGAGTCCGGGAAGGGTGTCGAAGAGAAGCACGCCGAGCAGCGCCACCACGGCGCCGACGAAGTCGGCGCGGGCGCTGATCTGGTAGATCTTGGTGACCTGTCCGCTCCGGACCCGCCACAGCCGGCTCAGTGCGGAGATGTCGACGAGCTCGATCACCGCGGCGATCACGATGGCCGCGAGCGTGGCGTCGGGTCGGCCCCACCGGACGCGAAGGACCCGACGACCTCGGCCGAGAGCGCTGCGGTGGCCGACATCGGCGCGACGATCAGGTGGCGCGAGGAGCCGAACAGGCAGTAGAGCACCAAGGCGGGCATGGCCGCGTAGAGGCCCACGACCGGTGGGACCCCGGCGATCGTCGCGTACGCCAACGACTCCGGCACGAGCACGGCCCACACGGTGAGTCCGGCGAGGACGTCGGACCTGATCCACGACGGCGAGTAGCCGGTGAACGAGGGAGCGAGAAGTCTGGCCACGATCGATCAGGCTGCTACGCCGCTGCCGTTCCGGGGTCGCCCGGAAGGGGTGAGCCTCGAGTCACCCGTCCCGACGTACGCCGCGACGGTCTCCTCGCGCGAACGCGCCTCCGAACCGCCTCGGTGAGCAGCCCAAGGTCACCCGATGCGGGTGATCAGCGCTGGCACATCGCGTCCTAGCGTCGGAGGTGTCCTGCCGCCCGGCAGGCGTGCGATACGTGGGAGGCACGATGGAACGCGGCCCGGTCGAGATTCTGTTCCTTTCGATGCCGGAGGACGTCGGGCTCGGCGACCTCGCGGCGGTGCTGCAGCCATCGGTCGAGGCCGGAGTGATCCGGATCATCGACTGCGTGCTGATGGCCAAAGACACCGGCGGCAGCTTCCGGGCGCTCGACCTGGAGGACGCGGAGGGTCTGCCTCCAGAGCTGTCGGGGCTTCAGATCGACGCCAACGACCTGCTCAGCGACACCGACATCGAGCTGTTCGCCACCGCCCTCGAGCCCGGCCGGGCCGGCCTCGCGGTCGTCTACGAACAGGTGTGGGCGCGGGAGGCCGTCAGACGTATCCGGAGCCTCGGTGCCGAGGTCGAGCTGTTCTTGCGCGTACCGCCCGAGGACGTCGACGTCGCCTTCGCATCCGCGGCCCGCTAAGAGAGGAAGACACACCATGTTGCGTAGACGCGCCGGCCGGCCCGGTCTCATCGGTGCCGCCGCACGTACGGCCGTCATCGCCGGTACGGCCACGGCCACATCGAACGCCGTCAACCGCCGGCAGGCGGCCAGGGCCCAGCAGCAGGCGGAGGCACAGGCCTACGAGCAACAGCAGTACGCCCCGCCGCCGGCCGCACCGCCGCCCGCCGCACCACCCCCGGTCGAGCCGGCGCCCGCTCCCGCGGCACCGGCCGAGAACGACCTGATCGGGCAGCTGACGAGGCTGGGTGAGCTGCACAGCCAGGGGATCCTCGACGACGCGGAGTTCGCGGCCGCCAAACAGCGGCTGCTCGGCTGAGGGATGCCAGGAGCGGGGGAGAACATGTCGACCGGAACGCTGACCGCGTGGAGGTTCGACACTCCCGAGGGTGCCGAGGAGACTCTGCACGCGCTGGAGGAGCTGGCTCGCGAGGGCCTCATCGACGTCCACGACGCGGCGGCGCTCTCCTGGCCGCCGGGAACCATGAAGCTGCGGACGAGCCAGCTGCATGCACCCGCGGACGCGGGTGGGGGATCGCTGGGCGGGTCCTTCTGGGGGCTGCTGCTCGGCTACATCTTCTTCGTCCCTCTGCTCGGCGCGGCGCTGGGCACCGCGACCGGGCTGTACTCGGGCGTACTGAGCGCCGTCGGCATCGACGACGGCTTCATCAACCGGGTGCGGGACCGCGTCACCCCGGGCACCTCGGCCCTGTTCGTGCTGGCCACGGAGGGGGTCGTCGACACGATCAGGGATGTGCTCGGCGGGCGCCTGCCGTCCGATCCGATCTTCACCGACCTGACCGCCGGTCAGGATGCTGCGCTGCGACGCGCCTTCGGGACAGGAGATTCGCCCGTTGCGGGTGAGTCAGCCGGGGCTGCTGCGGCCTAGCTTCTGGGTCATCCAACGAAGCGGTCGACGAGAAACCGCTCACGACCACAGGGAGTACCCCATCATGAGCACCACCACACCACGAAGCGGCGGCCACAGCGAACCCGTCAAAAGCGCCTTCGCGTTCTCCGGCGCGATCTTCGCAGGCACCATCCTCACGACGGTAGGCATCTTCCAGATCCTCTCGGGCATCGCCGCCGTTGCCGAGGACAAGCTCTACGTCAAGGGCATCGACTACGTCTACCAGTTCGATCTCACCACCTGGGGCTGGATCCACATCGTGCTGGGGGCGATCGCGATAGCCGTCGGCATCGGCTTGCTCCTCGGGCAGACGTGGGCCCGCATCTCCGGCATCGTGATCGCGGTCATCGGCTCGATCTCCGCCTTCGCGTTCATGCCTTACTACCCGTTCTGGTCGCTCGCGATGCTGGCGCTCTACATCTTCGTCATCTGGTCGCTCGCGCAGCTGCTATCGGGCCATGACGAGTTCTGACATGGCGAGCTCCGACGTCCCAGGCTCGGACATCCCCGGACCCGGCGCGCAGGGCTCGGGCGCCCAGCGGGAAGCGCCGAACGTGGGCTCTGGGTCCGTGTTCGAGGGCCTCGGGGACTACTGGGGCCTGGTCCTGGCCTACGGCCTGGTCACCACGGTGCTCGGCGTCATCCTGGCAGTCTGGCCGAAGCAGACGCTCGTCGTCCTCGCGGTGATCGTGGCCATCCAGATCATCGTGTCGGGGGTGTTCCGCCTCATCGCCGCAGCGGCGGGCAGATCCATGGAGGGCGGTCTACGAGCCGTCGTGGGCTTCTCGGGGGCGCTGGCGATCGTCGTCGGCCTGCTCTTCCTGCGCGACCCGGTGCAGACGCTGCTCATCATCACCATCCTGCTCGGAGTGTGGTGGGTCATCGGAGGCATCGTCGACATCATCGGCGCCATCCTCCGGCCGGCCGAGGGCCGACGTACGTGGGACATCATCGCCGGGGTCATCACGGTCCTCGCCGGTGCCGTTCTCCTCATCAACCCTGAGGTGTCGCTGGGTGCGCTCGTCCTGGTCTCCTGCATCTGGCTGATCGCGGTCGGCATCATCGCGATCGTGATGGCCTTCCGCCTCCGCGCCGAGGCCAGGAGCTGAGCTGCTGACGCGGGCCCGGCCGAGAGCGAGCTCGTTCTCGGCCGGGCCCGTCGTCAGATGAGGTTCAGGCTCCGCGCCACCGCCAGCGCCTGACTGCGCCGTGAGGCCCCAAGCTTGGCGTACAGGCTGCTGACGTGGGTCTTCACCGTGTTCTCGGAGACGAAGAGCGCGGCGCTGATGTCCGCGTACGTCGATCCGCGGGCGAGCTCACGCAGGACGTCCCGCTCCCGGGCGCTCAGGCCGGGGAGCGGCCCGGCCGACTCGTCGACCGTCTCGCTCGGTCGGGGGGTGCCCTGGTCGAAGTAGGTCGTCAGGCTGGGAACCTCCGCGATGCCGGACGAGATCCGACCGACCCAGTCGTGCGGCCTGAGCGCGGGGAAGCGTCCCAGCATGGTCTGGACGGGCGTGCCCTGTCGTGTCCAGCCGAGGAACGGGATCGCGTTCTGGCGTACCTCGGTCTCGATCGCGACCTGCTGGAGATGCGCGGCCGCCGCTTCTGCGTCCCCCAGCTCGCTGAGCAGCTCCGCGCGACCGACGAGCGCGACTCCGCGGGTCATCGGCTGGGACCAGGTCGTCTGCTGGGCGGCGGTGTGGAAGTGGTCCGCGGCGAGCCTGCGGTTTCCGTCCAGGTCCGCGCGCAGCGCCTTGACCAGCGCTGCCTCGCCGACCATGCCACGTTCGGTGAGCTCGGCCTCCGCAGACCTCAACGAACGCCGGTCGGTCGCCAGTCCCGCCAGCGCCGCCTGGTTGAGCAGAAGGACGACCTGCAGGTGGTCCGGCAGCCGGAAGGCCCCGGGAAGGCCCAACGGCTCGTCGAGGAGCTGGCGGGCCCGTACGACCGAGTGGCTGGACATGGTGGTGTGCGCCTCGCGGATCCTCAGCCAGAACCGGGTGCACAGGTCCGCGGGATGGACGGTCACATCCGGCATGGGCGTCAGCTCGAGCCACGGGAGCCGCGCGGTGCGCGCCAGGGCTGCGGCCAGAGCCGTCCGGGTCCGGGTGAACTCGCTACGAGGGCTGTGCGCGTGATCCGCGGCGACCTGTTCGAGCAGGCCGTCGGCCTCCTCGGCGATCTCTCCGCAGGCTGCCTCGCGACCGAGCATGTATTCGGTCATCGCCAGATGGCTGGACGCGTCGGCCGCGACCGCCGGCATGTCCCAGGTGCGGGCCAGCCCGATCGCCGCGGTGAGGCTCTGCTCGGCCTCCGGCAGCTCGCCGAGCCAGCTCTGGGTGATGCCGAGCTCGGTGAGCAGCTGCGGGAGGATGGCGGCCTCGCCGCCGGCTTCGTGTCTGCCTCGGGCGACCTCGACGGCTCTGTCGGTCGCGGCGCGCAGCGGCTCGAGGCCGAGTCGGGCCCGCATCAGCCCGACGCAGGCGAGCTCCTCGGCCGAAAGTCCGGCGGGCACCGCCAAGCAGCTGTCGAGCCAGTGCTCGGCCTCGGGTACGTTGCCGTCGAGCCAGTGCTCGATCGCCAGGGCGAACCAGGTTCGCGGGGTCGTCTCGACGTGCTCGACGAGGTTGCGGGCAAAGGGGCTGAGACGGTCCCCGTCACCGCGCATCGCCGTCCTGACGCCGTCCTCGTCGAGCACGACCGCCAGCTCCTCGTGGGCTCCGACCGCCTCGAGCCGCCGCAGCGTGCCCCGCGCCTCGCCGCGCGTCCGGTCGGCCCGAACGGCACGCACGACCGTCGATCGCGCCCGGATGACATCGACTCCTCCGGCGACCAGCCGGCGGCGTACGACCTCGGCGAGCAGCGGATGGATCCGGTAGGCCTCCTCGGTCTCGAGGACGAGCGGCACCGCGCGGGTGACCAGCAGTCCGGTGCTCTCCAGATCGGCCAGCGTCTCCCCGGCGCTCGGGTCCTGGGAGAGATGGGCGGCGGTCCTGGCGGTCACCACGTTCTCGGCGGAGGTGCACAGCAGCAGATGTCTCGCCCGTGCGGACAGCGAGGCGAACACCTCGCTCGCCACCCGGTCGCCGAGCCCGATGGTTCCCTCCTCGAACGCGGTCTCGCCGGCTCGTCCCGGAGAGCTCGCATGGACCGACCGGGCAGCGAGGACCACCGCGGCGCACCAGCCCCGGGCCTGCCGGACGATGCCGTCGACGACCTGCCTCGAGTCGGTGCGGGCGTGCTCGACGATGAGCGCCTCGGCCTCGGCGTCGGTCAGCTGCAGCACGTTGCCTCGTACGATCGCGAAGTTGCCCAGCAGCTCCGGCACCAGCCGGGTGAAGGGCAGGTCCCAACGGCTGATCATCACCAGCCGCATGGAGTCGGGATCGTCGTTGAGCCGTTCGTTGAGCATCCGGTGAGTGGCCGCGCGAAGCAGGTGGGCGTCGTCGATGACGATGCGCGGGGGAGTGCCCTCCGCTGCCTCGTCGAGCATCTCGGCGAGCTGGTCGGGAGTCATCGAGGCGTCGGCGTCCACCCAGCGCTGTGCGCGGGGAGGTTCGTCGCCGCTCTGCTGCCGCAGCCACCCGGCGACCCCCAGGGTCTTGCCGGCGCCGGCGGGTGCGATCAGCAGGGTGATCGCGGCATCGGCGGAGCGGTCGAGGTCGGCCCACAGCGATCGGCGTGGCACATAGACCCTCGGGAGGCGGGGCCACGGGGCGCTGGCCGCGTCGTCACCGGCCCTCGAAGCGGGGATCACCACCGTCGCCTCGTGGGGCGGCATCGGTGCGGGTCGTGCTGTCGTCGGGTCTGTAGCGGGCGCCGGCCTGCTGCGCTGCACAACCCCTCCCCTCAGTCGGAGGTCAGATGCCACGTGGGCGCCGTGCGCTCGTTGGGGGGAGAGTGCTGATGAGCGTCCCCGCGCCGTAGATCAGCCGGCATACCCGCCCGGCTATGCTGCGATGCTACTCAAGGTAAACGGCATAAAACCGAGAAGGATCACCTATTTCGGGTGACCAGGATCGGATCATCTTCGGCATGGCGGATTCTGCGAAACCTCTGTCTAGAGGGCCATCTGGTCCGGTGGCCAGTCGCCCTCGTGCGGGTCGCGATGCCTGCTGGTGGCGGAGTGCCGTTCCCGGTTCGTGGGCTCCTCGTCCTGCGCCACCCACGCGACGGCATCCTCGTAGGCCTCCCGGGTGGCCTCCCAGATCACCGTGGTGCCCTGGTAGACGGACCCGGTCGTCCGCGCCCATCACCAGCCGGCGCGTCACCAGTCGTGAGGACTGACCGATCACGAAGAGCAGCGCCGACAACCCGAGACCGACCAGCACGGCATACTGCAGCGGCATCAGCAGGGTGAGCACCAGCGTCGTCACCGTCAGCGGCACCGGCTCGGTCCGGGCGACGGCGAGCACCTTGGCCGGCTTGACGGTGCCGACACCGACCACGATCAGCAGCCCGGCCAGGGCGGGCATGGCGACGAGCTCGACGACCCCGGCGAAGAGGACGATGACGGCAGCCATGACGACGGCCGCGACCAGGAGGGCGAACCGGTTCCGGGCGCCCGCGCCGACGACCAGCGAGGTGGCCGACATCGACCCGCCCACGGGTACCGGGTCGTCGTTGGCATCGAGGTCGACGTCGGCGACGATGATCGCCATCGCCCCGGTGCCTTGGATCGCCATCGCTGCGGTCCCGGTGAACAGTGCTCCGCCGGCGAGTCCAAACAGGTAGCCGTAGAGCCCGGCGACCGGGTTCACCCCGGCGAGGAGGCCGCTGGCGAGCCCGTCCGGGACGGACTCGATGCCGAGCACGGCGCCGGCAGCGGCATCGCGTCGTGCCGTACGCCGATCGAAGAGATGGCGAGGCAGAGACATCCGCTCGCGCAGCCAGGTCAGCACCGCACCATCGCAACGCCACCGGCGCGGAGCCGCATCACCTGACTCGGGTGAGGCGGGTTACCTCGATCTTACGAACCGAAACGGGGTTCGTATTCCAGGCGTAACCAGTCCGAAACGACCAGGCCGAAGGCTTGATGCCATGACCAAGCCCCTCCGCGACGCCCACCGCCACATCGGGCGGCTGCCGGCGTACCCGTTCTACGGCGGCCCGGCGATCAACGCCGACGTGACCGCGCGAGCCACCGTGAAGGAGCTCGTCGCCGACCTCGACGCCGACCGGATCGAGCGCGCGCTGGTGCTGCCGAACTACGGGGTGCCCGACCCGGACGCCGCCTTCGGGCTCAACCACCTGGCCATCGAGGCCGCCCAGAGCGACGACCGGATCCGGTGCGGCCTGTGGGTCTCGCCCAAGGCGTCCGACTCGGCCCGCAACGATGCGGCCCTCGCCCTCGCCGGCGAGGAGGGTGTGGCCGCGCTCAAGACGAGCTTCCTGCTCGGCGGCCATCCCGGCGACCCGGAGTGCCTCGAGCAGCTCGACAAGGTCTTCGCCGCCGCCCGTGAGCACGACCTGACCGTGCACGTGCACACCTCGCCCGGCGCCGCCTCCGACGTCGACCAGATCGGCACGCTCGTGGAGCGCTACGCCCGGGACGTACGTCTCCATCTCGTGCACCTCGGTGGCGGGATGAGCGGCCACATGAAGCTCATCGGCGGCCGGCTCTTCGACTGGATCGAGGCCGGGATGCAGGTCTACACCGACACCAGCTGGGCGATCGGGTTCGCACCTACCTGGCTGGTCCAGGAGATCGAGCGCCGCGGTGTCGGCCACGACCGCATCCTCTTCGCCACCGACGCCCCGTGGGGCGACTTCGCCGGCGAGCATGCGCGGCTGGCCGCCGCGGCCGGTGACGGCGAGCTCGCCGACGCCTTCTTCCACCACAACTTCTCAGCCCTCTACGGCTGAGACCGGCGGCTCCGCTGCCGACCACTCGTCAAGGACGACGAGCCCGCTCCCTCCACCGTTCCGCCTCATCCCACCTCTCTGGAGAACCACGTGACCACTGACACCGCTGACATCGACGCCCAGATCGCCGAGAACATGGCCAAGTCGCTCGGCGAGATCCCGCACCCCTCGCAGCAGCCGGGCACCAACATCTACGGCTCGACCAAGATCTTCCCCGACTACCAGGCCGAGAAGGGGGAGACCTACTTCACCCTCGTCCACGGCATCCCGCACGAGTCCTCGGTCAGCTTCGTCGCCGTCCTGCAGGCGACGCGGGCGCTGCGCAAGGGCTTCGAGTCCGCCATCTACTTCTACGGTCCGGGCACGCTCGCCTGCATGGCCTCGCGTGGCTTCCCGACGATGGGCGATGCCGGGTTCCCCGGGGAGCTCAACACCAACGGCGCCATCGAGACCTTCATCAAGGAGGGCGGCACGGTCTTCTGCTGCCGTTTCGGGATGGGACTCCACGGCCTGCGCGAGGAGGATCTGATCGAGGGTGTCGTGCCCTCGCACCCGCTCGACGTCCAGGACGCGCTGATCCACTACGCCCGCAAGGGCGCCATCATCAACTCGACCTACAACCTCTGAGGGACCGGCCATGACCTCGCCGATCTCGTCCAGTACCCGCGTCGACGTCGCCATCCAGGGGATCCGTCTGCTCGACGCCCCCGTCGCCCGCCGTTCGGGCGCGGGGCCGAGCGATGACGGCCACGTCCTCCTGGACGGGGTCGGCGCGGCCATCCCGCTCAACCCCCGCAGCCCCTATTCCGTACGCGGCGGCAAGCTGCTCCTCGACGGCGCCGACACCGGGCTCGGGGTCGAGGCCGTCGCCCGACCCCGCTTCTACGACCTGGTCACCGCCGACGGGGTCGGCTACGACAAGATCGCCCGGCTGCACTCGGCCAACGTGCTCGCCACCACCGTCGTGCAGACCTGCGCCCGCTACGCGGTCGAGGAGCGCTGCCGCTTCTGCGCGATCGAGGAGTCGCTGCGCCAGGGCTCCACGATCGCGGTCAAGCAGCCCGCGCACCTCGCCGAGGTGGCCAGGGCCGCGGTCGAGCTCGACGGCGTCACCCAGATGGTGATGACCACCGGGACCTCCCGCGGCCGTGACCGTGGGGCGACCCATCTGGCGCGCTGCGTGCGCGCCGTGCGTGAGGCGGTGCCCGACCTCCCCATCCAGGTGCAGTGCGAGCCGCCGGGTGATCTGGCCTCGATCCAGGAGCTCTATGACGCGGGCGCTCGCTCCATCGGGATCCATGTCGAGTCCCTCGACGACGCGGCGCGGCTGCGCTGGATGCCCGGCAAGGGCTCGGTGCCGCTGAGCGAGTACCGGGCCGCCTGGGCTGAGGCGGTCCGCGTCTTCGGGTGGAACCAGGTCTCGACCTACCTCCTGGTCGGTCTCGGCGAGGATCCCGACGAGCTGGTCGCCGGCTGCGAGGAGCTCATCGCCATGGGGGTCTATCCCTTCGTGGTGCCGTACCGCCCGCTGGCCGGCACCCTGGCCAAGGACGTCGACGCTGTCCCCGCGCCGCCGCACGCCGACGTCTACCGGGTCACCTCCCGGGTCGCCGCGCTCCTGCGCCGGGCAGGCATGGCCGGCGCGGACCAGGCCGCCGGCTGCGCCTCGTGCGGTGCCTGCTCCGCACTCGGCGCGTGCGGGGAGGAGCCGGCATGACCGAGCTCCTCGACGACGTCATCCTCACCGGCGCGGTACGCCGCTCGCCGAGCCTCGAGGGGTACACCGTGATCCGGGCCGAGACCGCGGCCGACCTGGAGGCGTACCTCCGGCTGCGCCGGGAGGTCTTCGTCACCGAGCAGGGCCTCTTCTCGGGCTCCGACCTCGACGAGGTCGACGAAGACCCGCGCCGGATCGTCCTGCTCGCCCGCTCGGACGACGGCGAGGTCCTGGGTGGCGTACGCCTCCACCCGGCCCTCCACCCGGCCCTCCACCCGGCGCAGCCGGACGCCCGCGACGTGGGCTGGTGGCGGGGGAGCCGGCTGGCGGTCAAGCAGGACGCACGCCAGCTTCTCGGTGTCGGTGCGGCGCTCGTCCGGGCGGCCTGCGCCACGGCCGAGCAGGCCGGTGCGCTCCGCTTCGACGCCACGGTCCAGGCGCGCAACGAGGGGCTGTTCCGGCGCCTGGGGTGGGTTCCGCGCGAGCGGATCCACCTCCACGACATGACCCATGTCGTGATGGAGTGGCCGGTGCAGCGCATCCGCGAGCTGTCGGAGGCCACCAAGTCGCCCCTGGGCGACCTCGTCGGTGCCCTGGTGGGGCACTCGACGCCGGGATTCCGCGGTGACGACGGGGCGCCGGTCCCGGGCAGCGACCTGGTCGCGGCCTGCGACGCCATCCTCCCCTCCATGGTCGAGCGAGACCCCGAGTGGGCCGGGTGGTGCGCGGTCCTGGTCAACGTCAACGACCTCTCCGCGATGGGCGCGCAGCCGGTCGGCCTCCTCGACGCCATCGGCGCCCGCGACGCCTCCTTCGCCCGCAGGATCGTGCGCGGCCTGGCCGAGGCCGCGCAGGCGTGGGACGTACCCGTCCTCGGCGGGCACACCCAGCTCGGCGTGCCGGCCGCGCTCTCGCTGACCGCTCTGGGGCGCGCCGAGCGGCCGGTCCCGGGCGGTGGGGGAGCACCCGGTGACTTACTCCGGCTGAGCGCGGACCTGGGCGGCGGCTGGCGACCCGGCTACCGCGGCCGTCAGTGGGACTCGTCCTCGCACCGCACCTCCGCGCAGCTGCGGGAGCTGTCCGGTGTCGTGCCCGCGCTGGCGCCGAGAGCAGCCAAGGACGTCAGCATGGCCGGGGTGGTCGGCACCGCCGGGATGCTGGCCGAGGCCAGCGGCTGCCGCGCCATCGTCGACGTCGGCGCGGTCCCCACCCCGTCGGCCGCCTCGACCGCGGACTGGCTCACCTGCTTCCCGGGGTTCGCGATGCTCACCGCGGAGGCGCCCGGCCGCACCGAACCAGAGCTGCCCGGCTTCCTCTCCTCGGCCGTCTGCGGCGAGCTCGTCCCCGGCACAGGCGTCGGCCTGCGCTGGCCCGACGGCACCGTCACCGACGCCATCGACCACACCGTCACCGGACTAGGACCCGCTTCATGACCACCACCACCCAGCCCGGCACCGCCGTGGCCGCCGTCTGCGCCGGCTTCGGCCGCGACGTGGACCAGAACCTCGCCCAGATCGGCGGCCTCATCGAGGACGCCCGACAGGCCGGCGTCGGCCTGCTCGCCTTGCCCGAGGCCTGCCTCGGCGGCTACCTCTCCGTGCTCGGCGCCGGCCGCGACGGCAGCCACGACGAGACGCCCGAGGACCTCCCGCCCGTGATGGACATCGACGGCCCCGAGCTGCGACGGGTCGCCGAGCTCGCCGGCGACATGACCGTCGTCGTGGGGCTGTGCGAGTCCGATGGCGCGGACCGCTACAACACCGCCGCCGTCGTCACCGGCGACGGCGTGCTGGGCGCCCACCGCAAGGTGCACCAGCCGCTCGGCGAGAACCTCTACTACGCAGCCGGGGACGGCTTCGGTTGCGTGGATACGCCGGCGGGCCGGATCGGCACCATGATCTGCTACGACAAGGCGTTCCCCGAGGGCGCGCGGGCGCTGGCCGTCGACGGCGCCGAGATCATCGCTTGCATCTCCGCCTGGCCGGCCTCACGCACCGCCACCAGCGCCTCGCTCGAGGAAGACCGGTGGCTGACCCGGTTCAACCTCTTCGACGCCGCCCGGGCGCTCGAGAACCAGGTCGTCTGGCTGGCCTCCAACCAGCACGGGACCTTCGGCAAGCTCCGCTTCGTCGCCAACGCGAAGGTGGTCGGTCCGGGAGGCGACCTCCTGGCGACCACCGGCCTGTGCGCCGGCATGGCCGTGGCCGAGCTCGACGTGCCCAGCGCGCTGACCACGGCGCGCCGGGCGATGTTCCACCTGCGCGACCGCCGGCCCGAGGCGTACCCGTCCGCGCTGGCGACCGCCGAACCGCTCTCCCCGGTGGGTGAAGCTCGTGCCTGAGATGACTTTCACCGTGCGGTGGCCCGACGGCCGGGTCGAGGACTGCTACTCACCCTCGCTGGTGGTGCACGACCATCTGGAGGCCGGCCGGACGTACGCCGTCGAGGACTTTCTCGCCCGCAGCCTCACCGCGCTGGCCACCGCCTCCGAGCGGGTCCGGGCGAAGTTCGGCTTCGCCTGCACCAGCGCGATGGCGACCTCCGAGCAGCTGCGGGCCTCCGCCGCTGCGTACGAGTTCGGCCAGTACGTCACCGTCCTCGCGATGCACCCGCCCCTTCCCGCCACCCCGACCTCGCAGGAGTCCCGATGACCACCCACCGCACCACCGTCGCGATCGTCGGCGGCGGGCAGGCCGGCCTGGCCGCGAGCTGGTTCCTCGTCCGCGACGGCGTGGACCATGTCGTCCTCGAGGCGGGCACCGCCGGGCACGAGTGGGCCGAGACCCGCTGGGACAACTTCACCCTCGTGACGCCCAACTGGCACTGCCGCCTGCCCGGCTACGAGTACGCCGGGCCCGACCCGGACGGCTTCATGACCCGCGACGAGGTGGTGGCGTGGCTCGCCGGCTACGCGCCGACCTTCGGCCCGCCGCTGCGCGAGCACACCCGGGTGACCTCGCTGACCCAGCGCGCGGGAGGCGGGTTCCTGGTCGAGGCCGAGGGCCCACACGGCGCCGAGGCCTGGGAGGCCGAGCACGTCGTGGTCGCCACCGGCGGCTACCACGTACCGATCGTCCCGACCTGGGCGCCCGCGCTCGACCCCGAAATCGACCAGCTGCACTCGGCCGACTACAAGAACGCCGCACGGCTCCGCCCCGGCGCGGTGCTCGTGGTCGGCTCCGGCCAGTCCGGGGCGCAGATCGCCGAGGACCTGCACCTGGAGGGACGTCAGGTGCATCTGGCGATCGGCGATGCGCCCCGGGTCGCCCGGTTCCACCGCGGCCGTGACTGTATGACCTGGCTGGCCGAGATGGGTCTCTACGACACCCCCGTCATGAGCTATCCGGGCGGCCCGGCCGCGCGGGAGAAGACGAACCACTACGTGACCGGCCGTGACGGCGGACGCGACATCGACCTGCGCCAGTTCGCGGCGGAGGGGATGCGGCTCTACGGCCGGCTCGCCTCCGGGGCCGGCACCGATCTCGTGCTGGAGCCGACGCTGCGCGGGGCGCTCGACTCCGCCGACGACGTCTACCGCTCGATCTGTCGCGACATCGACGCCTACATCGCCTCCCGCGACCTCGACGTCCCACCCGCGGAGCCCTATCGACCGGTCTGGGAGCCGGAGTCGGATCCCACCGGCCTCGACCTCGCCGAAGCGGGTGTCACGACGGTGATCTGGGCGATCGGCTACCGGCCCGACTACCGATGGGTCCGGGTAGGCGTCTTCGACGGCACCGGACGACCGACCCATACCCGTGGCGTCACCGCGGTCCCCGGCATCTCCTTCCTCGGCCTGCCCTGGCTGCACACCTGGGGCTCGGGGCGCTACCTCGGCATCGCCGCCGACGCGGAGCACATCACCGGCACCATCACCGGCAACCGCCTCCGGACCATCGAGCCCGCAGCCGAGCTGGCCCGACGACGCTCACCCGGCCCGCTGGACATGTCGGCGGCCGTCGCCTGAGGCGCCGCCACCCCCGGAACGACGACGGATAGGTTGAGGAGCATGTCGAAGGTACGCATCGGGGCGGTCGCGGCCCACTTCGGACGCGACCTGCCGCGCGCGGTCGCCAAGCTCGAGGGGATCGTCGAGGACGCCCGGCGCAACGACGTACGCCTCCTGGTGCTGCCCGACGCGACCCTCGGTGGTTACCTCTCCGACCTGCGCCACCCCGACCCGCACGCGCTGCCGCCGGCCCTCGACGAGAGCTCCTTCGAGATGGGTCGGGTGATCGCGATGGCCGGTGAGATGGTGGTCTGCCTCGGCTATGCCGAGGAGGTCGTCGTCGAGGGTCGGGCTCGGCTCTACAACTCCGCCGTCTGCCTCAGCGGTGACGGGGTCCTCGGGCGTCACCGCAAGGTGCACCAGCCGGCCGGTGAGTCGCTGGCCTATGCGGCGGGGACCCGGTTCGAGGCCTTCGACACCCCGGTGGGCAGGCTCGGGATGCTGATCGACTACGACAAGACCTTCCCGGAGGCGGCCCGCACCCTCGCCCTCGACGGCGCCTCGGTGATCGCCTGCCTCTCGGCCTGGCCGGCCTCGATCACCGACCGTGCCTCACGGCTCCCGCAGGACCGGCAGTCCCGGCTCTTCGACCTCTACGACCAGGCCCGGGCGGCCGAGAACCAGGTCGTGTGGGTCTCCTCCAACCAGACCGGCGTGATGGGTGGGCTCCGATTCCTGGGCCAGGCCAAGGTCGTCGGTCCCGGCGGCGAGATCCTGGCTCGCACCACGTCCAAAGGCGGCCTCGCCGTCGCGGAGATCGACGTCGAGGCGGAGATCGCCCGGTCCCGGCGGGTCCTCCACCACCTCAAGGAGCTGACCCCGACGGCGTACCAGATCCCAGGGAGGCCGGAATGAGGATCGCGCTCCTGACCTACTCGACCCGGCCCCGCGGCGGAGTCGTGCACACGCTGGCGCTCGCGGAGGCACTGGCCGCCCTCGGCGAGGACGTCCATGTCTGGACTCTCGGCCGTCACGGCGACACGGAGTTCTTCCGTCCGGTCGATCCCGCTGTCACCGTCCGTGCCGTGCCGTTCGAGGCGCGCGAGGAGGAGACCGTGGGGGAGCGGATCGTGCGTTCCATCGCCGTGCTGAGGACCGCCTTCGAGCAGCATCGGGACGCCTACGACATCGTCCACGCCCAGGACTGCATCAGCGCCAACGCCGCCCTGCCCTGTCTTCGCACCATCCACCACCTCGACCACTTCACCACCCCGCAGCTCGCCGCCTGCCACGAGAAGGCCGTCGTCGAGCCGTACGCCCGGATCTGTGTCTCGCAGTCGGTCGCGGACGAGGTCGCGGCCGGATGGGGCCTCACCCCGACGGTCATCCCCAACGGTGTCGACGCCGCCCGGTTCGCGGCCGGAGCCGACGACGTCGCCGGGCGGGAGGCCTGGCGGGCGCGACTCGGGCGCTACGTCCTCGCCCTCGGCGGGATCGAGCCTCGCAAGGGATCGCTCGACCTGCTCGAGGCCTACGCCGAGCTGCGCGCCGCCGATCCCCGTCACGCCGACCTGACGCTGGTCTTCGGCGGCGGCGAGACCCTCTTCGACTACCGCGACTACCGAGCGGCGTTCGACGCCCGGGCGCGCGAGCTGGACGTGCCGGTCGTCATCACCGGAGTGCTCGAGGAGGAGGAGCTCCCGTCCCTGGTCGCCGAGGCCGGCGCGCTCGCGATGGTGTCGACCAAGGAAGGCTTCGGGCTCGCCGCCCTGGAGGCGCTCGCCGCAGGGGTCCCCGTTGTCGCCCGCGATCTGCCGGTGCTCCGCGAGGTCTTCGCCGAGTCCGTCGCCTACGCCACGACGCCGGCCGAGATCGCCGTCGCGCTGGGCAAGATCCTGGACACGCCGCCGGACCCGACCGCCGGAAGGGATCTCGCCGCCGGCTATACCTGGGCCCGCGCCGCTCACGCCCACCGCGAGCTCTACGCCCGCATCCAGGGCTCCTGACCCACTCCCGCCGGCGCCGGAGGAGCCCCGTCGGGGGAACCAGGTATCACCCGTTGCGGGTGAAGGGAACCCCCGCCGAAGCGCGGATCATGAGCCAGTGACGCTGAAGGGGACTCGGTCCTGGTCAGTTCTCCCCACGCATCTGGAGCCTCTCGGTCTCCGGTGGTCGAGCTGACCGGTCCCACCTACGTACGTCCCCTTCGACACTCATCCGAATGACAGGAGAACTTCTCACATGAGCTTCTGGGACATCATCTGGTTCATCATCGTATCGTTCGCGTTCGTCGCCTACCTGATGATTCTGTTCAACATCGTCACCGACCTCTTCCGGGACAAATCGACCTCCGGTGGCGTGAAGGCCCTCTGGATGCTCGGCCTCGTCTTCCTGCCTTTCCTGATGGCAGTCATCTACCTCATCGTCCGTGGTAAAGGGATGGCGGAGCGCCAGAGCCAGGCGGTCGAACAGGCCAGGCAGGCACAGGACGAGTACATCCGCACGGTCGCCGGCGCGTCTCCCTCCGAGGAGATCGCCAAGGCCCAGCAACTGCTCGCTGCCGGGACGATCACGCAGGACGAGTTCGCCTCCCTCAAGGCGAAGGCGATGACCAACTAGCACCGACTGATCCTCGATCAGCACAGCGAAGCGGTCCTCACCTCGGGGTCACCCCCGGGGTGAGGGTTTGTGCGGTGCCGTGGGAGTGATCCAGCCTGCACCCGCCCGTAATCGTCCGGTCGGGGTGATGCCCCGGCCTGGTGGGTCCTGGAAGCGTGATCCGACATGTCCACAAGCACCCAGCCGCCGGGGCTGCTCTCCGGCGAACAGCTCGCCGAGCTGTTCGAGCTGACCAGGCAGGGCCGACAGCGTCGAGCTCAAGATGACCGTGCCGAACGCCGAACGACCGTTGGCGGTGACCGCCTTGGGGCTGGATCCCCTGGATGCCCAGATCCGGCAGGTGTTCTTCTTCGACACTGCCGACCTGACACTCGACCGACGCGGGGTCGTGGTCCGCGCCCGTCGGATCCAGGGCCGGAACGACGACTCCGTCGTGAAGGTGCGGCCCGTCGTCCCGGCAGAGGTCTCGAAGGTACGCAGCTCCAAGAATCTGACCGTCGAGGTCGACGCGATGCCAGGAGGCTTCGTCTGCTCGGCCTCGATGAAGGCGACCCTCGGCCGGACCGACGTCAAGGAGGTCGCGGCGGGCACGCGCGCCATCCGCAAGCTCTACACCAAGGAGCAGCGGAGCTTCTTCCTGGCCAACGCCGGCGCGGACGTCGAGCTCGACACCCTGGTCGCGCTCGGCCCGATCACCATCCTGAAGCAGAAGTTCAAGCCACCGGAGTACGCCGGCCGGCTGGTCGCCGAGCTGTGGTTCTACCCGGACGGCTCGCGAATCCTCGAGCTCTCCTCCAGGTGCGCGCCCGCGAACGCCTTCCAGGTCGCCGCGGAGCTCAAGGCGCTGCTGGTCGAGCGCGGCCTGAACATCTCGGGCGACCAGCAGACCAAGACCAAGACAGCGCTCGAGTACTTCGCAAGGGAGCTGGCCGCGTAGTCGTGCCGACAGCCGCTGCTGGTCCTCATCCACCGCGGACGACGACCCGTGGCCGCTTCCGCATCAGGCTTGCTCCATGTGTCGCGGATGATGAACACCTAGTGCGGGAAGTCGAGTTGAGATCATGGGTCAGAACCCGTCGGAGCCGGGAGCCACCGATACCCAGGCTTTCGAGATTCGGGTCGCCGGACTCGTCCCGCAGCAGGTTCTGGTGCAGCTCGCCGACGTCGAGACCTCCTCGCGCGAGACGAGAACCGTGTTGATCTGCCGGTGTCGGGACCAGGCCGAGCTCCATGGGTTCCTCGCGAGGCTTCGGACCTTCGGTCTCGAGGTGGTGGAGGTCCGACGGCTCCTGGCCGGCACGGTGGACGAAGAGTCGACCGGGGACGGCCATGAGTGAGGCGGGGTCGGGCACCGGCGGCCTGTTCGAGCTGACCGTCGAAGGCGACCTGGGACCGGTGCTGCGCTGCGCGCTGCAACCAGCTGTCGCCGAGCGGCGGCCGTGCACCATCTTTCGAGCCACTGCCGGCGCGGGCGCCGGCGTCGCCGAGCTCGTGGGCGTGCTGGATGCGGAGGGGCTGACCATCGACGACATCCGGGTCAGCGGAACGTCGGCCAGGCACACGGGCGCGCGATGAACGGCGAGGAGATCGGCCGCGCGGTCAGCGAGTCGCACCGAGGGCACGATCGGCGGTTCGGTCGCGGACCTCGCGCCGTCGCCGGTGCCGTCTACGGCATCGTCTCGGTGCTCGCCGTCATCGCCGGGGCCTCCCACTTCGACGACTCTGCCGGCCGGGTCTTCGCCTTCGCCGTGATCTCGAGCGCCGTGATCTGGGCGGTGCACGTCTACGCGTCGATGCTCGCCGACTCGGGGCCTGGTGTCATGCCGTGGCGCCGCGTCCTCGTCGCGGGGGTGCGTCACGAGATCGGCATCGTGGAGGGAGTCTTCGTCCCGCTGCTCATCCTGCTCCTCGGCACGATCGGGTGGATCGATGACGGGCGTGCCATCACCTGGTCGATGTGGTCCGGGGTCGTGCTCCTGACTCTCATCCCGCTGGTCTGGCTCCGGCACACGGGCCGCTCCTGGGCTCGGTCCTTGGCCGGGTCGGCGGCGTGTGGGCTGCTCGGCCTGGGACTGACCTGGATGAAGGTCCTGCTGCACTGACCCTCAGGTGGAGGGTGAGACCGGGACCGCGGCACGCGAGTGCTGACACGTACGGGCTATGTACCGCTCCTGAGCGTCGTACTAGCGTGGACTGGTCCTTGGTTTCCGATGGGCTCCCCCTTGGTCTGTTCGGATGGGCGCTTTCGCGCACTCGTTCGATCTAGGAGGCACGTCGACGCGATGGTTCCTTATCCCGGCGATGGGTGGCTCGGCATCCCGACGGTCCCCTCGTCCTACGTGGGGCGGCCACGCCTCTTGCAGATCCTCGACCGCAGCGACGTCTGCCCGTTGGCGCTGGTCAGCGCGCCGGCAGGAACCGGGAAGACGGCCCTGTTGGCGGACTGGGTCGCGGCAGGCGGGGACCAGGACCGCACTGCGTGGATCACCTTCGAGGGGACGGATGCTGCGTTCTGGCCGGGTCTCGTCGGGTGCCTCGAGAGCTTGGGAGTCGCGGTTTCACCCGAGACGATCTCCGAGAGCGAAGGCGCTCTCGACCGCCAGGTTCGGCGGGCGGTCGCTGAGGCGATCGGCGGCCAACCGGCACGGCTGACGATCGTGGTGGACGGATACGAGCTGCTCTCGGCGGACGTGGCCGAAGATCTGGACTTCCTGCTGCGACATACCGGCGACCGCCTCCGACTGGTGATGGCGACGCGAGCCGATCCGGTGCTTCCTCTGTACCGGTACCGCCTCGATGACATGGTCGTCGAGGTACGGATGACGGACCTGGCCTTCACCGACGAGGAAGCCGGCGAGCTGACGCTGCGGGCGGGACTGACCCTGACGCGGGATTCGGTGCACGCACTCAACGCGCGGACGAAGGGATGGGCGGCCGGGCTGCGGTTCGGCGCACAGCTGCTGCAGCTGCGGCAGGATCCCGACGAGGCCGTCACGGAGATCGTCGGAGACACCGGGAACATCTCGGAGTACCTCGTGGGCGAGGTGCTGGCCGCCCAGAGGCCCGAGGTGCGAGCACTGCTGCTGGCGACGAGCGTGCCCGACACGATCCAGCCGGGGCTGGCCGAGGCACTCGCCGGTCCCACGGCCGAACGCACGCTCACCTTTCTGATCCGGGACAACGTGTTCATCGAGGCCGTGCCCGGCCGACCTGGGTGCTACCGCTACCACCCGCTCTTCCGTGATCTCCTCCGCGCCGTGCTCGCCTACGAATCGCCCGATGAGATGAGGCGCCTGCAGCGGACGGCGGCCGAGTGGTTCGCCCACCACGGTCAGGTCGCTGCGTCCGTCGGCCACTTCGTCGCGATCGGTGCCTGGGAGGAGGCGGCCGCGGAGGTGGTCGACGACCTCGCGGTCGGCCAGCTGTTGCTCGACGACGACACGAGCGCCTTGACCCAGTCGTTGCGGTCGATCCCGTCCGAGCTGGCGGACCCCGCCTCCACCGTCGTGAGAGCGACCCTCGCACTGGGGGCCGGCGACACCACCGGTTTCACCCACGAGCTGGCACAGGTGAGGACCGAGCCGGGCGAGCGATCGGACTCTCGTCTCTGGGCCACCAACGTCGCGGTCCGGGTGCTGGAAGCGGTGGGCGCACAGGCGTCGAAGGACCCGAACGAAGCGATGTCGCTCGCCACTGCGGCCGAACAGGCACTGGCAGCGCCGGACGCCGGGCCGAAGGGCAGCTCCCGCCCGGAGCTGACCGCTCTCGTCCTTCTCAGCAAGGGCATCGCGGCCCTGCGCCAGGGACGCCTGGCTGCCGCCGATGCGATGTTCCAGTCGGGCGTCGCGGCGGCCGCGGGAGCCGGGTCCGAGGCGGCCCTGGCCGAGTGTCTGGGCTACCAGGCCGTCATCGCCTGCTGCCGGGGCAAGCTCTCCAGGGCCGAGAAGCTCGGGGGTCGGGCGATCGGTGCCGCCGAGCACATCGGTGTCAACGCGGCAGACCGGTCGGCCGCCGCCCGGGTGGCACTCGGCTGGGTGGAGATGGAGCGCTACGACCTGCGCGCGGCAGCAGATCACGTCCAGTCGGTCGAACGGATGGACCTGCGGCTACGAGATCCGGTTCCGCAGGCCATGCTGGCCTTGATCGGGGCGCGCCTCCAAGTGGCGCACGGTGACCGGCTGGGCGCACTCAACCGGCTCGAGCAGGCGGCGGCCGGAATCAGCGACGAGCGCGGCTGGCTGGGTCAGCAGCTGCGTATCGAGCTCGCCCATGTCAGGGTCGCCGCCGGCGAGCCGGCGGCGGTGGCCGAGGTCGAGGGCCTCGCCGACGAGCCCGAGGCGGCCCTCGTCGTCGGGCTCGCGCACCTGCAGCTGGGTGAACCGACCGCCGCCGACGCCGCGATGTCCACCGTCTTGTCGAAGCGGGTGCCCCCGCCGGTCCAGGTCTCCGGCTGGCTGGTGGAGTGCGCGCGTCGTCTCCACGACGGACCGTCAGCGCGGGCGCGAGCGGCGCTCGACCGGGCACTCACGCTGGCCTCGCAGGAACGAGTACGGCGCCCGTTCCACGAGGCGCCCGCCGTGGTGCGTCAGCTGCTCGTGCGCGACAAGCAGCTGTGCGCTGAGCACGAATGGCTCTTCGAGATCTCGGCCGGACCTTCACGGAGGTTGAATGTCCAGAAGCGTGCGCTGACCTCCGTTCCGGCGCGCCCTCCGACACCCGTGTTCGAGGAGCTCACGGAGAAGGAGCAGGAGGTCCTGGGTCACCTGGCGAACCTCCTCACCACCGAGGAGATCGCCAGCGTCATGTACATCTCCGTCAACACGATCCGCACCCACGTACGCAACATCCTTCGGAAGCTGGGTGTCACCCGTCGCAACGCCGCGGTCAGGCGGGCGCGCGAGCTGGGGCTCCTGTCGCGGGAAGCCTGACTGCCCTCGAGACAGGACTCAGTGCAGATATCGCTGCCAGTCCGCGGGCACGCGATCCGCCGGCGCCGGCGACGGCTGGGACTCCGGTCGACTGGTCGGGTCCGCCAGAGCGGGTCCGCGGACGGCCTCCTGGCTCTCGAAGTCCCAGAACCAGTCCTCGCCGGGCTCGAAGCTCTGCATGTAACGGTGGCCGGTCTCGCGGAAGTGGTGAGTGGCATGCTGGGCCGGCGAGCTGTCGCAGCAGCCCACATGTCCGCACTCGGCACACCTGCGAAGGTGAAGCCACCACCCGTTCTCGCTCGCCGTGCACTCGGCACACCCGGTGCCGGACGGCCGGAGGGTGGCATTGATCCCTTGGACGCCGTTCATATCGGACAGGCTACCGCCGTGCGTTCGCCGCACCCTGGCTCTTTTCGATGGCCCCCGAGGGAGCGAGAAACCCCACCCTCGACACCCGGCCGACACTGTCGACGACCCGGATCCGCGGCAGGTCTCAGCCCTGGGTGGTTTCGTCCTCTTGCTGGTGCCCGTCGCGAGTGAGGCAGATGGCGAAGACGGCATCACGAACGCGCTCGGACAGCCTCGGATCACCGAACCGGTCGGGCTGGGAGAGGATGCTCAACGCGACCCCGGTGTTCGCGGAGAGGATCATCTGCGCTGCTTCCCCGCTCGGGATGCGTAGTGCGCCGACGACTGCGCATCGGTCGAGCGCCTCGGTGAGCAGGACGAAGATCCGCCCCGCCGCGTCCGGCACCTTGGGCAGTGTGGGGGAGAACATGAGTCGGTAGAGCGCCGGGTTGGCGGCCGCGAAGTCGAGGTAGTCGTCCCAACAGGCATAGAGCTCGGTCACCGGGTCGACCCCCTGATCGCGGGAGCGTTTACGTTCGATGTAGTGGTTGAACGGCTCGTCGATGACCGCGCTGAGGAGTCCGTTCTTGTCGCCGAAGTGTCGGTACAGCACCGGCTCTCCCACACCGACGGATTCGCAGACCTCACTGGACGAGATGTCGTGGGTGGGGGAGTCCTCCAACAGCCGCCGAGCCGCCTCGATCATGGCAGCACGCATCTGCCCGGCCGGTACCGGCGTGGGGTGGAGGTTGGTCACGAGCATCTCTCCTTGGCACGTTCGGGTGCGTCGGTTTCGGGGGAGGGCAAACGAGCCTGCCACAGGCACGGGACGAGCCCGAGCAGACCGTATGCGTGTCGACGAGCCGCCGGCCGGCGTGCCGGCCGAGCGCCGCGCTGATCGTACGATGCCCCCAGGGGCTCGTCCGGGAGCGCATCGCGTGACGCGGAACACGGCCTGAGCTGGGGAGCGTCTCGTGCGATGTGTCGACCTGTCGGACGGGTGTCATACGGTCTCGCGACGATCCCGGTGGGAGCCGACCCGATGTGGTCTTGCCGACTCTCCTGCTGGCGCCTGCGAGCGGTTCGGTGAGTGGACCTTACGGGCATAAGAGCAGGTCCGCTCGGACGACAATTCGTGCGCTCTGCCTCACGCCGGTCCAGCTCGAGACGGCCCGCAAGATCTATGGTGGGGCGCGGGACGAGAAGAACCGGCTGATGTATCCGGGCGCCCAGCCCCGCGGTTCGGAGCTCGACTGGGCGGGGTGGCTCATTCCGCGGAGCCCAGGAACCTCTCCAACCAGGCGGGATTCGCCGTGAACACGATGCGCTGGCTCGCCCACCCGGGACCGGGGCCGTCGCTGACGCTCGACGACATCCAGTTCACCGAGAAGAGAGCTTCCGTGAGATCACAGGCCGGGTCTCGGGGATCTATGACTCCATCAACCCCGACCTGAGCGAGTTCCGTCGGCACGGCGGCAAGCTGATCATGTGGCACGGTGAGGCCGACCCGGCCGTGCCTCCTACCGGCACCATCGCGTACTACCAGGCGGTCACCAAGCAGATGGGCGGACTGGCCCGCACACAGGAGTTCGCCCGGCTGTTCATGCTCCCCGGCGTCGCCCATCGCAACGGCGGGGAGGGGTGTGATGTCTCGCCCGTGGCGAGGCGGACGGTTTCGATCAGCTCGTCATGGTCTGGAGCCACGAGAAGGAGCACTCCGGAGACGTCGACCATGGGTGGTGCGACGTCGCGAAGTGCCGGCAAATGGTGGAGGTCGTGGACAGGCCAAGCGGTTGGCCCGCTGGGGACGAGTGCGCCAGCGACGAGGTCGCCGGTGAGTCCACGTCGTTCGATGGCGGATCGTTCGGCGGTGTAGTCGATGGTGCCGGCCAGTACGCCACGGATGAGTTCTTCGCCAGCGACCCTGGCGTGGTCGCGGTCGATGGCCTCGCGCTCCAGTTCCACACCGAGGAGGCCATTGCGGATCACGACTGAGGTGAAACGATCCTGGACCGAGAACCTGGTCTTCACGACGAATGGAATCGCCGGGTCGATGAACGCTGACGCTGTTCGTCGTCACGTCCGTGCTGAGGGGCCAGACTGCGGTAGCCGGTGGGCACGTGCGGCAGATGACCGAAAGCTACCCGGAGCCACCTTCCGCAACCTGGAGGCGTTGGTTCGTCGCCATGGTCAGTCGCTGTGAGCGGGGAAGCCGGGAGGGTGCGCAGTCTGGGGCCAACGGTCACTCAAATGACCGGCCAGCGACACATGGGCTCGCCGGTAGGGCCGCCGCACGGTCGTGGTGACGTAGCGCTCTTGACTTTCGCGAAACGCGTGCGAAACTTACGCCCCCTTTGCTCACCTGTCAACCTATAGAAAAGGCGGCTCGAGTTGCCCTGGCTGGTCCTTGCTATATCAGGAGTACTCGAGGCCGTCTGGGCGCTTGCCCTGGCGCGCACCGACGGATTCCAGCGGCCTGTCCCCGTGGCCGTCTTCGTAGTGGCGCTGGCGGCCAGCATGGGTGGCCTGGCATACGCCATGCAATCCGTGCCGGTAGGAACGGCTTACGCGGTCTGGGTGGGGATCGGGGTGGCCTTGACCGTTGCCTACTCGATGGTGTGGTCCACCGACTCGATAAGCGTGGTCCGGGTCCTGCTCGTGGTCGGGCTCGTCGGCTGCGTCATCGGTTTGAAGCTCACCCACTGACTTGTCTTCACCGCTGGCTTCGGGAGCCTGACTCTCCCGAAGCTGGCGAAGTCTGCATCCCACGCATATGCCCACCACTGGAAGAAATAGGCGATCGTACGTTGACACACATCTCGCCGCGACCGGGCCCCGGCCGTCCACGCCGGCTGCCAGGACCGCGTGCGGCGAACCCTCAGGAGCAGCTCCTCGACTCGGCCGCAGAGACGTTCGTCGGCCAGGGCTACGCCGGAACGACCACCCGCGAGGTCGCGGAGCTTGCCGGGATGCGTCAGGCCTCTCTCTACTACCACTTCGACGGCAAGGAGGACCTTCTTGCTGAACTGCTGCGCCGCTCCTTCCGGCACCGCGTCGAACGCGCTCGCGTGATCGCGGCGGCTCTCGACGGGGTCGCACCTGCCATGGCTCTGTATCAACTGGCAGCCAGCGACGTGAGCGCTCTTGCCGCGATGCCGCACAACATCGGTGTCCTCTACCGGTTGCCCGACGTCATCGCCTCACCCGTCTACGGCCAGTTCGCAGGGCTGCGTGGCGAGCTCACCGCGATCTATGGGCATGCCGGCATGCGTGCGGCACCGACGGAACTTGCACATTGCCTGGACGAGTATGGGCTCGGTGAACTGCTGGTACAGCTCGCGGATGCGGTCACCAGCATGCGAGCTGTGGGTGAGATCGATCCCAACACGACCAAGACGATCGCTGCCGCATGCCTTCGTCAGTGTGGAGTGTCAGAGAAGACGATTCATCATGTACTGGCCCATGCCGATGATGGTGTGCAATGACCGGATGAGTCCGACCGCGCCCTGGTGGAGTCCTAGAGAGTGGTGTACGACCCCGGTGAATCGCCCCGGGTTTCGTGGTTCTGGTGTGTCCCGGGTTCTACGGCGTCCGAGTTTCTGGATTCTGGTGCCTGACGCCAGGAGGCAAAGTGGGAAGACGGGGTTACCCGCCGGAGTTTCGCCGTAAGGTTCTCGACCTGCTCGAGGAGGGCCGAACCGTTGCGCAGGTCGCGCACGACCTCGACATCAGCGAGCAGTCGATCTACACCTGGCGGCGCCAGGACCGGATCGACAAGGGCCTCGTGCCGGGCCTGACGAGCAAGGAGAAGTCCGAGCTGACCGCGGCGAACAAGCGGATTGCTGAACTCGAGACCGAGTTGAAGGCGGCTCGCCGTGCCGTGGAGCTGCTGCGGGAGGAGGCGAGCCCAAAAGGCGGTTCTCGGCGGTCGAGGTGATGGTCGCCGAGAAGATCCCTGCCCAAGTGGCCTGCCGAGTGCTGGCGGTGTCGGAGTCGGGCTACTACGAACGTCTGAAGCGAGCCCCGTCTGAACGCGCCGTTCGGCGCGCCTGGCTCACGGATCTGATCGCCCAGATCCACATCGAGTCCCGCGGAATCTACGGTGGGCGACGCGTCCACGCCGAACTCATGCTCGGGCACGGCATCGCGGTCGGGCACGGCCAGGTCGAGCTGCTGATGCAGCGCGCCGGCCTACGCGGTGTCACCGGACGACCGAAGTGGAAACGGAGCAAGCCCGACAGCATCGCAACCGACAAGGTCAACCGTGACTTCGCCAGGAGCGGCCCGAACCAGCAGTGGGTCACCGACATCACCGAGCACCCCACCCGGGAAGGCAAGGTCTACTGCTGCGTCGTCCTGGACACCTACTCCCGGCGGGTCGTCGGCTGGTCCATCGACGCCTCGCCGACCGCTGCACTGGTGACCAACGCACTCGGCATGGCAATCGACAACAGGCTCGGGAAGACCACGAGGGCCGGCACAGTGATCCACTCCGACCAGGGCGTCCAATTCGGATCCTGGGCCTTCACCGACCGCGCCAAAGCCTCCGGCCTGGTGCCGTCGATGGGCAGCGTGGGCGACTGCTACGACAACTCAATGATCGAGTCGTTCTGGTCACGCATGCAGGTCGAACTTCTCGACCGAAAGAAGTGGAAGACTCGCATCGAACTCGCCAACGCGATGTTCGACTACCTCGAGATCTGGCACAACCGGCGACGCCGCCACAGCCAACTCGGCTGGCTCACACCGATAGAGTTCGAGCGCAACGACACCATCACCGTGGCATGAGAATCCAGGAATCTCGACTCCGAGGAACCCGGGACAGACCACTCTCATTCCACGCAAGGATGAGAGTCATGGCAGCACCCAAGAAGTACCCCGACGAGTTTCGTGAGCGGGCGATCCGGATGGTCGTGGGCGTGCGGCGTGATCCCGAGACGCTGCGCACGTGGGTCAAGCGCACCGAGATCGATGAGGGTCTGCGTCCGGGCACCACGAGCGAGGCTGCCAAGCGGATCGCTGAGCTCGAGCGGGAGAACCGTGAGCTGCGAGGTGCCAACCACATCTTGAAGACGGCCTCGGCTTTTCTTCGCGGCGGAGCTCAACCGCAAGGGCGTCAAGGTCGCTCGGTGCACGGTCGAGCGACTCATGCGCGCCGAGGGGCCGCGCGGGATGCGGCGCGACAAGTCCCGCAAGACCACCATCGGCGAGGGTGCTGAGACCGAACGGTCAAAGGATCTGGTCAAGCGCAAGTTCACCGCGACCGCGCCGAACCAGCTGTTTGGGTGGCCGACCTGACCTACATCAGAACACACGCCGGCTGGACCTATGTCGCGTTCGTCCTCGACGTCTTCAGCAGGATGATCGTGGGCTGGCAAGTGTCGACCAGCCTGCGCACCGACCTGGCCTTGGACGCCCTCGACATGGGCCTGTGGGCACGGCAGCGGGCCGGCCGCGACGTCACGGGCCTGGTCCATCACAGCGGCAGAGGAGTCCAGGGCGAACTCAATCGGTTGTCGCAACACCTTGATGATGGAGGTGTTGATGGGACGTTTAGAGGGTTGGATGGTGACTCAGACGGGTCGGCCGGCGATGAGGTCGCCTGGTCGTCCGCTGATTCGCAGGGATGTCGAGCGCGTGTTCTGGGTGAAGATCGCCGCGGGGATGACCAGCGAGGACGCCGCGGTGGCATGCGGCGTGTCGGGGCCGGTGGGGTCGCGGTGGTTCCGTGAGCGTGGCGGGATGCTGATCGATCTGTCCGCGCCGTCGGAAAGGTTCCTGTCGTTTGCCGAGCGTGAGGAGATCGCGCTGTTGAATGCCGGCGGGCTCGGGGTCCGTCCGATCGCCCGGGAGCTGGGGCGGAGTCCCGCGACGATCTCTCGCGAGTTGCCTCGCAACGCAGCCACACGTTCCGCGAAGCTCGAGTATCGTGCTTCGGTCGCGCAGTGGAAGGCCGAGTTGATGGCCCGGCGCCCGAGACACCCAAGTTGGTGGTCAACCCGCGGTTGCGGGGCTACGTCCGGGACCGACTTTCGGGTCAGCTTCGTCGCCCCGATGGCACGGTGGTCGCCGGTCCCGAGGTAGCGGCGTGGAAAGGGAGAAACAAGCCGCGTCCTCAAGACCGGGCGTGGGCATCAGCGTGGAGTCCTGAGCAGATCGCGAACCGGCTCAAGGTCGACTTCCCCGATGATGAATCCATGCGGATCAGTCACGAGGCGATCTACCAGGCCCTCTACATCCAGGGACGTGGCGCACTCAATCGCGACCTGGTTGCCTGCCTGCGTACCGGGCGTGCCCTACGTGTTCCTCGAGCACGATCACAGAGTAAGCCGGGCGGTCACCTCACCCCTGACGTGGTGCTCAGCGAACGACCCGCCGAGGTCGAGGACCGTGCCGTTCCCGGGCATTGGGAAGGAGACTTGATCATCGGGCTGAACCGATCGGCGATCGGGACCCTGGTGGAGCGGGCGACCAGATACACGATGGTGGTCCACCTGCCACGCGGCGAGGGCTACAGCACCATGCTGCGGGCGAAGAACGGTCCCGCGCTGTCCGGCTAGGGCGCGGTTGCGATGAAAGGCGCGCTCGCCGCGACGATGACCACGCTGCCCACGCAGCCGAGGCATTCGCTGACCTGGGATCGTGGCAAGGAGCTCTCCGCGCACGCGCAGTTCAAGGTCGAGACCGAGATCGCGGTCTACTTCGCTGACCCCCACTCACCGTGGCAGCGGGGCACCAACGAGAACACCAACGGCCTGTTGCGCCAGTACTTCCCGAAGGGCACCGGCCTATCCCGCTGGAGCGCCGAGGAGATCGAGCCTGTCGCTGCGATACTCAACAGCAGGCCACGAAAGGTCCTTGGCTGGAAGACTCCAGTAGAGGGGCTGGATGAGCAGCTACGGCTGGCTCAACAAGCTGGTGTTGCTTCCACCGGTTGAGTCTGGTCAGTTCAGATCCCGAAAGTTCGTGGCTGCGCTGGGCCGTCACGACCTGGTCGGCTCGATGGGCAAGGTCGGTGCCTGCGGCGACAACGCGCTGATGGAGACGATCAACGGCCTGAACAAATCCGAGTGCATCCGCACGATGTTCTTCCACGACGGGCCGTACAAGACCATCGCTGATGTCGAGTACGCCACCAGTGCCTGGGTCGACTGGTACAACCAGCGACGACTCCACGGGTCTCTTGGCATGATGACCCCAGTAGAGTTCGAAACCGCCCACTACGCAGCCCTCAACCGAGAGCCGCAACCCGTACAGAAGCGGCAGGGAACCCGGGGCGCTCAGGGGTCGGCCATCCGATATCGGGCGGCCGACCCAGCTTCTTGGGCCAGTGAGCCGTTCGGGACTTTTAGTTGGCGCTCGGGTCCGCGAACCCTACGTAGCGAGTCTCGAGGTACTCCTCGATCCCTTCGCTGCCGCCTTCGCGCCCCAGGCCCGACTGCTTGACCCCGCCGAACGGCGCAGCGGGGTTTGAAATGATTCCGGTGTTGATGCCGAGCATCCCGGATTCGACCGACTCGGACAGGCGAAGGCTGCGTGCCACGTCGCGCGTGTACACGTAGGCAGCGAGCCCGTACTCGGTGTTGTTGGCCAGCTCGACGGCCTCAGCCTCCTGGCTGAAGGTGACGATGGGCGCCACCGGGCCGAAGATCTCCTCGGACAAGATACGAGCCTGGCTGGGCACGTCGGCCAGCACTGTTGGGGGGTAGAAGTATCCCGGGCCGTTCTGCGGTTCGCCGCCGGTGAGCACGCGAGCGCCGGACGTACGGGCCTCGGTGACGAGCTTATGGACAGCGGTGCGGCTGCGGGCATCGATGAGCGGCCCGATCTGCGCCCCATCCTGCGTTCCGCGTGTAACGAAGAGGCCGCCCATGGCCTTGGCCAGGCGGCGACCGAACTCGTCGGCCACGGACTCGTGGACGATGAATCGGTTGGCAGCCGTGCAGGCCTCGCCCATGTTGCGCAGCTTTGCCTTCAGGGCACCTTCGACGGCTGCATCGAGGTCGGCGTCCTCGAACACGAGAAACGGGGCGTTGCCTCCGAGCTCCATGGAGGTCCGCAGAACGTTGTCGGCGCTCTGTCGCAGCAGGTCGCGGCCAACGGGGGTCGAGCCGGTGAAGGACACCTTCCGCAACCGTGCGTCCTGGAGGAGCGGGGTGCTCAGTGCGCGTGCGGCGGAGGTCGGTACGACGTTGAGAACACCTGGCGGTAAGCCGGCCTCCTGGAACACCGAGGTCAGGAGGAGAGTCGTCAGCGGGGTCAGGGCGGCGGGCTTGAGAACCATCGTGCATCCGGCTGCGACTGCCGGTGCGATCTTGCGCGTGGCCATGGCCAGCGGGAAGTTCCACGGCGTGATGAGCAGGCACGGGCCGACTGGCCTCTTGTGAACCATCAGCCGTGTCACGCCGTCGGGGGCAATCGCGTAGCGACCGCCGACTCGCACCGCTTCCTCCGAGAACCAGCGCAGAAACTCGGCGCCGTAGGTGACCTCGCCCCGTGCTTCAGGAAGTGGCTTGCCCATCTCCAGAGTCATGAGCAACGCGAAGTCGTCGGCGTGCTCGGTGACCATCTCGAAGGCTGTCCTCAGGATCTCTCCACGTTCACGCGGGGAGACCTTGGACCAGGACGCCTGGGCTTCGGAAGCCGCGTCGAGGGCTGCGAGTCCGTCGGCGGGAGTCGCGTCGGCGACCTGCGTCAGGGTGCTGCCCGTCGCGGGGTCCTCGACATCGAACACCTTGCCTGAGCTGGACGGCCGCCATTCGCCGCCGATGAAGAGGTCCGTGGGAACGCGGGTGATCAGGTCCCGTTCCACGAGGTCGGCTTCTGTGGTCATGAGTGGGATCCTTCGAGGTCGATGATCTGGCGCAGTGCGGTGCCCGCGGCCAGGCTGTCCATGGCCTTGTTGATGTCGCGCAGCGGAACAGTGTCGGAGACGAGCTGCTCGACAGGCAGTCGCGACTGGCGCCACAGGTCGGCGAAAATCTCGACGTCACGACTCGGCACCGCCGAACCGAGGTAGCTGCCGACGATGGAGCGACCGCCGGCGACGAGAGCAAGCGGGGAGATGGAAGAGCGGGCATCGGGGGCGGGAAGCCCCACGGTGATCGTCGTGCCTCCGGCGTCGGTCAGATCGACGGCAGTCTCGAAGGCACGGGCGTTACCGGCGGCTTCGATCACGATATCTGCACGGACGCTGTTGTCGGCCGCATCTGCCGGCGTGTAGGTGGCAGAAGCGCCGAGCTTCTCCGCGGCGCGCAGCTTGTGGTCCACCCCGTCGACTCCGATCACTTCCACGTCGTCGAGAGCGAGGGCAGTGATGAGGGCCGCCAATCCCACGCCACCGAGTCCGACCACTGCCACGCGTTGGCCGGGTTTCGGCTTTCCAGCGTTGAGGACCGTGCCGCCGCCGGTCAGCACGGCGCACCCGAGCAGTGCGGCGACCGATGGCGGTACGTCGTTGCCCACCGGGACGACCGAGCGCTCGTCCACCACAGCGTGGGTCGCGAACGCAGACACCCCGAGGTGGTGACGGATGGTCTCCGAACCGCGACGTAGGCGGATGTCGCCGTCGAGAAGTGTGCCCACCTCGTTGCTGGCGCTGCCGGCGATGCACGGCCGGATGCCCTGCGTCGCGCAGCCGGCGCAGTCCTCGCACCGCGGGAGGAATGTCATGACGACTCTTTGGCCTGGCTTGAGGCCACGGACGTCGCGACCAACTTCTTCGACGATGCCCGCCCCTTCGTGGCCCAGCAGCATGGGCAGGGGGCGTCGACGGTTGCCGTCGACGACTGAGAGGTCCGAGTGGCAGACGCCGGCGGCCTCCATGCGTACGAGGACCTCTCGGGGACCCGGTCCATCCAGCTCCAGCTCGCCGACGGTCAGCGGTTGGCTCTGGGTGTAGGGAACCGGGTCTCCGGTCCGCTCGAGAACTGCTCCTGTAATGTGCACGGTTTTCCTTCCATGAGTGGTGGGCGCCGAGCGAGATCTGCGTGCTCGGGCCATCCGGTCGTCAGCGGGCCGTCAGGCTGGCCTCGGGCTTGTCGCTCTTCAGCTCGAAGCGGCGGATCTTCCCCGAGCCAGTACGGGGGATCTCCTTGGCCACGACGAGGCGCTCCGGCACCTTGAAGTAGGCGAGGTTGTCGCGACACGTCGAGAGGATCTGGTCGTGGTCGAGGTGGTGACCCTCGGCGGGCACCACGAAGGCGACGGGCACCTCGCCCAGGTCCGGGTGGGGCTCTCCGACGACCGCTACGTCGGCCACTCCGGGGCACGTGAAGATGACCTCTTCGATCTCGGCGGGGGAGATGTTCTCGCCGGCCCTGATGATGAGCTCCTTGACCCGTCCAGTGATGGTGATGAAGCCGTTGGCGTCGCGCCTGCCGAGGTCGCCAGTGCGGTACCAGCCGTTGGACAGCGCGGCCGCGGTCGCCTCGGGCAGCTCGTGGTAGCCCTGCATGACGTTCGGACCCTGGACCCACAGTTCGCCCTCGGTGCCTTGAGGGACGTCGGTGCCGTCGCTGCCGACGAAACGAACGGCGACGCCTGGCAGAGGTACGCCGCACGAGCCCGGGATGCGCCCACCCGTTGGGGCATTCATGGTGACCATCGTCGAGGTCTCGGTGATCCCATAGCCGTCGAGGAGCGGGACGCCGGCGTAGCCTTCGAACTCCTCGTTCAATGAGCCGGACATGATGGCTCCCGCCGAGATACACAGACGGAGGTCGGGAGCGTTGAGAGATGCCGCTGGCGTACGGCTGTTCAACAGGTACTGGAACATGGTGGGGACTCCGGGAAAGACCGTCACGCCTTCGTTGGCCAGCCGTGACACCACGTCACTGGGGGAGAACTTGGGCAGCAGGGTGGCCTTCGCTCCCGAAGCGGTGACGCCGACTACGGACAGCACCAGGGCATAGGAGTGGAACAGGGGAAGGCACGACAGCAGGTGGTCGTTCGCGTTCAGACCTGCCACCGGGATCCAGCAGGCAGCGACCACCCACATGCAACCGCGCTGGGACAGGTGGACTCCCTTGGGGCGGCCGGTGGTGCCACTCGTGTAGAGCATCCAGCTCCACGCGTCGACCTCGGTCGCGTCGGGCGCTGCGGTGCGCGGGGTGGCGCGCATCAGGTCGTCGTAGTGAACGATATGAACGTCGCTGTCGCCGTCTGAGGTTATCAGCTGCTCGTCGCTGCCGGTCAGGATGACGGTGTTGAGCCCGAGCGTGCTCTGGGCGGCGTCGAGCGCGACGTCGAGGTGCGCCGGGTCGGTCAGAATCATGCGCGCTTGGGAGTTCTCGGCGATGTAAGACAGTTCAGGGCGCGTTGCTGTGGGATTCGCGCACACGGTGACGATGCCGGCTCGGGGGGCCGCCAGGTATCCCTCGACGACTTCGACGGAGTTGTCGAGGTACATGAGAAGACGTTGCTCGGGGCCCAGGCCAAGATCGAGCAGGTGGCCGGCCAGGCTCGCTGTCCGAGCGTCGAGGTCTGCGTAGGTGATCTCGCGGTGGAGATCCCTGAATGCGACCTGAGTCGGGCGCTCAGCGGCGTGCTTGGCCAGCAGGGCTGGGATCGGTGCGATCACGTCGGTGTCGATCACGGGGCCTCCTAAACTAATGAGTGTTAGTTAGTTGCACTATAACCGTCGTCACATCTCTTGGCTAGGGTCGCGACTACTGAACGCTCGTTGGGTGGGGCGCTGTGTGGGCGATGGCGCCGGCGGCTAGGCTGCGAGGCGTGGCATTTTCACTCGATCCGCCGGTGAGCAGGGAGGAGCGCGGAGTCGTCTCGCCTGCTGTCGTGCTCGACACGGCGCTGACGCTCTTTGCCGAGCGGGGGTACCACGGCACCTCGGTGAAGGAGATCGCCAGCCGTCTGCAGATCAGGACGCCGAGCCTGTACAACCACATGAGTGGCAAGCAGGGCCTGCTTCAAGAGATCGTCGGCGACACCACTCGTGAGGTGTGGCAAGACTTTGTCGAAGTGACGGCCGGCATCGACGGCGTCGAGGAACGGTTGGAGAAGGCGGTGTACGTGTACGCGTTGCGGCATGCCCGCCGGCGCCGCGAGGCCATTGTTGTCAACCGGGATGTCTCGAGTCTCGAAGAGCCGGTTCTGTCAGAGGTCCTCGAGCTCCGCCGGCGACACGAGCATGCGATTCGCGGTCTCGTCCAAGAGGGCATCGACGCCAGCGTGTTCGCCGATCAGCCGGCCTCCTTGGTCTCCTTCGCTGTGTTGGAGATGTGTGTGTCCATCGCCCGCTGGTTCCATGTCGACGACCGGTTCAGCGCTGAGGAAGTGGCCAAGCAGTACAGCCTCTATGCCCTGCGGATTGCCAAGGGGGACGTGCCTGTCAAGGCGTAACTCCGACGACTCGGAGCGCCTGGCTGGCGTATGTCCGTGCGACGTCCTCCGGTTTGAGGTCGCCTTGATCGTGAAACCAACGTGCAACGCTGACGCACATCTCGCGAATCGCAAACGAGGCCAGCTTGGGCGACGGGTGTTGGAAGTAACCGTCCTTGATCCCGTCGGCGATCAGGCGGCGGAAATCTCTCTCGTGGGTGCGGCGCATGTCCTGAGCCTGTTCCAGGCTCTTGCCTTCCAGGTGGCGCGCGTCCTGGTTGACGACCATGGTCTCGCGTCGATGCGTAGCGTGGTGTAGCGCATACACGTACGTCGCTTCGCGGAGTTGGTCCACGGGATTGTCGTGCGCTGCGACGGCGGCCTCGAAGTCCGCGAACACGGTCGAGAGTGTGTCGAGCACGATCTCGGAGAGCAGGTCTGCCTTCGACGAGATGTGGTTGTAGAGGCTGGGTGCTTGAAGCCCGACAGCGTTCGCGATGTCCTTCAGGGACGTACCAAAGTAGCCGCGATCGGCAAAAGCGGTAAGCGCGGCCTCGTATACATCAGCACCCGTGACCGGGGCAACACCCGCGGAGCGACGGTCGATGCGTCTGGTTGGGCGCAGGTTGGCGCTGACGTCCTTCATTCCGGTCAACCGCTCCTCGAGTCGCAGGTCAGGGTCTTGACGTGACGCGTATCACGCCTCACAGTGTACTAACTAACGCCCGTTAGTATATACCGAAAGGTGTCCGAAATGCCCTTCTCGCCAACTCCACCCGTCGTCGACTACAGAGCTGTCGCGCACTCCGCGGGATTTCAGAACCTCGTCGCGCGTCGTCGAGGTTTCGTTGCTCTCGCGCTTGGCCTGGCCGTTGCGTGGTTCGGTGGCTTCCTGCTCCTCACCAGCTACGCCCACGGCTTCATGCAGACCGTCATTGCGCCTGGTCTGACGGTGGCCTACGTTCTCGGGCTCTCGCAGTTCGTCCTCGTGTGGTGCCTTGCTGCTGCGTACCTTCGCACGTCACGAAGGGTCTTCGATCCTATGCAGGTCGCGGTGGCGGCCGCTGTGTCTACCGGCACTACGGAGGCTCGCGCATGAACGGCACACGACTCTTCTTCTTCGCTGCCATCCTGATCGTGACCCTGGCGATCACCATCTGGGCGTCGCGCCGGACAACCACCACCAGCGAATTTTTCGCCGCAGGACGGTCGGTGACTGGCCGTCAGAACGGACTGGCCATCGCCGGCGACCTCATGTCCGCGGCAACGTTCCTTGGGTTCACCGGTCTGATCTACCTGTCCGGATTCGATGGTTGGGTGCTCGCGACTGCGGCGATCTTCTCGTTCTTGCTGATCTTGATGCTCTTCGCAGAGCGCATGAGGAACGCCGGCCAGTACACCATTGCCGATGTGTTGTCGTTCCGGCTCTCGCGCAGGCCGGTGCGAGCTGCAGCCGCAACCACCACGCTCGTCGTGGTCATCTTCTACCTCGTTGCACAGCTGGTGGGTGCCGGCCTTCTTGTTAGAGCGCTCACCGGAATGAGCTTCGTTCCGGCCGTCATCCTCACCGGTGTTGCGATGCTCGGGTATGTCGTCTTCGGTGGAATGCTCGCCACGACTTGGGTGCAGATCGTGAAGGCCGTGATGCTCCTCATGGTCGGCGCGGCGATGACTGTCGCCATCTTGTGGCAGTTCCACTTCAACGTGCTCGATCTGTTCGACTCTGCCGCTGCCAACCACCCGCTCGGAGACAAGTACCTCGGCCCGGGCGGATCCAACCCGAACCCGTTGAACACGCTCTCGGCCGGAGTCGCCTACGCAATCGGCACCGCTGCCCTGCCGCACATCCTGATCCGGTTCTTCACCGTTCCGGACGCGCAGGCTGCGCGACGGTCCGTGGGCTGGGCGGTCGGTCTGATCGGTGCATTCTTCGTGATGACGTCCATCATCGGCTACGGCGCTCGGGCCCTGCTTCCTGCGGGCTCGGAGGAGGCGACTGCGGGCGGCAACCTTGCTGCGCCCCTGCTTGCGCAGCACCTCGGGGGAGGAGAGGGGACCTTCGGGGGCGACGTCTTCATCGCGCTGGTGAGCGCCGTCGCCTTCGCGACCATCCTTGCCGTCGTCGCCGGGCTGCTGCTGTCGGCGTCAGGTGCAATCTCGCACGATCTGTGGTTCAACGTGTTTCGGCCGAACGCCGGCGCCGCCGAGCGAGAGGGGACTGCTGTTGCGCGGATCTCGGCCTTGGCTGTCGGTGTCGTTGCGATCCTGCTCACCATCTTGCTCGGAGACTCCCTCAACGTCGCCCTGCTGGTGGGTCTGGCCCTCTCTGTTGCCGCAAGCGCGAACTTCCCCGCTCTCGTGCTCTGCATGGGCTGGCGTCGGTTCAACACCCCGGGTGCGCTCGTGGGGATCCTTGGCGGCCTGGCTGCGGCCGTCGTCCTGATCATGCTGGGGCCGCAGGTCTGGCCGGGCGGTGAGAGTGCTGCTCCGTTCCCGCTGACGTTCCCGGTGCTCGTCTCGATCCCGTTCGGCTTCTTCTGCTGCTGGCTGGGCACCGTGCTGACGCCCCGCAGGGTCGAGGACGAGAGCACCTACTACGAGTTGCTCGTGCGCTCTCAGGCCGGTATCGGTGCAGAGGAGCCGACGTCGCACTGACCTGCTCAGAGTGTGTGCGAGCCGGGCGGCAGTTGCCGTCCGGCTCGCACGCGCATCTAGGCCAGGGTCTCGAGCGCTGTACGTAGCTGCTGAGGGATGGGCGTGGAGACCTTTTCGGCCCGATCGACGTACACGTGGACCCAGCGCCCGGTCGCGACCGGCTCGTCCTTGTCGAGCGGCTTGTCGCCTTCGAAGAGGGCGAGGTTGTAGCTCACGCTGGTGCGGCCGAGTCGCTGGATCCGCATGCCTATGGTCACGGCTCCCGGAAAGGCAGTCTCGGCGTGGAAGCGGCAAGCCGACTCCGCGACCACACCTATGACTGTCATGCGTGAGAAGTTGTCGCCGATCTGCTCTGCGATCCAGGCATTGATCGCGGTGTCGAACAGCTCGTAGTACTTCGCGTTGTTCATGTGTCCGTACATGTCGTTGTCGGACCATCTGGTCAGCGTGCTGGTGCGGATCGGGTAGTCGGCGAATGGGCGCCGCGAGAGTTCGTCGGTCATGGAGACTCCTGGTGGTTGACAGGGTGTGATGCCGGTCCTATTGTTACTAACTAACGCTCATTAGTAAAGGAGAATCCGGTGCAGCTCAACAACACGTTCACGGTGAGCCTCCCGGTCGAAGAGGCCTGGAAGACGTTTCTCGACCTCGAGAGGGTGGCGCCGTGCCTGCCCGGTGCTGCCATCACTGAGGTCGACGGTGGTGCCTTTCATGGCGGCGTCAAGATCAAGGTGGGGCCCATATCCGCGCAGTACCGCGGTATCGCGCGCTTCACCGACACGGACGAATCCGCGCATCGTGCGGTGATCACAGCGCAGGCCAAGGACGTCGGGGGGCAGGGAAACGCCAACGCGACGATCACTGCGACCCTGACCCCACAGGGCGACGGCACCCAGGTTCATGTCGAGACTGAGCTGGACCTGTCGGGCCGCGTGGCACAGTTCGGTCGCGGCGTGATCAGTGACGTCAGCGGCAAGTTGCTCACCCAGTTCTCCAAGAACCTCGAGGCCGAGATCAACAACGGCTCCCTCGGCAAGGCCGGCAGCACTGGCACAAAGGCTGCGTCCGCACCCAGGCCGACGTCCCTCGACGACGTCGAGGCGCTCGACGTCATGGGAAGCGTGGGCGGAACCATCGCCAAGTACGCCCTTCCCGCCCTTGGGGGCCTGGTCCTGGTGGCTGCCAGCGCGATCATGCTCGGACGCCGCTCCCGTGCTGGGAACCATCGCTCCGGTGCCCCCGCATCCGTCGGCTACCCGAGCCTCGCGCCCGTCAACGTCTTCCTCACCCTTCCGAGCCCCGCCTCGCTCGTCCCGACCGCGACCAACGCGCTGCCGGGGCGGCAGGCATGAGTGACATGAAGATCGGTGACATCACCGTCACCCCGCTCATGGACGGCAGCGGGCTCGAATGCGCACGCGACGTCCTCCAGCGCCACGGCAGCGCCTCGGAGTGGGACAAGCATCCCGATCAGGTCGACGACCACGGCGACCTGCACCTGAGCGTCGGAGGGTTCCTGATCCGCACCGGCGAAAGCATCGTCCTGATCGACGCAGGCGTGGGGACCATCGACAACGGGCGCTATCGGGGCGGGCTGTTCCTCGAATCGCTACGCACGCAAGGCGTCGAACCCGAAGATGTCACCGACGTGGCCTTCACCCACTTGCACTTCGACCATGTCGGGTGGGCCACCAAGAAGGGGCAGGTCGTCTTCGAGAACGCCACCTATCACGTGCATGCAGCGGACTGGGGCTTCTTCGTCGACGACGTCAACAGCGAGCCGGGCGCCGTCCGGAAGCTGTCCCCTCTGGAGTCTCGACTCGAGACGTTCACCGAAACCAGCGTGCTCGCGCCGGGGGTAGACGCAAGGCCGGCCGTCGGCCACACCCCGGGATCGACGGTGTACGTCGTCTCCAGCCAGGGCGCCAAGCTCGTCCTGCTCGGAGACGTGGCCCATCATCCCCTCGAGCTGGTCGAGGACGGATGGAGCTTTGCCTTCGACCAGTCGAAGGATGGCGCGGTCGCATCACGCAAGGAGTTGGTGGATGAGTTCGCCGACACCGATGCCCTCCTGGCTGCAGGGCACTTCCCGGATCTTCGCCCCGGCCGAGTCAAGACGGTCGACGGCAGTCTGACCTGGCACACCCTCTAGACCGAGAAACACACCTAAGGAGAATCACATGGACCTCAAGCTGCGCGGCAAGAATGTGCTCGTCACGGGCGCCGGGAAGGGGCTCGGTTCCGCTCTCGGGTTGGCCTTCGCTGCGGAGGGTGCCAACGTCGCCTTCCACTACAACTCCTCGGCCGAAGGCGCTGAGAAGGCCGCCGCCGAGGCGCAGGAGTTGGGTGTCCGGGCGACAGCGGTCGGCGCCGACCTCAACGACGGCAACGCCGTCACTGCAGCGGTGGCCGAGGTCAAGGAGCGACTCGGTCCGATCGACATCCTGATCAACAACTCAGCGGCGACCCAGAGCAAGCCGTTCCTCGAGACGACCGAAGAGGACTGGGCGCCCCAGATCGGCGTCACGGTCACCGGCACCCTCCGGATGACCCAGGCCGTTGCCAAGCAGATGGTTGAAGAAGGGGTCCAGGGCTCGATCGTCAGCCTGATGGGAGACTCCGGCCGAGTTGGCGAATCGCGTCTCCTCGTCACCGCCACGACCCGGTCGACCACGGTCGGGTTGACCAAATCGCTGGCCAAGGAGCTCGCGCGCCACAAGATCCGCGCTAACGCCGTGTCGATCGCACTCGTGCAGACCGGCAGCCTTGCCGAGCACACCGGTAACGCCGACGACGAAAAGATGAAGCGCATCCTGTCCGCGTACCCGCTGCGTCGTTTCGGCACCCCGGACGATGTCGCGCCGACCGTCCTTCTGCTCGCCTCCGACCTGTCTTCGTGGACCACCGGCCAGATCCTGTCGGTCAACGGCGGCTACGCGATGCCATGAGCGCCAACGACGATCACCAGGCCGAAGGGGCCGTCGGTCGCGTCGTACCGCGCAAGGAAGATCTGCGCCTGATCACGGGCCGAGGGAACTACGTTTCCGATCTCGAGCTGCCCCGGATGAAGCACGTCGCCTTCCTGCGCAGCCCCTACGGACACGCCAACATCACGGGTTCTGACACGAGCGGGGTGCTCGATGTGGCGGACGCGGTCTTCACTGGCCTGTCGCCGGAGTTCACTGACATCTGTCTTCGCGCTCAGTCTGCTCTGCCGACCTACATCGAGACGCCACAACCTCTTCTTGCCCAGGGCAAGGTGCGGTTCGCGGGGGAGCCGGTGGCGGCGGTGGTTGCCGCTGACCGCTACCGTGCGGAGGATGCGATCGAGCTGATCGACATCGACTACGAGCCTCTGCCTGCCACGGTCATCGCGTGGCACAAGCCAGAGGTTCCCGTTCACGAAGATGCGCCGGACAACGTACTCCTCGAGCGAGAGTTCGAAGCAGGAGACGTGGACGCCGCCTTCGCGGACGCGGCGGTCGTTGTCGAGCGTGAGCTCACGACCAATCGGCATGCTGGGAACCCCATGGAGTGCCGAGCCGGCGTGGCTCTGTGGGACCGGACGGGGGAGAAACTCACCTTCTGGTCCGGAACGCAGGTGCCGCACCTGGTGCGCAACATGATCGCCGAGCTGCTCGGCGTCGCGGAGGGCAACGTACGGGTGATCGCCCCCGACGTCGGCGGTGGGTTCGGCACCAAGGCGGTGCTCTATCCCGAAGACGTCGCCCTGTGCGTCATGGCGCGATCTATGCCAGGGACGCCGCTGAAGTGGGTTGAGGACCGAGCCGAGCATCTGCAGGCCGCTGCCCACGCCCGCGATCACCGCTACCTGATGAAGGTGGGGTTCTCCAAGGACGGCAAGATCACGGCGGTCCAGGCCGACATCACCTGCAACATCGGTGCGTACTCGGTCTACCCGTGGACCGCCGGCATCGAGCCCTTGATGGCGGGTGGCCTGCTGACGGGCCCCTACATGGTGGACAACTACCGCTGTGTCACTCGGGGCGTCACGACGAACACGGCCTACGCCGGTCCCTATCGAGGGGTGGCGCGGCCTGCCACGGTCTTCGCGATGGAGACCATGCTGAACCTGGGAGCCGAGGAGCTCGGTCTCAGCGACCTGGACATTCGTCGCCTGAACCTGATCCCCGAGGAGGCCATTCCGTACCGGATGCCGTCTCGGTTGGTCGATGACTCCGGTTGGTACGGACGAGCTCTCGAACAGTGCGTCGAGGCCGTCGGGTACGACGAGTTCCTGGCCGAGCAGAAGCGACGCCAAGAGCAGGACGAGAATCCCATCGGCATCGGGTTCGCGTGCTACAACGAGCTGACCGGACTCGGCCGCGCCGCCGCGGCCGGCCCGCGCATGCCGTTCAGGACCGGTCACGATGCCTGCACCGTCCGTGCTGAGGTCGACGGAACGATCACCGTGCAGTCCGGAGTCACCAGCCAGGGGCAAGGTCTGGAGACGACGATGGCCCAGGTCGTCGCCGACGCTGTTGGAGTCGAGTACGACAAGGTGAACGTCCGGATCGGGGACACGAACGAGGCGCTGTGGGGCTTCGGGGCGTTCTCGTCCCGCCAGGCCGTCATCGGCGGAGGCGCAGCCCATCGCAGCGGTGAAGCACTCAGGGACCAGATCCTCGCCCTGGGCGCTGCAGTCTACGAGCTCGAGGCGACCGACCTCAGCCTCGTGAGCGGCAAGGTCATCCACGCGACCAAAGGGGAGGTTGGCACCCTTGCCGAACTGGCCAGGATCGCCTACATGGAGTCCAACCGCCTTCCCCAAGGATTCGAGCCCGGCCTGCAGGCCACACGGTTCTACGACCCCATCCGCGGTGCATTCTCCGCGGGAGCACAAGTCGCGGTCATCGAGATCGACCGCACCTCGGGAATGCTCAACATTCTCAAATGGATCTGTGTCGAGGACGCGGGCCGAGTCATCAATCCCCAGGTAGTGGACGGCCAGATCGCAGGATCCATCGCCCAGGGCCTGGGCGGGACGCTCTACGAGCACCTCGTCTACGACGACAAGGGCAACCTGAGCACGGGCTCCCTCCTCGACTATCTGATGCCCACCACCCACGAGATCCCTGAGCTCAACATCGGGCATCTCTCGAAGCCGGCGGACAACCCGCTCGGCGTGCGCGGGGTGGGCGAGGGCGGAACACTCGGTCCGAACGCTGTGGTGGCCGGCGCGGTCCTCAACGCGCTCGGGGTCGAGATGCTCCATCTGCCCATCACCCCGGCCAGGCTATGGAAGGCACTGCAATGATCCGCAGCGAGGCCCATGGCCCACACGTCATCGTGCTCACGATCGACCGGCACCAGCGACGCAACGCCCTCGACGCCGAGCATCTCCATCAGCTCGACGACCAGCTGCGTGACGCCCTTGCCGGCGGCGCGCGGTCGGTGGTCATCACCGGAGCCGGAACAGCATTCAGTGCCGGTGCCGACCTTGACGGGGCGTACGACAGCGAGTTCCGCTCGGCTCTCTACGCCACGCTCGGATCGATCACTCAGGCAGAGGTGCCGGTCGTCGCGGCGCTGAACGGCCCCGCCATCGGCGCGGGTGCTCAGCTCGCCATCGCCTGCGACCTTCGAGTCGGCGGGGAACGGGCATGGTTCGCGATCCCTACCGCGCGCAATGGTCTCGCTGTCGACTCCTGGACGATCCGGCGCCTGGCTCTGCTGACCAACGGCTCTGTCGCCAGGAACCTTCTGCTGGGCGCCGAGAGCATCGACGCGGATGACGCACGTCGGATGGGACTGCTGTCTCGCGATGGCGACCTCCAGGACGCGATCACCTGGGCGCAGGAGATCGCGGCCATGGCTCCACTCAGCCTGTCGTACTCCAAACGAGCTCTCGATGTCCTCTTCGAGGCGGCGCCCTATGAGGACGATCTCGATGCGCTGTTCCTCAAGTGCTGGTACAGCGACGACGTCATCGAAGGACAGACCGCTCGCGCCGAGCGCCGCGCTCCGAACTTCGTCGGGAAATGAGGCAACCATGAAACCTGCACCCTTCGACTACATCCGCGCCGAGAGCGTCGCGTCCTGCATCCAGTCGCTGGCCGACGCATCGGGGGACGGCAAGATCATTGCCGGTGGGCAGAGCCTGGCGCCTGTCCTCGCGATGCGTCTCTCGCGCCCCTCGGTGCTCGTGGACATCAACCGGATCCCGGGGTTGGGAGCCATGGAGCGTCACGATGACTCCCTGTCTCTGGGGCCTCTGGTCAGGCACGCCGACCTTGTCGAGCAGAGGCACTCGCTCCTGCTCGCAGAAGCGGGACGGTGGATCGGACACCCGGCGATCCGTTCCCGGGGCACCCTGGGCGGAAGCATTTCGCACTCCGACCCCTCTGCCGAGTGGCCCGTCGTCGCCTCCGCACTCGAGGCCATGATGACCGTTGCGGGCCCGGCCGGTAAACGTAAGGTCCACGCGTCGGAGTTCTTCCTCGGCGCCCTGGAACCGGATCTGGAACCCGACGAGATGCTCGTCGGGATCGAGATGCCGATCCCACAGACGTGGGGGTTCGCCGAGCTCTCCCGACGCCATGGCGACTTCGGTCTGGTCACCGTCGTGACCGCGCTCGTCGAGGACCGGTGGCGCATCGCCATCGGTGGGATCGGAGCCGTGCCGCTCCGCGCCGAGGAGTCCGAGGCGATTCTCGGAGACCGCAGAGATGATGAGGCCGTACGGCAGGCTGCGCGCGCCGCCGGCGCGGCCGTCGAACCCGGCGACGACATCCACGCTTCGAAGGAATACCGAGCGGCCATGGTCGAGGAATTCACTCACCGGTCCATCGTTCAAGCGCTTAGCGCCTCAGCGGCAGGAGTTCACTGATGCAGGTCAACATTGCAGTCAACGGAACCAACGCCGTGATAGACGTCGATCCTCGACGGACACTGGCGGATGCACTCCGAGAGGACCTCGGCCTCACGGGTACCCACCTGGGATGCGAGCACGGAGTGTGCGGTGCGTGCACCGTCATGGTGGACGGCCAACCGGTCCGAGCCTGCCTAATGTTCGCAGTGCAGGCCGAAGGGTGCTCGATCACCACGATCGAGGGACTCGCCTCCGACGTCGGTGAGCCGCACCCGCTCCAACGCGCCTTCTGCGACCGTCACGGCCTCCAGTGCGGCTTCTGTACGCCGGGCATGCTGATGTCGGCGCTCGATCTGCTCCATCGGGAGGAGAAGCCTTCCCGCGAGCGGATCCGCGAGGAGATGTCGGGAAACATCTGCAGGTGTACCGGCTACGTCGGGATCGTCGATGCTGTCGAACAGGCTGCCGAGGAACTGGCGAGGTGGAGCGACAAGGACGACGTCCCGAACTCGTGGACCAAGCCGACTGACGCAGCCGAGACCGCGGTCGCCGCCGACCGACCGCAACGCTGACCACCACGACGACACGAAGGAACACGACTGTGATACGCATGCTCATCATGGGCCCGCCGGGCGCGGGCAAGGGGACACAGGCAGGGGCTGTTGCTGAGAGCTTCGGGGTTCCCGCGATCTCCACGGGCGACATTTTCCGCGCCAATGTCTCGCAGGCAACACCGCTGGGGATCGTGGCAAAGAAATTCCTGGACGCCGGCGAGTACGCTCCGGACGACGTCACCAACAACATGGTGCGCGACCGCATCAGCGAACCCGATGCCGCCGTCGGCTTCGTCCTCGACGGTTACCCGCGTACGGAGCAGCAGGTCAAGGAACTCGACGAGATGATCGCATTCACCGGCGGTCGTCTGGACGTCGTGGTCTGCCTGACCGTTGAACAGGACGAGCTCGTGACACGGCTCCTCGGCCGCGCTGCTGTCGAGGGACGTACCGATGACACCGAAGAGGTCATACGCCGCCGCCAGGAGGTGTACTGCGCGCAGACGGAGCCGTTGCTCGACATCTATCGCCGACGAGGTCAGCTGGTGGAGGTGGCAGGTCTGGGCGATGTCATCGAGGTGACGGAACGAATTCTCGTCGCCGTGACCGCTGCGCTTGCCTCCTGACCAATGGTCAATATATTGGCAACCATGATCACGACGCCCCGGGCATCTGATTGTCCGGGCTGCCGAACTGGCGTCGGCATGAAGCGCCCCAGGTTCGATGCCGCATCTTTCTGAGTTGGAAGGATGCAGTTCATGCCGAAGAAGATCGATCCCGAGCTGAGGGCTCGGGCGGTGCGCCTGGTGATGGAGAACCGCGGGGGGTATCCGACCCTGTCTGCTGCGCTGGTCGCGGTCGTGAAGCAGGTCGGGGTAGGCAAGGAGTTGCTGCGGCGCTGGGTGGCCCAGGTCGAAGTCGATGCCGGGGAACGGTCGGGGAACGGCCGGGGACCACGAGCGTCGCGAACGAGGAGATCAAGTGGCTGCGGGCTGAGAACCGGCGGCTGTGGGAAGACGTGGCGATGTTGAAGGCGGCCACGACTTTCTTTGTGGGGGAACTCGACCCCCGCAACCGGTGATCGTCGCGTTCATCGATGAGCAACGCGCTCAGGGGCACGCGGTCGAGTGGGTCTGTCGGGTCCTGCGTGAGCAGGGCCTACAGGTCGCTGCGTGCACCTAACGGGCCTGGAAACAGGCCTCCCGTCCGGTCGCAGCCCGCACCCTGACCGACGCGATGGTCCTCGATGTGGTCCGGGATCTGGCCTGGACCCAGAACCCGGCCACCGGCACCCGGAAACTGACCCCGGAAGGGCTCTACGGGCGCCGGAAGATGACCGCGCTGGTCCGACGCAGACGGTTGCCCGAGGCGAGCGCGGGAAGCGTGGACCGGGCGATGCGGCTGCTGGGCTTGTCTGGGGTCCGCCGCGACATGAAGGTCCGGACCACGATCTCGGCCAAGGACGGCAAACGCGCTGGCGACCTGCTCGATCGCGACTTCCCCGCCCCCGCACCGAACCGTGTCTGGGTCACCGACTTCACCTACGTCCGCACCTGGGCCGGGTGGGTCTACGGCGGGTTCATCCTCGACGTCTACGCCCAGCGGATCATCGCCTGGCACGCCGCAACGTCCAAGGACGTCGAGCTGGTCCTGCGCCAGCGCCTGGATCGACTGGTACAATCAGCGACGCCTGCACGGGTCTCTTGGCATGATGACCCCAGTAGAGTTCAAAACCGCCTACTACACGGCCCTCAACCAAGAGCCGAAACCCGTATAGAAGCGGCGGAGAACCTGGGGCGCTTCATTCTTGGGGAGTCCGATGTGATGCCCGGTGGTTGCGCAGGGCAGGTTCGGAATCGGTCACCCCGAGGTGTGCGTGCTGCCCGAGATCATGCTCGGGGAGCACGCGTTCTCAGCCTTGGCCGATGGCCGCGACCGCGTCGATCTCGATGAGCATCCCGGGCGCCGCGAGCTTCGAGACCTCGATCATCGCCGAGGCCGGCAGCGGCTGGAAGAAGTAGCGACCGCGCACTTCCTGCACCTTGTCGAAGTAGCGCATGTCGGTGGTGTAGACGGTCACGTTCACGATGTCGCTCATCGTGCCGCCGGCGGTCTCGACCAGCTTCTTCATGTTCTCGAGGATCGTCACCGTCTGCAGCTCGATGTCACCGTCACCGACGAGCGAACCATCCGGAGCGCGCGAGGTGAGGCCGGCGACGAAGAGGAACTCACCAGCAGCTCGACACTTCACAGCCTGTGAGAACCGTCCGACGGGTGCGTTCAGCTCGGGGTTCTGGACCACTTCGATGGGCATCTTTGGGCCTTCTGATTGCTACACCACTACCTGGGACTTGACCCGGAGCTGCTTGCAGCGGCACGCGCCGAGCACGCCGCCACAACGGCCGAGACACCGTACGTCTGTCCGGTCACTGCTGGCACGGTCGCCCCTCCCGCCCGTGAAGCTCGCGGGCAATAGCGCTCAACGAGCTGCCTGCGTGCTCGGTCGCCGTCACCTGCATGTCGAATCGACCGGATATGGCTACCATCTTAGGAACAACTGGAGAGGGGTCATGGCCGCTGTTGCCCCATCGTGCCCCCATAGGGGTTCATGGAGTCTCGTGAAATGCGAGAAACCCCAGGTCTCCCTGGGGTTTCTCTCTGTGCGCGAGGGGGGACTTGAACCCCCACCCACTAATACGTGGACTAGCACCTCAAGCTAGCGCGTCTGCCTATTCCGCCACCCGCGCGCAACAAGAAGAACATTATCAGGAGGGGGCCGGGGTGCCGAATCGGGGGCATGTGGCGGGATGGGCCAATGATGACCGTGGGGCGCGGGGGTGAATCGGGTGGACCCACGTGGAGGCGTAGGGCACGCTGGACGGAGCGAGGGAGACAAGCCCTCGATCTCGTGGAGGTGGTTCGATGCTCTCTCTGATCGTGATGATCGGGTTCCTCGCCATCGTCGTGGCGCTCGGGGCCGGTGTCGTGCTTGCGGTGCATCAGGGACGCGGCGACGGTGCGACGGATCTCGACGGTGACGGTGTGCCGTACGACAGCGTCGGCGCGGTCGGGCGTACGAAGGCCGAGGAGGAGCGAGCCCGGGCGGGGAGTCTGGACTCGCTCGGAGATGCGGGTGGTCCTGGTCCGAGCACAGCTGAGGTGGAGGCGGCTCGTCGGCTCGATGAGGAGTCGCGCCGCAGGCGCTGAGCCTACGCGCGACGGACCCGTCAGGATCAGGCCGGCAACAGCGCTCGCGCGGGGTGGTTGCTGGTGACCATCCAGACGCGCTTGTCGTGCACGAACCGGCGCAGGCGGCCGGGGTTGTCGACGGTCCAGACGAGGACCTTGATGTTGCGGCGATGGGCCCACCGCAGCAGCCAGACGTCGGCGAGGCGGTGCTCGACGACAACCAGGTTGGAGCGGCAGCGGCGGATGCGGCCCTCGGGGAAGAACTCCGAGAGCTTGAGGCGGACGAGCTTGAGCGGGTGGTGGCGGAAGTCGACGCCACCGAGGGAGAGGCCGACCAGGGTCTCAGGGGCGCGGAGGTCGGCCCAGTCGCGCAGGACGCGTACGGACTCGTCGACCATCGTGGTCACGATGAAGCTCTCGTTCATCACCTCGAGGGCGATCTCGGCGGCGTCGACCTCGTGCGGGAGTCCGAGGTGGCACGACGGTGAGGCGAACTTGAGGTCGATGTGGGCGTGCTTACCGTGGGCGGCGAGCAGCTCGAGAGCCTCCCGGTAGCGCACCAGGCGGAACGGCGCGAGCCTCGACAGCGCTGCGTACGTCCGGTGCTCGATCTTCACCTTGCGACCGATGCGGTCGCGGATGTGACCGTCGTGGTGGAGGACGAACTCGCCGTCGCGGGTGCGGTGCACGTCGAACTCGACGTAGTCGACCTCCATCCGGACAGCCTCCAGAAGCGACTCCCAGGAGTTGTCACGATGCCCCGACTGACGCGCCGCGGCGCGGTGAGCGGAGAGGAGGGCACGCTTCTGCATGCCCACCATGGAAACCCACGCATCCGACCACAACGAAATCCTTTGCCCTCGTACAGGTGGACGTCAGGCGGCTGTTTGTCGTCACCGGTCGATACGGTGGCGTCATGACCAGCGCCGAGACCGAGGTCGTCGACCTCTGCCGTGACCTGATCCGCATCGACACCAGCAACTTCGGGAACGACCCGGGACCGGGGGAGCGGAAGGCGGCCGAGTACGTCGCGGCGCAGCTCGACGAGGTCGGGATCTCCTCCGAGATCTACGAGTCGGAGCACGGCCGGGCCTCGGTCGTCGCGCAGTGGGGCGGCTCGTCGGGTGACGGGCTGCTGCTGCACGGTCACCTCGACGTCGTGCCTGCCGCCGCGCACGACTGGCAGGTCGACCCGTTCTCAGGGGAGATCCAGGATGGGTACGTCTGGGGCCGGGGCGCTGTCGACATGAAGGACTTCGACGCGATGCTGCTCGCGGTCGTCCGCGAGCGCCAGCGCACCGGCCGGATCCCGGAGCGCCCGATCACGCTCGCCTTCACCGCCGACGAGGAGGCCGGCGGGATGAAGGGCGCCCACGTGCTCGTCGAGGACCACCCCGACCTGCTCGCCCACTGCACCGAGGCGGTCGGCGAGGTCGGTGGCTTCTCGACGACGGTTCGTGGCAAGCGGCTCTATCTCATCGAGGCGGCCGAGAAGGGCATGGCCTGGATGAAGCTGACCGCCCGCGGCACCGCCGGGCACGGCTCGATGATCAACCGCGACAACCCGATCACCAGGCTCTCCGGTGCGATCGCCCGCATCGGCGCGCACGAGTGGCCGGTGCAGCTGACCCCGACGATGCAGACCCTGCTCGCCGCGGTCGGCGAGATCGCGGGGGAGGAGCCCACCCCGGAGAACGCCGAGCGGCTCGTGGAGGAGTTCGGCCCGGCCGCCCGGATGATCGGCGCCACCCTGCGCAACGTCACCAACCCGACCATGACCAGCGCCGGCTACAAGGTCAACGTCATCCCGACCGAGGCCACCGCCCATGTCGACGGCCGCTTCCTGCCCGGCTTCGAGGACGACTTCTTCGAGACGCTGCGGAAGCTGTGCGGCGAGGGCATCGACATCGAGTTCGACCAGAACCAGATGCCCTGGGAGACCCCGTACGACGGCGCCCTGGTCGCCGCGATGGAGCGCTCGCTGGTCGCCGAGGACCCCGACGCCCTGGTCGCGCCCTACCTCATGTCCGCCGGTACCGACGCCAAGCACTTCAAGCGGCTCGGGATGAGGACGTACGGCTTCGCGCCGCTGCGGCTGCCCGAGGAGCTCGACTTCACCGCGCTCTTCCACGGCGTGGATGAGCGGGTTCCGGTCGACGCGCTCCAGTTCGGCGCGCGCGTCATGGACCGCTTCCTCGACGAGGTCTGACCCCCGCCGCCGAGTCGGCTCGAACTGACGAGAAACCTGCCGAGTCGGCTCATCTTGACCAAACCCAGCGTCGAGTCGGCGCGTTATGACAAGCCGACTCGGCGGGGAATCTGGTCAAGACGAGCCGACTCGGCGGGATCTGGTCAGGGGAGGAGGGCGGTGAGGGTGTCCTTGCTCAGCGCGGCGACCTCGGCGTGGCCGGTGCGGTGGGCCCAGGCAGCGACGGAGATGGCGTCGCGGACCTGGAGGCGGTGCCAGGCCTCGGGCTCGCGCGGGTCGGAACCGTAGCCCGCGAAGAAGGCCTTCTCGAAGGTGTCGTTGCGGACGAAGTCCTGCGCGGAGAGCCGGGAGAGGTCGTAGAGGGCCGGGCGGAAGCCGAAGCGGCCGGAGTCGATCACGCGCAGAGTGCCGGCGTCGGCGACCCAGCTGGTCGGCTGCCAGTCGCCGTGGGTGGGGACGAGCACGGTCGTCGGCGTCGGCCATGAGGTGATCTCGGTGAGGAGACGCTCGGTGAGGTCGGCCTCCAGCCCCGCGCTGTCCAGCGAGGCGAGGGCGCGCTCGTCGAGCTCCGGCTCGTAGTCCTCGTCCTCGACGGCAGCCTGGCCGTGGAAGGTCGCCAGCAGTTCGCCCGCCTGACGGTAGATCTCGGGGTCGTGGATGGCGGCCGAGGTGCTCGCCGGCTCGCCGTCGAGGTGCGTCATCACGATGATGCGGGCGTCCAGGTCGGCCTCGACGAGGCTCGGCGCGCGACCGGTGTCGGTCCAGGGCGCCAGCCAGCTGCGGTGGGCGGCGAGCTCACGGTCGATGTGGCGTACGCCTTCTGTCGTGGTCTTCACCAGGAACCGGTCCTCGCCGGCGGAGAGCACGAGGGCGGTGGTGCCGGCGCGGTGCAGTGCGCTGCGGTCGGCGACCACCTCGGCTCCGGGGAGCCACTGGTCGAGGAGGTCGCGCTGGGTGGGGGTCAGGGTGTCGAGTGCCGAGATCACGGGCGGATCCTGCCAGCGCCGGGCGGGCTCGAGCCCTCGTGTCGCGGGGAGATGTCCATGTTGTTGGCACCTTGTGGGCGCCGCTTGTCCAGATCGCCTCAGATCGGGAGGACGACCTTGGCGTTGAACGCCTCGACGACGGGCTCGCCGGCGAGGTTCGGTCCGATGCTGGTCAGGGTGGCGTTGTCGATCGGGCCGATCCGCATCCACGTCGCCGGCGGGGCGTTGAGCACCTCGCGTACGAACCAGGCGACCACGAACGCGTGCGTGACCAGCACGATCTCCTCGTCATGGTGCTCGAACCAGAGCTTGTGCCAGGCGGCGGTGAGAGCGGCGCCGTCCGGATCCTGCTCGGCTTCGGGGACGTCCTCGAACCACTCCCAGCGGTGGGTCGGGTAGTCGCCGAGACGCTCCGCCGACGGCACCGGGGTGCGGTCGGCGAGAAGGTCGGAGGGAACCGGCCCCGCACCCAGGTTCTCGGTGAGGAGGCAGGCGGTCTCGGTCGTACGCCGGCTCGGGCCGTGCAGCACCTGACGGACGGGACGGAACGCGAGACGGTTGGCGAGCGCCTGCACCTGACGGCGGCCGAGGTCCGAGAGGCCGGGATCGGACGTGTCCTCGCCGGCGGCTTCGCCGTGACGTACGAGATGGATCACCCGAAGGACCCTATTCTCTGGACGCGCGCGGAGCGCGCAGACGCGCTCAGACCGTCAGCCGCTGGCGGATGATCTTGCGCCGAAGCGTCACCCGGCGGGTGCCGTCGGCGGTGATCCGAACCCGGTCGAGCTCCCAGCCGCCGTGCTCGGCGCGCTCGACGAGGAGCTTGGTGACGATGTTGCGGGAGAACTCACGCGAGAAGATCACCTTGTCGTACTCCCACATCACTCCGGGGCGGGGCGGACGGCGTTCGGCTCGGGCCAAGGCAGCACTCCTTCTGATGGACTACTCAGGAGAACCAGTGTGCCGGAAGAGATGTTCCCGCGGGGTGGTGTTTCGGCAGCGAGAATCAGACGGCGGAGACGTCGTCGAGCGCGAGCGCGATCTCGGGCGGGAGGGTGAGGTCGGCGACCTGCAGCGCCTCCTTGAGCTGAGCCGCGGTGCGTGCCCCGAGGATCGGCGCGGTGACACCCGGCCGGTCGCGCACCCATGCCAGCGAGACCTGCAGCGGCGTCCACTCCAGGCCCTCGGCGGCCTTGGCGACGGCGGTGACGATCCCGCGGGAGCGCTCGTCGTGGAAGGCGTCCACCCGGGCCGAGAAGTGCGGGTCGGCGCCGCGGGAGTGCGACGGGATCCCGGTGCGGTACTTCCCGGTGAGTACGCCACCTGCCAGCGGCGACCAGGCGAGCAGGCCCATGCCGAGCGCCTCGGTGGCCGGCAGCACCTCGTACTCGATGTCGCGGGCCAGCAGCGAGTACTCCACCTGCGTCGAGGCGAGCGTCGCGCGCCCCGGAACAGCTCGCTGCCAGGTCGCGGCCTGGGCGGTCTGCCACCCGCTGTAGTTGGAGACGCCGACGTAGGCGGCCCGGCCGCTGCTCAGCGCCATGTCCAGCGCCGTGAGCGTCTCCTCCAGCGGCACCTCGGGGGACCAGACGTGCACCTGCCACAGGTCGACGTGGTCGACGCCGAGCCGCTTCAGCGAGGCGTCGAGGCCGGTCAGCAGGCCACCGCGAGAGGTGTCCACGCCCCGGTTGCCACCGCGCCAGGTGATCCCGCCCTTGGTCGCCAGCACGACGTCGTCGCGAGCCACGGCACCTTCGGCGAGGAGCGAGCCGAGCAGGGCCTCCGAGGCCCCGTCGCCGTAGCCGGCAGCGGTGTCGACCAGGGTGCCGCCGGCCTCGGTGAAACCGGCCAGCTGCTCGCGGGCCTCGTGCTCGTCGGTCACGCTGCCCCAGGTCATGGTGCCCAGGGCGAGAGACGAGACTCGCAGCCCAGTGGCTCCGAGGAGTCGACTCTGCATGAGAACAATCTATCCGTGCTCTCCGCGGGGCCCCGGTCGGACACGCTGGCAGTGACGGCAGACACACCGAGGGGGAGGCAGCGGTCGGGTGCGGCGTACCTGCCCCTTAGAGTTTCCGCCCGTGGATTATCTGCAGGCGATCGCACTGGGCATTCTTCAGGCACTCACCGAGTTCCTGCCCATCTCATCCAGCGCGCACCTGCGCATCTTCCCCGAGCTGCTCGGCTGGGGAGACCCCGGCGCGGCGTTCACCGCCGTGATCCAGATCGGCACCGAGCTGGCCGTGGTGTTCTACATGTGGCGCAACATCCGCGACATCATCGTGACCTGGTTCAAGAGCCTCTTCAACGCCGAGCTGCGCAGCCACACCGATGCCCGGATGGGTTGGTTCATCATCGTGGGCTCGATCCCGATCGCGGTGATGGGATTCGTCTTGAAGGACATCATCGAGCACGACCTGCGCAGCCTGTACGTCGTCGGCACCATGCTCGTCGTCATGGGCATCGTCCTCGGCGTGGCCGACCGGATCGGCGCGAACCGCAAGCAGTTCGACGACCTGTCCTGGCGCGACGCGATCCTGATGGGCTGCGCCCAGGCATGCGCTCTGATCCCCGGCGTCTCGCGCTCGGGGGCGACGATCTCGATGGGCCGCGCCCTCGGCTACGAGCGGGCCACGGTCACCCGCTACGCCTTCCTGCTGGCGCTCCCGGCGGTCTTCGGAGCCGGCCTGTTCGAGATGAAGGACATCGCCCACGAGGACAACCTCTACGGCTGGGGCCCCACGATCGTCGCCACGATCGTCTCGTTCGTCCTCGGCTACGCGGTGATCGCGTGGCTGCTGAAGTACCTCTCCCACCACACCTACACCCCGTTCGTGATCTACCGGGTCATCCTCGGACTCGCGGTCCTGGGGCTCCTCGGCGCGGGTGTGCTCACCGAGTGGTGATCGTGACAAACTCAGGAACGTGTCTGAGTCTGGCAAGAAGCCTGCCGTAACACCCGCTGCCATCGAGGAAGCCGCCGCGCGCTCGATTGCCACGCGCACCGCGGTCGAACGCTCGGTCAGACTCTCGGAAAGGTACGCCGCCGAGGTCCTGCTCAAGCGTGAGGACCTGCAGCTGGGGCGCTCCTACAAGGTCCGGGGCGCCTACAACCTGATGAGCTCGCTGACCCCCGAGGAGCTCGAGCGCGGTGTGGTGTGTGCCAGCGCAGGCAACCATGCCCAGGGTGTCGCGATCTCCTGTGCCCGCCTCGGGGTGCCCGGACACATCGTGGTGCCGACCAACACGCCCAAGCAGAAGCGCGACCGGATCACCGCCCTCGGCGGTCATCACGTGACGCTCACGCTGCACGGCTCGACCTACGACGAAGCCTCCGCGTACGCCTACGAGCTCGGGCGCGGGCTCGGCGCCACCTATGTCTCCGCCTTCGACGACCCGCGCACCATCGCGGGGCAGGGCACGGTCGGCTACGAGCTGACCTCCCAGATCACCGAGCCCCTCGACGTGCTGCTGCTGCCGGTCGGTGGCGGCGGGCTCGCCTCGGGCGTGGCGACCTGGGTGCGCGAGGTCTGGCCGCAGACCCGGATCATCGGTGTCGAGCCCGCGGGCGCCGCCTCGATGGCCGCCGCGATCGAGGCCGGTGGGCCGGTGCGGCTGGACACGCTCGACACGTTCGTGGACGGTGCTGCGGTCGCGACCGCGGGGAAGGTGACGTACCCGATCGTCAAGGAGTACGTCGACGAGCTCGTCTCCGTGCCGGTCGGCGCGATCTGCGTGGAGATGCTCGAGCTCTACCAGACCGAGGGGATCATCGCCGAGCCCGCCGGCGCGCTCGCGGTGGCGGCCCTGGGGCAGATCGACCTGCGCGGTGCCGCACGCGTCGGCGCCGTCCTCTCCGGCGGCAACAACGACGTCTCCCGCTACGCCGACGTGCTCGAGCGGGCGCTGATCCACCAGGGCCTGCGCCACTACTTCCTGGTCTCGTTCCCGCAGGCACCCGGCGCGCTGCGCGGCTTCCTCGACGACGTGCTCGCCGACGGGGAGGACATCGTGGTCTTCGAGTACGTCAAGAAGTCCAACCGCGAGCACGGCCCCGCCCTGATCGGCATCGACCTCGACTCCGCCGACGGCCTCGGCGGGCTGCTCGAGCGGATGAGCGCCAGCGACCTGCTCATCGAACGGATCGAGCCCGACTCGCCGTTGTTCACCTTCCTGCACTGATGGGCCTCTCCACCAAGGTCGCCAAGGTCGTCATGGTCGGCGTCACGGTCGGTGTCGTGGGCGTCTCGGGCTGCTCCGGCGAGGCCGTCGACGCCGGCGGCGACCCCGGCCGGATCACCCACCGGGCCGTCGCGGCGGTCGCGCTCGAGCACCTGCCGACCGACACCGCCAGCAGGGCTGCGTCCTACACATCCGAGTCGACGCCTCCCGAACAGGTCTCGATCGACCTGCGCTACGGCGCCGACGGGGAGTACGACGGCGATCTGGTCAGTGTCACCGTCTCGGCTCGACCGCTGGAGGAGGGCGGCGAGTGCCGCAGAGAGCTCGGGGAGCACTGCGTCGACCTGCCCACGGACGTCAAGGGGGCGCAGATGCAGCTGCGCTGGACCGACGAAGAGCCCGAGGAGGATCCCGGCGTCGCCGGGGTCGTGCTCCTGCGTGACGGCGGTGAGACCGCCTCGATCGGCTACGCCGGTCCGGCGATCACCGGCGACCCCCGCAGGCTCGACCTGCCGATCGATGTCGAGAAACTGGTCGCGGTCGTCGAGGACCCACGTCTGCGCTACCAGGCGACCTCCGAGACGCTCGCTCTCGGTGAGGAGCTGGACGACTGGAAGGGCGGCGAGCCGGACCCTGGCGCGTACGAGCTGGTGCGCAACACCGACCACGGCATCGCCCAGGCCTACGTCGGCGGGCGGGGTGGCTACGGCTACCACCAGGGCGTCATCCGGTCTCCGCTGCGCAAGCAGTTCGGCCCGGAGGCCATCGGCGGGCGGCTGCTGCAACGGTCGTCGCCTGACTTCACGGGGATGCCGGATGCCGACATCGACGTCCTCGCCGCGCCGTCTCCGCCTGACTGGATGACCCGGGAGCCCTGCTCGGCGCCGAAGCTCCGCGCGCACTGCGTCACCACGAAGGGCAAGCGTGGTCCACTGGCCTTCGCCTGGCAGCCCGCCAAGGGTGAGGATCCCGGCTGGGCGTGGATGATCTCGATGCGCAAGGACGAGGTGGTCGCGATCCGCTACCGGGGCCCGCGGATGCCGGCCGGCTACGACGACGCCGCGATGCTCACCGAGTGGTATCAGGGCGAGCAGCTCGACGCGCAGGGTGGCGAGGACGAGTCGGAGTTCGCCGACGACCTCTCCCTGTGGTGCGACCGCGAGCATCTCGACGCCCGCCCGGTGAAACAGCTCGATTAGCCGGGAACCGGCGTCAGCGAGAGTTTCCTCGAGTCCAGGGCGGACACGCCGTGCCAGCTCCGTCAAACGTGAAAGACTGGCAGCAATGAGTACCACCCCGCACCACGTAGCGTGGCTCGAAGCGAAAGCCGAGAAGTACGTCGAGGACGCACAGGTCTTCACGCGTGCGAGGACCAGTGACCTTCAGGTCGGCGGACTCACGGGGGAGCAGTGGGCCACCGTGTATCGAGCAGTGGCCCACGAGCTCCGAGAGTGCGCACGAGAGGCCGCCGAGCACCGACCCCGCAGCTGGTGGCGCAGAGGGTAGCGACGTGGTCAGAACCAGCCGGACCTGCGGAAGAAGATCCACATCCCGGTGATCACGCCAGCCATCAGCAGCAGCGCGAACGGGTAGCCGAACCTCCAGTCGAGCTCGGGCATGTAGGTGAAGTTCATCCCGTAGATCCCGGCGATGAGGGTCGGCACCACGATCATCGCTGCGCCGGCGGAGATCTTGCGCATGTCGTCGTTCTGCTGGAGCGAGAGCTGGGCCAGGTGGGCCTCGAAGGCGGAGGACAGCAGCGTCTCGAGGTTCTCGATCGACTCCACGATGGAGGCGAGGTGGTCGAGCACGTCACGGAAGTAGGGGCGCAGGTCGGGGTCGATCCCACCCTCTCCGTTGGCGAAGCGGCGCACCGGCTCACGCAGCGGCATCACCGCGCGGCGTACCTCCGCGATCTCCCGGCGCAGCCGGTAGATCCGCGCCGAGTCGTGGGTGCGTTCGTCGGAGAAGACCGAGGTCTCGACCTCGTCGACGTCCTTGGTGAGCTCTATGGCCACGTCGACGTAGCCGTCCACGATGTAGTCGACGACCGCGTAGACCGCGGAGTAGGGGCCCTCGGTGAGGAGCTGCTTGTCGCTGGTCTCCAGCAGCTCACGGGCCGGCGCGAGCCGGGTGCCGCGACCGTGGCGGACCGTGATCACGTAGTCGGGCCCGATGAAGAACGCGACCTCACCGGTCTCGACGGCATCCTCGGCGTCGACGTACCAGAGCGTCTTGACCACCAGGAACATGCCGCCCTCGTAGCGCTCCAGCTTGGGCCGTTGGTGGGCGGCCAGCGCATCCTCGACGGCGAGCGGATGCAGCCCGAAGGCCTTGGCGACCTCCTCGAGCTCGTACTGGCTGGGTTGGTAGAGCCCGAGCCAGACGAAGTCGCCCTCGTCCTTCACACCGCTGCGCAGCGTGGCGTAGTCGTGGGGCGCGCATTCAGTCTTCTCACGCTCACCGGCGCGGTAGAGGGCGCTGTCGACGATCACATTGTCAGGTTAGGGCATGACGGACGGCTTCACCGGTGTGGATAGGGTCGCCAACCGTGGCGACGATGATCCTGGTGAGACACGGCCGTACGACGGCGAACGCATCCGGCACCCTGGCCGGCAGGCTTCCCGGGGTGCGGCTGGACGAGCGCGGCGTGGAGCAGGCCGCCAAGGCGGCCGAGCGGATCGCGCCGGTGCCGCTGGCGCTGGCGGTGACCAGCCCGATGGAGCGCTGCCAGCAGACGCTGTCGGTGATCCTGGAGGGTCGCGCCGAGCAGCCCGCCGTCGTCGTCGAGGACGGCGTCGCCGAGTGCGACTACGGCGAGTGGCAGGGGGAGAAGATCACCACGCTGGCGCGCCGCAAGCTGTGGCGGACCGTGCAGACCCAGCCCTCCGCGGTCACCTTCCCCGGCGGTGAGTCGATGGCCGCCATGCAGGCCCGAGGCGTCGAGGCCGTACGTCGCCACGACGCCGCCGTCACGGCCGCACACGGTGACTCGGCGGTCTGGCTGTGCGTGAGCCACGGCGACCTGATCAAGTCGATCCTGGCCGACGCTCTCGGCATGCACCTGGACCTCTTCCAGCGGCTGCACGTCGACCCGGCGTCGATCTCGGTCGTCCGCTACGGCGAGGGGCGCCCCTCGGTCCTGGCCACGAACACGCACGCCGGCGACCTCTCCTGGCTGGCTCCGAAGCCGGCCGCGAAGAAGGGACGCAAGTCGTCGCGGCGGCGCAACGACGACGCCGTCGTGGGCGGCGGCTCGGGTCCTGAGCCTGGTCTGGATAAGGTTTGAGCATGCCTGTGATGCACGCCTTCGACCCGCCCGAGCGATTCGTCGTCGGCACCGTCGGCGAGCCCGGGGCGCGGACGTTCTTCCTCCAGGCGCGTGAGGGAGCGCGAGTCGTCTCCGTGGCCCTGGAGAAGCAGCAGGTCACGGTGCTCGCCGAGCGGCTCGACGAGCTGCTCGACGAGGTGATGAAGTCGGCCCCCGCGGTGGTGCCGGCGATCGCCCCCTACGACCTCGACGACAACGGCCCGCTCGAGCAGCCGATCGAGGAGGAGTTCCGGGCCGGCACGATGACGCTGGCCTGGGACCCCGACGAGGACAAGGTCGTCCTCGAGGTCTTCCCGATCAGCGAGACCGAGATCATCGCGGAGGTCGACGAGTCGGGCCAGCTGGTCGACGAGGAGGCCGTGGCGGCCATCGAGCTGGAGGAGACCGAGCCCGACGAGGTGCTCCTGGTGCGGATCGCCCCGCGCAACGCCCGCGCCTTCGTCAAGCGGGCCGAGGCGGTGCTGGGCGCAGGACGCCCCAACTGCCCGTTCTGCGGCAACCCGATCGACCCCGAGGGACACCTGTGCGTCCGGGCGAACGGGTTCAAGCGACGCGACCCGGTCTGATCCATGTCGGTGACCGAGTCGCTCATCGGGTCCGATGACGAGCTGGTGCTCGTCGGGCGGCTGACCACGGCCTCGAACGCGACCTTCCTGGCGACCATCGGCGGGACCGAGGTCGTCTACAAGCCGATCGCGGGGGAGCGGCCGCTGTGGGACTTCCCCGACGGGCGGCTGGCCCACCGCGAGGTCGCCGCCTACGTCGTCTCCGAGGCCCTGGGCTGGTCCGTGGTGCCCGAGACCTGGCTGCGCGAGGGCCCGCACGGCCTCGGCATGGTGCAACGCTGGGTCACCGCCGACGAGACCCTCGAGCCGGTGACGATCGTGCCGGCGGGGTCGGTGCCGACGGGCTACCGCCACGTCTTCGACGGCTACGACGCGTTGGACCGCGCCGTCTCGCTCGCCCACGAGGACACCCCGGCGCTGCGCCGGATGGCGGTCTTCGACGCGATCACCAACAACGCCGACCGCAAGGGTGGGCACGTGCTGCCGCTGGCCTCCGGCCACCGGTTCGGGTGCGACCACGGACTGACCTTCCACGACGAGCCGAAGCTGCGCACGATCCTGTGGGGATGGCAGGGGCTCGGCTTCTCCGAGGAGGAGCTCGCCGGCGTCCGGACGGTGCTCGCGGGGCTCTCCGGTGGGCTGGGGCGGGGGCTGGCCGCGTACCTCTCGGGACGGGACCTGGAGGCGCTGGCTCAACGGTGCGAGGAGCTCCTCGCCGAGGGGGCCTTTCCCGAGCCCGAGTACGACCGCCATGTCATCCCGTGGCCGCCGTTCTGAGACACGTGGTACCCGCCAAGTAGGCTGCACCCATGCGCGCATGGTCTGCACCGGAATTCCCAGAACTGTCCGTCAACGGGCCCGAGGTGCAGCTCTATGACCATCAGCGGGACGCGGTCGTCCCGACCGGGGGTCAGGGGCGACGTTCGCTGTACGTCTGTGGCATCACGCCCTACGACGCGACCCACATGGGCCACGCCAACACCTACGTCGCCTTCGACCTGCTGCACCGGGCGTGGCGCAACGCCGGCTACGAGGTCGGCTACACCCAGAACGTCACCGACGTCGACGACCCGCTGCTGGAGCGGGCGGACAAGGTCGGGATCGAGTGGGAGGCGCTCGCCGAGCGCGAGACCGAGCTGTTCCGCCAGGACATGGAGGCGCTGCGGGTCGTGCCGCCGCAGCACTACATCGGCGCGGTCGAGTCGATCCCGCTGGTGCTCTCGCTGATCGGCGAGCTCGAGGAGGCCGGCGCGATCTACAAGGTCGACGAGGACGTCTACGCCTCGGTGGCTGTCGACGACGCGTTCGGCGAGGAGTCGCGCCTGGGGCGCGAGGAGATGATCGAGCTCTTCGGTGAGCGGGGCGGCGACCCCGAGCGGGCCGGCAAGAAGGACCCGCTCGACCCGCTGCTGTGGCGCGCCGAGCGCCCCGGCGAGCCGGCCTGGCCCTCGCCGTACGGTCCCGGCCGCCCCGGCTGGCACATCGAGTGCACCGCGATCGCCCTGGAGCACCTCGGCGCCGGGTTCACCGTCCAGGCCGGCGGCTCCGACCTGGTCTTCCCGCACCACGAGATGTCCGGCTCGCACGCGCGTTCGGCAGGCAAGGACTTCGCCGAGATCTACACTCACGGCGGGATGGTGGCCTATGACGGCCACAAGATGTCCAAGTCACGCGGCAACCTTGTCTTCGTCTCCGCCCTGCGCAACTCCGAGATCGACCCGATGGCGATCCGGCTGGTGCTGCTGGGCCACCACTACCGCGACGACTGGGAGTGGACCGACGCCAAGCTCTTCGACGCCGTCGACAAGATCGCCGAGTGGCGCAAGGCCGTCGCCCTCGGCCGCGGCGCCCCTGCGGCCCCGGTCGTCGAGACGGTCCTGGGCGCCCTGGCCGACGACCTCGACGCCCCGCGCGCGGTCGAGGCCGTCGACGCCTGGGTCGCGGCCACCCTCGGCACGGGCGGTCTCGCCGAGACCTCCGACGCGCTCGCCGGCGAGAGCATCGCCAAGCTCGTCGACGCCGCGCTGGGCATCAAGCTCTAGCCGCAGCCCCGCTGGTCGAGCCGCCGGAGCCGCTAGGCGAAGGCGTGTCGAGACCAACACGGTCCCATCGGCGCTCGATGGGACCGTGTTG
>NZ_JBEYUV010000010.1:0-142689 GCF_040643685.1 Nocardioides sp. NPDC047086
TCGACCCCGCCTGGCTCGTCGCCGTCGCCAACCAGAGCCGGTCGAAGTCCCGCCCTGGTCTCGCCGTCCTTCGACTCGGCGGAAATTTGGGCGGCGACGGGCGGGCCAGGGTCAGCGGACGCCGTTGGAGTAGCCCTCGCGTACGTGCTTGTAGTTGCCCCAGCGGTTGTTGATGAAGTCCTTCTCCCAGTCGTGGACCGCGTTGTCGCGGCTGACGGACTCGAAGTGGAACAGGGTCACGTCGTGGAGCCAGACCAGGCGCAGGCCCAGTGAGCGACGCACCTTGAGGCACAGGTCGACGTCGTTGTAGTTGACCGGCAGCCGTTCGCTGAAGCCACCGGCCTCGAAGAAGACCTCGCGCCGCATCGCGACGCAGGCGCCGGTCAGCGCGGAGGTCTCCCGGTTGATGTGCAGCTCGCCGTGGTTGCCCCGCTCCTCGGGGCGGGCCCGGTAGTAGGCGTGGGTGATGGTGCCGCTGCCGTAGACCAGCCCGGCGTGCTGGATGCGGAAGTCCTCGAAGAGGAGCTTGGGGCCGGTCATCCCGACGTCCGGCTCACGCAGCGGCGCGATCAGGTTCTCGATGACGCCCTCGGAGTAGGCCTCCATGTCGTCGTTGAGGAACACCAGGACGTCACCGGTCGCGTGGGCGGCGCCGACGTTGCACTTGGCGCTGAAGCTGAACTTCTCGGTGAACTCGACGAGCTTGATGTCGGCGCCCTCGATCGCCCGCAGCGCCGCCAGCACCGGCGCCGGGGTCGGGGTGTCGTAGACGATCACGAACTCGACGTTGCGGTGCTTGGTCGAGGCGAGCACCGAGCGGACGGTCTCCACGACCATCGCGCGCTTCTCGCCCCACACGATCGCACTGGTGCCGATGGTCGGGATGATCACGCTGACCGGGGTGTCCAGGTCGGGCTCCCGCTCGACGCGGTAGAGCCCGGGCGAGACGCCGTGCGAGGCCGTGGCCCGGATCCCGAGGCGGTCGAGATGGGCCTGCACGGCGCGTACGCCGGCGTCCCATGCGTACGGCTTGGCCTGGTTGTCCGCGGCTGCGGAGCCCGGCACCTGGCGCCAGTGGTAGAGCGCGCCGGGGACGTGGACGATGCGCCGCGCGCGCTCGCTGACCCGCAGTACCAGATCGTGGTCCTGGGAGCCGTCGAAGCCCTCCTGGAAGCCGCCGACCTCCTCCACGACCGAACGGCGAAACACCGAGAAGTGGGTGCAGTAGTTGTGGTGGCGCAGCCGCTCCGGGGACCAGTCGGGCTTGTAGTAGGCGTCGCGGAGCTCCCCCGCGTCGCTCATCAGGTCCTGGTCGCTGTAGGCGTAGTCCAGGTCGTCGAACCGGTCGTAGGCGGCGACCATCTTCGCGAGGGCGTTCGGCTCGAGCACGTCGTCGTGGTCGAGCAGAGCGATCAGCTCGCCGCTCGCCTCGGCCAGGGAGGAGTTCGAGGCGGCCACGATCCCGCCGTTCTCCGCACGCTCCACGATGCGCACCCGCGGCTCCTGCGCGGCCAGCTCTCGCAGCCGTGGCAGCACCCAGGGAGCCGGCGAGCGGTCGTCGCTGAGGACCCACTCCCAGTCCTCGTGGGTCTGACCGAGAACCGACGCGATCGTGTCCTCGAAGGCATCGGCGGGCGGGTTGTAGACAGCGGTGATCAGCGATACCCGGGGCGATGGCATGGTCTCCAGCCTATGACCCTCACCGAAGGTTCGCGGGGCCCGACACGGGGCGCGCGACCGTTTGGGGGATGGTCGTCATCTCAACTTCTCAGAGGGTTCACCAAGTCTCTGAAGGGCGACGGCAGCCGCCCCGGAGGGAGGGGTGGGGCGGCTGCCGAGTCCGGCGTGGCGTACGTCAGAAGCGCAGGCGACGCAGGTAGGAGTAGCCCACCTCCGCGGTCTGGATCGGGGTGACGTCGGGGGTGTCGTTCTCCACGATGTAGTCCTCGACCTGGTGGGCGCGGAAGATCTTGGAGAAGTCGATGAAGCCGGTGCCGAGGTCGACGTGGTCGCCGGTGGCCTCGTTGCGGTCCTTGACGTGGTACTGGCGGACCTCGAGCGGGGCCCGGTCGACGACGTCGATCGCGAAGTCGATCGCCTCGTCGCTGGACATACCCAGGTTCACGCCGCCGGTGACGGCCCAGTAGAGGTCCACCTCGAGGTGGACGTACGCCGGGTCGAGCTCGCGCATGAACACGTCCCAGGGCGTGACTCCCCCACCGAGATCGGTGGTGAACTCGTGGGCGTGGTTGTGGTAGCCGTAGCGGAAGCCGCGCCGCTTGGCCGCCGCCGCCTCGTTGTTCATCTGGTCGGCCCAGGCCTGCCAGTCGGAGAGCGAGCTGGAGGCCAGGTAGGGCACGTTGAGATAGCGGACCCCGAGGGTCTCGGAGTTGTCGAACTTGGTCTCCAACGCCGCGAAGCTGCTGCTCAGCCCGTCGTGGCTGGAGTTGGAGCGGATCCCGAGCCCGTCGAGGACGCCTCGGATGTCCTCGGCGGTGCGCCCGTAGAGACCGGCCAGCTCGACGCGGTCGTAGCCGATCTGCGCCAGCTTCGTCAGCGTCGCGTCGACGCCGGCTCCGGTCATGACCGACCGCAGCGTGTAGAGCTGGATGCTGATCTTGTCGGCCGGGACCCGGCGACCGCCGTGCCCACGTCCGGAGCTGGCGGCGGCCTGTGCCGGCGCCGCCAGCGCACCGCTGACCCCGAGAGCGGCAGCACCCGCGGCGGCGCCGCGGAGGAGGGAGCGCCGGCTGAGGCCGCGCGCTTCGAGTGAGCGCTGCAGCGCACCGTCACCGTCGAATCCAAAACACATCAGGTAACTCCTTCTTCTTGGGTGTAGCAGGTCAGTCGGCGGTCGAGAACGCCGCGTCGAAGGACGCCTCGGGGGCGTCGAAGGCGAGCCGGCGGACGAACTCGAGCGCCTCGGGGGCACCGATGAGACGGTCCATGCCGGCGTCCTCCCACTCGATCGAGATGGGGCCGTCGTAGCCGATGGAGTTGAGCATCCGGAAGCACTGCTCCCACGGCACGTCGCCGTGGCCGGTGGAGACGAAGTCCCAGCCGCGGCGCGGGTCGGCCCAGGCGAGGTGGGAGCCGAGCCGGGCGTTGCGGCCGTTGCCGGTCTGCAGCTTCGTGTCCTTGCAGTCCACGTGGTAGATCCGGTCGCGGAAGTCCCACAGGAACCCGACCGGGTCGACCTGCTGCCACACCATGTGGCTGGGGTCCCAGTTGAGGCCGAACGCCTCCCGGTGGCCGATCGCCTCCAGCGTCGCGACGGTCGACCAGTAGTCGTAGGCGATCTCGGACGGGTGCACCTCGTGGGCGAAGCGCACCCCGCACTCGTCGAAGACGTCGAGGATCGGGTTCCACCGGTCGGCGAAGTCCTGGTAGCCGGCCTCGACCATCTCCTGGGAGACGGGCGGGAACATCGCGACGTACTTCCAGATCGAGGAGCCGGTGAAGCCGACGACGGTCTTGACGCCGAGGTTCTTGGCCGCCCGGGCGGTCATCTTCATTTCCTCGGCGGCCCGCTGACGTACGCCCTCGGGGTCGCCGTCGCCCCAGATCTTGGCGGGCAGGATGTCCTGGTGGCGCTGGTCGATCGGGTCGTCGCAGACCGCCTGCCCCTTGAGGTGGTTGGAGATCGCGAAGACCTGCAGGTTGTGCTTGGCCAGCAGGTCCAGCTTCGCCCGGACGTACGTCTCGTCCTCGGCGGCCTGCCAGGGATCGAGGTGGTCGCCCCAGCAGGCGATCTCGAGGCCGTCGTAGCCCCATTCGGAGGCGAGGCGGCAGACCTCCTCGAACGGCAGATCGGCCCACTGGCCGGTGAAGAGCGTGATCGGTCGGGTCATGGTTGTCCTTCCACGTGGGGTCAGAGGGTTCAGAGCAGGGAGGCGAGCAGGTCGCGGACCTCGGTGGCCTCGAACCGGTCGCGCTTGACGGAGGCGTCGGAGCAGACGAGCACCGGCCCGTGCTCGGGGTCGTCGGGCAGGCGGCCGTGGCTGCCGGAGACCGGGGCGGGATCGAGCGGCACCACGCTCATGGCGTAGCGCAGCCCGGCCGTCTTGCGGGCCAGCGTGGTGGCGGCACGCAGCTTGACCCAGCGGTCCTCGGGGTCGAGGAACAGCTCGGCGGGGTCGTAGCCGGGCTTCTTGTGGATCTCGACGCCGCGGGCGAAGTCGGGCGCGTTCGCGTCGTCGAGCCAGTAGTAATAGGTGAACCAGGCATCCGGCTCGGCCACCACGACGAGCTCGCCGGCGCGCTCGTGGTCGAGTCCGTACGCCGCCTGGCCGGCGCGGTCGAGCACCTCGGCCACACCGTCGAGACCCTGCAGCAGGTCGCGCACCCGGTCCACGTCGGCAGGGTCCTTGACGTAGACGTGGGCGATCTGGTGGTCGGCGACCGCGAAGGCCCGCGAGGTCCACGGGTCGAGGAGCTCGCCGGTGGCGTTGTGATGGACGTGCAGGAGGCCTTCGCGGCGCAGCAGCCGGTTGACGTCGACCGGCCGGGTGGCGCGGGTGATGCCGTACTCGCTGAGCAGCACGACGCGGACACCTGCGGCCTCGGCGTCGTCGAGCAGCGGCGCCAAGGTGGCGTCGACGTCGCGGGCGGCCTGGGCGGCCTGCGGGCTGTCGGGGCCGAACCGCTGCAGGTCGTAGTCGAGGTGCGGGACGTAGACCAGGGTGAGGTCGTGGTCGGGCATGACCTTGCGGGCGGCCGCGACGATCCATGCCGAGCTCTTGATCGAGGCGGTCGGCCCCCAGTAGGTGAACAGCGGGAACGGGCCGAGCTCCTCGGTGAGGGTGTCGTGGAGCTCGGGCGGCCAGGTCCAGCAGTCTGGCGACTTCTTGCCGTCGGCGTGGTAGGCCGGGCGTGGGGTGATGGTGGTGTCGACGTCGGCGCCCATGGCGTACCACCAGCAGATGTTGGCGACCTTCGCGCCGGGACGCCGTCGGCGGACGACGTCCCAGAGCTTCTCACCCTGGACCAGCGCGTTGTGCTGGCGCCACAGGAGCACCTCGCCGAGGTCGCGGAAGTACCAGCCGTTGCCGACGATGCCGTGCTCGCGCGGCAGCGCACCGGTCAGGAAGGTCGACTGGACCGAGCAGGTGACCGCGGGCAGCACGGTGCCCAGCTCGGCGGTGAACCCCGACTCCCCCACCTGCCGCACCCGCGGCATGTGCCGGAGCAGCTCGGGGGTCATCCCGACCACGTCGATGACCAGCAGCTTCTCGTTCGGGTTCTCGCTCATGCCGAAGCCTCCTGCAGCTGTTCCAGACCGGACTCGAGCAGCCGGTCGCGTGTCCAGGCCAGCTCGGCCGCGATACCCGCGACCAGGCCGGCGTCCCCGTCCGGGCGGACCTGCTCGGGCAGGACCCCCCAGGTGTAGGTCTCGACCTCGAGATGGTCGGTGTGCGCCACCGGGCCGCCGAGGAGCGCGTCGAGCGTGCCCGCGAGGTGGTCGCGGGTGCTGCGCAGCGGCGGGGCCGGGTCGGCGTGGAGAGGTACGTGGAAGTGCACCCGCCACGGATGCTCGGCCGGCAGCGGGCGATGGCCACCGAGCGCCTCGGGCAGGTCGTCGCGGCTGTCCACCCGCGCCCCGCGGGGCTCACGGGTCTGGTGGAGGAAGCGGTCCTCGGAGTAGGAGGCCAGGGCCTCCCGCGTCGCCGGGTCGCTCGGGTCGTCGGCGTGCAGGGCCGCGGAGACCTGGACCTTGACCACCGGCAGCCCGGCCACCTGCAGCCGGTCGAGCGCCTCGGTGGCGTCCTCGAACTGGGTGGCGAGGTGGCAGGTGTCGACGCAGATGCCGAGATGCTCCGGGGCGAGTCCGGCGAGCCGGGTCACCGCGTCCCGGGTGGTCTCCACGACGCAGCCCGGCTCGGGCTCGAACCCGACCCGCACCGGCCGGCCGTGCTCGGCCTCGATGCCGGCCAGCCCGTCGGCCAGCTCCACGATCAGCTCTCGGGCGGCCCGGTCCCGGTCGGTGAACCAGGGGGTGCGCCAGCCCAGCGGGAGGGTCGAGATGCTGCCGCGGGAGGCGTCGTCGGGCAGCAGCGCCGCCAGCACCCGGGCGCAGTCGAGGGTGTAGTCGAGGCGGCGCCGGGTCGACCAGTCCGGGGAGTAGACGTCACGCTTCACGACCGGGGCATGGAAACCTGCGTACGGGAAGGCGTTGAGGGTGACGACCTCCAGGCCGTGGCGGTCCAGGCCGGCGCGGAGCCGGTCGAGGGTGGCCGGGTCACCGGCGAGCTCGTGCGCGGTCGCCGCGGGCAGCCACAGACCGAGACCGAGCCGCTGTACGCCGAGCCGGGCCCGCACCTCGCCGGCGTAGCGGCGCAGCTGGTCGAGGATGCCGTCGACGTCCTCGGCCGGGTGCACGTTGCTGCAGTAGCCGAGGTGGACGACCGTGCCGTCACGGTGCCGGAACCTCATCGCTCACCGCGCAGCAGCGAGTTGCCGGCGAAGGTCGCGCCCTGCTCGGCGGCGGGTACGTCGAGCAGCAGCCGCCCGCTCTGACCGAAGAACTCCACCGGGTTGCGCCACAGGACCCGGTCCACGTCGTCCTCGGTGAAGCCGGCCGCCAGCATCGCCTCGCCGGTCGCCCGGGTGCGCAGCGGGTCGCTCTTCCCCCAGTCCGCGGCGGAGTTGACCAGCACCCGGTCGAGACCACGGCGCTGGAGGATGGCGACCATCCGGTCGGGGTCCATCTTGGTGTCGGGGTAGATCGAGAAGCCCATCCAGGCGCCCGCCTCGTCGACGACGTCGACGGTCACCTCGTTGAGGTGGTCGACGACGACCATCCCGGGCTCGATCCCGGCCGCCTCGACGAGGTCGAGCGTGCGGCGGGTCCCGGCCAGCTTGTCGCGGTGGGGCGTGTGCACCAGCGCCGGCAGCGCGAACTCGCGGGCGAGCTCCAACTGGCGGCTGAAGGCCTTCTCCTCCTCCTCGGTCATCGAGTCGAAGCCCACCTCGCCGACCGCGACGACCCCGTCCTTGGCGAGGTAGCGCGGCAGCAGGTCGAGCACAGGCGTGCAGCGCGGGTCGTTGGCCTCCTTCGGGTTGAGCGCGATCGTGCAGTGGTGGGCGATCCCGAACTGTGAGGCCCGGAACCGCTCCCAGCCGACCAGCGCGTCGAAGTAGTCGACGAACGAGTCGACGCTGGTCCGCGGCTGCCCGAGCCAGAACGCCGGCTCGACCAGGGCCTGGACGCCGGCGGCCGCCATCGCCTCGTAGTCGTCGGTCGTACGCGAGCTCATGTGGATGTGCGGGTCGAAGATGCGCATCAGGACTCCCGGATGGTCTCAGTGGGGGCGGGCAGGAAGGGCAGCGCGTCGGCGGGCACCTCGCGGCCGACCGCGCGCCGCTCGGCGGCGTAGTCGGCGACCATCCGGCGCAGCTCCTCGTCGGACCCGGCCGGCCCGTCGAGGCCGGCCACCAGACGAAGAGGTACGCCGACGAAGAGGCACTTGAGGACGGCCTGGCGCCATGCGGCGGGATCGAGACGAGCGGCGTACGTCCCCAGGGCGGCTGCCACCAGCCGCGGGTCGTTGGTGCGCAGCGCGTCGTGGAGCAGGTCGACCGCGCGGTCGCCGAGCGCATCCTCGAGGTGGCCGAGGCCGAGCAGGACCGCCCGCCGCTCGTCGGCGTCGCCGAAGCGGTAGAGGTCGTGCACCTCGGTGCTCAACGTGTCGGCGTCAGCGGCGAGACCGCGGCCGAGCGCCTGCAGCAGGCTCACGCGTACGTCGTCCTCGACCCGCTCCTCCCCCGGCTCGGTAGCCGTGCCTGGGCTGCGGCCGATCTCGCGCGCCGCAGCCGGGAAACGGGTCCGGATCCGGGTGGGCTCGGCCTCGATCTCGGCGCACCACTGGTCGAGTGCCCGCTCGTCGGCAACCGTGTTGGTCTCGACACGCTCGCTGGCGCGAGGGTCTGAACGAAGTGGCCCTCGACCGACGGGGGCATCGCTGGTCGAGCCGCCGGAGCCGCTAGGCGGAGGCGTGTCGAGACCAACACGTTCACCTTCCGAAGGCCTGCTCATGACCGCACCTCCACGGATCCGGATACCCCCGCGAGCGTGTCGCGCAGGAACGCCAGCGAGCGCTCGGCGACGACCGGGGCGGCGTGGGACTGGCGGGGCAGCTCGAGCGCGGCGAGCCCGGTGTAGCCGATCTCGACGAGGGTGCCGAGCGCGGCGACGAAGTCGACCTCGCCGGTGCCCAGCTCCAGGTGCTCGTGGACGCCTTCGACCATGTCGTCGACCTGCACGTTGGCCAGCAGCGGACCGGCCCGGCGGATGGTCTCGGCCATCCCCCGCGGCTCGTTGCAGACCACATGACCGAGGTCGAGGGTGACCCGCAGCAGCTCCGGGTCGTCGAGGCGCCGGCGCAGCTCGAGCACGGCGTCGAGGGTGTCGACGAAGTGCCCGGGCTCGGGCTCGACGGCGCACACGACACCGCGGCGGCTCGCCAGGTCGAGGACCTGCCACACCCCGTCGCACAGGCGTCCCCAGGCCCGGTCCGCGTCCACGCCGTCGGGCAGGCTGCCCGACCAGAAGGAGACCGCCTCGGCGCCGAGGTCGGCGGCCACCTCGACGGCCCGGTGCAGATAGTCGACGCGACGGCTCGCCTCGGGGCCGGGGTGGAGCAGGGTCGGGTGGTGCTTGCGGAGCGGGTCGAGGATGTAGCGGGCACCCGTCTCGACGACGACCGACAGCCCGAGCTCGTCCAGCCGGCGGCCGATCTGGGCGACGCGGCTCGCCAGGTTCGGCCGATAGGGGTCCAGGTGGAGGTGGTCGAGGGTCAGGGCGACCCCGTCGTAGCCCAGGTCGGCCAGGACGCTGAGCGCGTCCTCGAGCCGGTGGCTGTGCATGCCGTTGGTGCCGTAGCCGAACCGCAAGGTGCTCGTCGTGCTCATGTCGGTGACACCACCTTCGAGGCGGCCTTGACGATCGGGCCGGCGGCCAGCAGCGCGACCGCGGCCAGCGGCGAGCGACGGGCGACGAGCGCGGCCTGGAGCGGGATCATGCCGCGGATCCCGGCGCCGGTGGCCCGCCGGACCGTACCGGCATCCGGCGAGGAGACCGCGGCGAGCTGCGCGGAGCCGACGCTGTGTGCGTACGTCGCGGCGAGGGCGACCGGGAGCGCCGCCCGTCCGTGGCCGGCGGCCGCGGCAGCGGTCGCGACCGTGACGCCACCGGCGAGGCTCGCGGTGAGGGGCCGGGTGCCGTGGACCTCACCCCGGCTGAGCAGGGTGACCCCGGCGGTGTGGGCGGCGAGGAGACCGGCCGGCACCAGCCCGGCCCGCGTACGTCCGCTCGCGCTGGCCCCGAGGAGCACGTCGAGGCCTCGGGCCGCGGCCATCGCGACCGGCCCGGCCGCGGTGTCCTTGAGGACGGTGTCATAGGCCCACACCGTCCCGGCCAGCGCCGCCGCCGTCACCGCGGCCGGACGCCCTCCGGCGAGAGCGGCCAGGCCGACACCGGCCGCGGTCAGCCCGACGGCCACCCCCAGCGCCTGCCGCGGGCCGACCCGGCCCGACGGGATCGGCCGCTCGGGGCGCTCGACGGCGTCGAGGTCGCGGTCGGCCCAGTCGTTGAGCGCCATCCCGGCCCAGTAGAGCGCCACCGAGGCAGCCGGCATCGCCACCGCGCGGGCCCCCAGCGGACCGGCCGCGGCCGCACCGGCCAGGGTGTCGCCCGGGACGGTGAGGGCCGCCGGCAGCCGGACCAGCTCGGCGAAGGCTCGGGCACGAGACGTCATGCGCCCACCCGGCCGACCCGGTCGCACCATGCGATCAGCTCTTCCCACTGCGTACCGAGTCGGTGCTCGGTGGAGCCCGCCGGGTCCTTGAAGAAGAACCCGAACGGAAGCGGTCCCGACTCCCCCACCTCGACGGCCCGCAGGACGAGCCGGGCCAGGTCGAGCACCAGAGGCGCCGCCAGCGCCGAGTCGCAGCCGCTCCAGGTGAACTGCAGCGACATCCGCACCCCGAGGAAACCCTCGAAGGAGACGTGGTCGATGGCGGTCTTCCAGTCGCCGTGGTCGGGGACGTAGTCGATGTGCATCGGCCCCTCCACCGGGTGACCGAGCATCGCCTCCAGCCCCTGGGCCTTGGTGGCGAGCTTGCTCTGCGCGTTGGCCGGGTCGGCGAGCGTGGCGCCGTCCCCGCCTCCGAGCATGTTGTACGAAGCCCAGGCGTTGACCTGCAGCGCCCGCGTCGAGAACATCGGCGCCAGCGCCGACTTCAGCAGCGTCTCCCCGGTCTTGCCGTCCGAGCCCGCCCAGGGGAGCCCGGCCCGCTCGGCGAGCGTGACGAGCACGGGCAGCCGCGGCCCGGGACTGGGCGTGAACGAGACCACCGGGCAGCCGGCCCGATAGGCCGCCAGGACGTAGACGGAGCTGGCTGGCAGCGGCGACTCCCCCGCGGCCAGCGCGGCGTCGAGGGCGTCGGGGTCGGCGAGCGGCCCGCCGGCCACGATCTCGGCCGGCGGCTCGGTGCTCGCCACGTCCACCACGACCACGCGCTCGAGCCGGTGCTCCTCGCGGAAGGCCACGAGGTCGGCGGTCAACCGCTCGACCGCGACACCTTGCGGCTCGGTCCCCGCCGGGTCATAGCCCGTACGCAGCCGCCCCTCGACCTCCTCCAGCTCGGACGCGATCGCCGGCAGGATCCCGGCGGGGACGACCCCGCCCGCGGCGAGCCGCTCGGCCCGCTTGGCCAGGTGCTCACCCGCCAGATCGTGTCCGCCGATCACCAGGTCGTCGAGGGAGGGCAGCCCGGCAGCGGCGATCTCAGGCTGTTCAGCGACCAGCCCTACCCGCCCGGCGAGCCCTGCCCGGACGGCCAGCGCGCCGACCGTCGTCGTGACCCCCACCGAGCCGCAGGCGCCGACCAACCAGAGCCCGACCCGCCCGCTCATCGGTCTCCCTCGCAGCGGAACCGCGCGACCCCGGCGACCATCTGGATGCCGCCGAGCACGTGGGAGAGGAACTCCGGCTCGGTGAACGACTCCGAGGTGTGGCCCATGCCGGTGTAGAAGGCCCGGCCGCCGTCGTAGCGGTGGCACCAGGCGATCGGGTGCGGGTTTCCCATGGCGAACGGGCCCGGGTCGTAGCTGCGCTCGTCGAGGTCGGCGAGGACCCGGATCGAGTCGGCCGGACGGTCGCGGAAGCTGTACCACTCGTCCCAGCGTGTCCACCGCTTCGGCAGCCCCGCGGTCGCCGCGGTGTTGTGCCCGTGCACCTTCACCGTCGCGGTCTGCTGGGCGGGGTGACCGGCGAAGTAGGCACCGACGAGGCCGCCGTACCAGGGCCAGTCGTACTCGGTGTCGGAGGCTGCGTGGACCCCCACATAGCCCCCACCGTGCTGGATGTAGCGCTCGAACGCCGCCTGCTGCCCGGCATCCAGCACATCGCCGGTGGTGGAGAGCCACAGCACCGCCTCGTACGCCGCCAGGTCGGTGTCGTTGAACACCGCCGGGTCCTCGGTGGCGGTCACAGTGAAGCCGTTCTCGGCCCCCAGCCTCTGGATCGCCGCGATGCCGTCAGGGATGGAGCCGTGCCGGAACCCGGCGGTCTTGGAGAACACCAGGACGTCGTACGGCCGCGCCTCCCCGCCCCCGCCGGGGCGGTCGGCGCTCGCGGCCGGTGACAGGCCCGGGGCCATGGCGGCCACCGCCACCAGCCCGATCGCCGCGATGAGTGTCCGGAACCTTCTTGATCCGTGCTTCATGATGCGTATCCCTTCTGTGCTCAACGGTCTGAACAGGCTGGAATCGGCCGAGCGGCCCCGGGTGGGTCAGGTGGGAATCTCCTGCCACGTCCTGGTGTCGGAGCTGGTCTCGACCGCGGCGAGGACCCGCTGCACCTGGAGCCCGTCGGCGAACGTCGGCTCCGGCTCGGCACCCTCGCCGAGCGCCCGGACGAGGTCGACGACCTGGTGGGTGAAGCCGTGCTCGTAGCCGAGGCCGTGGCCCGGGGGCCACCAGCCGGCCACCCACGGGTGCTCGGGCTCGGTGACCACGATCCGGCGGAAGCCGCCCTCGGCGTCCGGGATGGTCCCGTCGTGGAAGTGCAGGACGTTCATGTCCTCGAAGTCGAAGGCCAGGCTGCCCTTCGACCCGTTGATCTCGATCCGGATCGCGTTCTTGCGGCCGGTGGCGAAGCGGGTCGCCTCGAAGGAGCCGACCGCTCCCCCGGCGAAGCGCGCCAGGAAGAGCGCGGCGTCGTCGACGGTGACCGGGCCGCGATCGGCCCCGGCGGTGGCGGAGAGCCCGGAGGAGCTCTCGGCGACGGGGCGCTCCTTGACGAACGTCTCCAGCATCCCGGAGACCTCCAGGATCCGGTCGCCGGTGATGTGCTGGGTCAGGTCGATGATGTGGGCACCGATGTCGCCGAGCGCGCCCGAGCCGGCCTTGGCCTTGTCCAGACGCCAGCTCAGCGGGGCCTCGGGGTCGGCCAGCCAGTCCTGGAGGTACTGCGCACGCACATGGTGGAGCTCCCCGAGGCGACCGTCGGCGACCAGCTTCCGGGCCAGCGCGATCGCGGGCACCCGGCGGTAGGTGAACCCCACCATCGCCCGTACGCCTCGTTCCGCGGCCACCGCGGCGGCCGCGGCCATCCGCTCGGCCTCGGCCACGCTGTTGGCCAGCGGCTTCTCGCACAGCACGTGCTTGCCGGCCTCGAGCGCGGCGATCGCGATCTCGGCGTGGGTGTCGCCGGGCGTGCACACGTCGACCAGGTCGACGTCGTCGCGGGCGATCACGTCGCGCCAGTCGGTGACGCTCTCCTCCCAGCCGAACCGGGCCGCGGCCTCGGCCACGCGAGTCGCGTCACGGCCGCAGAGGACCTGCATCCGCGGGGTCAGGGGAAGGTCGAAGAAGCGGTGGGCACTGCGCCAGGCGTGGGAGTGGACGGCACCCATGAAGGCGTAGCCGATCATCCCCACACCGAGCGTGGCTTTCTGCTCGGTCATCGGAACTCGATCCTGTGTTTCGGTGGTGTCGCTCCGCGCCCGAGCGCGGAGCGACCTTGCGGTCTGGCTCTACCTGGCCCTGCTTGGCCTGTCGGGCCGGTCAGGACTCGAAGGCCGTGGGCAGGAACTCGTCCACGTTCTCCTTGGTGACGACCGGCGCGTCCAGCTGGATGGTGCGCGGCACGGTCACCTCGACCAGGTCGGACATGGCCTTGTCCTGCGCCAGGAGCCGGGCGAGCTTGATGCCGTCGGCGGCCTGGGTGGAGGGGTAGATGACCGTCGCCTTGAGGACGCCCTTGTCCGACTCGATCTCGCGCATCGCGTTGGCCGAGCCGGCGCCGCCGACCATGGTGAACTCGTCGCGGCCGGCGTTGTTGATCGCCGCCAGGACGCCGACGCCCTGGTCGTCGTCGTGGTTCCACAGGAGGTCGATCTTCGGCGCGGCCTGGAGCAGGTTGGAGGCCGCCTTCTCGCCGCCCTCGACGGTGAAGTCGGCGGCGACCCGGTTGTCGACGTCGAGGCCACACTTACCCAGCGCGTCCTTGAAGCCCTGGCTGCGGTCCTGGGTCAGGGGAAGCGAGTCGATGCCGGCGATCTCGGCGACGACGGCGTCCGTCTTGCCGTCGGCCTGCCCACAGACGTACTCACCGGCCGAGACACCCATGCCGTAGTTGTCGCCGAGCACGGTGACCCGGGCGGCGTTGGGGTCGTTGAACTCGCGGTCGACGTTGATGACCGGGATGCCGGCCTCCATCGCCTTGAGCGCGACCGGCGTCATCGCGGCGCCGTCGAAGGGCAGCAGCACGATGGCGTCGACCTTGTCGTTGATGAAGGTCTCGACCTGGCTGATCTGCAGGCTGACGTCGTTGGTGCCCTCGGCCAGGCGCAGGTCGACGTCCTCGTAGGCATCGGCGGCCGCCTTGGCCTGGTCGCTGATCGCACCCATCCAGCCGTGGTCGGCGGCGGGGGCCGAGAAGCCGATGACGACGGTGTCGCCCTTCTCGTCGTTGGAGCCGGCCTCGGCGTTGGAGGTGCCACCGACGTTCTCGGACTTCTCGGGCGTGTTGCTGATGCAGGCGGAGAGGGCGAGCACCGAGAGGCCGGCGACGACGATTCTTGCTGTGGACTTCAGTTTCATGGGAAGTGCTCCTAGATCGTTCGAGGGTGGAGAAGGGTTGAGTCCGAGAGCCGAGGACGTAGGCCGGTCATGACCCGGGCTGTCGTGAGAACCGCTTCTGCAGCAGCACGGCAGCGATGATGATCAGGCCCTTGGTGAAGGCCTGAGCGGAGATCGAGAGGTTGTTGATCACGAACACGTTGGTGAGGGTCGTGAAGATCAGCACCCCGAAGACGGTGCCGACGATGGTGCCGCGACCGCCGGCGAGCAGCGTGCCGCCGATGACGACCGCCGCGATGGCGTCGAGCTCGTAGAGCTGGCCGTGGGTCGCGCTGCCGGTCGTGGTGCGGCTGACCAGCATCACCGCGGCGATGCCGCAGCAGAGGCCGACGAGCACGTAGAGGAGCACCGTGTGGCGGCGTACGTTGATGCCGGCGAGGCGCGAGGCCTCCGGGTTGCCGCCGATGGCCAGGGTGCGCCGGCCGAAGGTGGTGCGGTTGAGCAGGACCCAGCCGATCACGGCCACGACGACGAAGATCCAGACCAGGACCGAGATGCCGAGCACGTCGCGGGAGAACGCGTCGGTGAAGCCCGGCACGCTGAGGATCTGGGTCTTGCGCGCCGAGATGATCTCGGCCAGACCGCGGGCGCTGGCCATCATCGCGAGCGTGGCGATGAACGGCACCACCCCGCCGTACGCCACCAGCAGCCCGTTGATCAGCCCGGCGCCCGCGCCGACCAGGAGGGCGGTGGTGACGATGAAGATCCAGTGGAAGTCGTTGGCCATCGCCTGGGTGGACAACGTCGTGCACCAGACCGAGGAGAGCGCGACCAGCGCACCCACCGAGAGGTCGATCCCGCCGCCGGTGATGACGAACGTCATCCCGATGCTGACCACCCCGATCACCGCGGCGAGGCGCAGGATCGTCATCACGTTGTCGACCGAGGCGAACCGCTCGCCACCGGAGACGACGCCGACCAGGGCCAGCAGCGCCAGCGCCAGGACCAGGCCGAGGTTGTGGCCCGCCCCGCTTCGCAGCAGCCGGCCGACGCCACCGGGATCGGCCCGGCGGGCCGCTTCCTTCTCGACCCGAGCCGTGTCCCCCTGGGCCACAGCAGCGTTCGTGGGCGTGTCGCTCATGCCGCCACCTCCGTAGGGCAAATCTGAGAATACGGACGCGGCGGCCTGAGGCTTGTTGCCGCTCGCTTGCGCTCGCTCATGCGACCTCTCCTTCCATCACGAGGTCCAGGACCTTCGACTCGTCGATCTCGGTGGCGGGTCCCTCGTGGACGACGGAGCCCTCGCTGATGACGAGGACCCGGTCGGCGAGACCGAGCACCTCCTCCACCTCGCTGGACACCACGACCACGGCGACACCTTCGTCGGCCAGGCGGCGGACGAGGTTGTAGATCTCGGTGCGCGCCCCGACGTCGACGCCCCGGGTGGGCTCGTCGAGGAGCAGCACCTTGCAGTCGCGCAACAGCCACCGGGCGAGCACGACCTTCTGCTGGTTGCCGCCCGACAGGTTGCGGACCGGCCGGTCCACCCCGGCCGGACGTACGTCGAGCGAGCGGCTGAGCTCCTCGGCGGCGCGGCGCTCGGCGCCGCTGTCGAGGAAGCTGGCCTTGGAGAACCTGCTCAGCGACGAGACGGTCACGTTGCGGTAGACCGCCTGGTCGAGCAGCAGCCCCTGGCTCTTGCGCTCCTCCGGAGCCAGGCCCACCCCGGCCGCGACCGCGGCGCGGACCGAGCCACGGCGCAGCCGGCGACCGTTGATGGTGACCGTGCCCGTGGTCGAGCGGCGGGCACCGTAGATGGTCTCCAGGATCTCCGAGCGACCGGAGCCGACCAGGCCGGCCAGCCCGACGATCTCACCGGCGTGGACGCGCAGGTCGACGTCGTGGAAGCGGTCGCCGGACAGGCCGCTGGCCTCGAGCACCGGCGCCGCGTCCCGAGCGGGGCGCGTCGCGGGGCGCTCGGGGAAGACGTACTCGATCTCGCGGCCGGTCATCAGCGTGATCAGCTCGCGGGTGGGGGTGTCCTCGACCGAGAGGCCGGTGGCCACCGTGCGGCCGTCCTTGAGGACCGTGATCCGGTCGCCGATCTGGCGGATCTCCTCGAGGCGGTGGGAGATGTAGATGATCGCGACGCCCTCCGCGGTGAGGCCGCGCATCACCCGGAAGAGGTTGTCCACCTCCTCCTGGTCGAGGACCGCCGACGGCTCGTCGAGGATGAGCAGGCGGGTGTCGTGGGACAGCGCCCGCGCCATGCTGACGATCTGCTGCCCGGCCGGCGAGAGGTCGCCGACCAGGCGGTTCGGGTCGACCTCGCTGTGACCGAGCCGGTCCAGGAGCGTACGCACCCGCTGGGTCGCCTCGGCGCGGCGGCTGAACCCGGCGGTGGCGAGCTCGTGGCCGAGGAAGATGTTCTCGGTCACGGTGAGCCCGGGCACCAGGTCGAGCTCCTGGTAGATCGTCGAGATGCCGCGCTTCATGGCAGCGACCGGCGTGGTCAGCCGGACCGGCTCGCCCTCCCAGAGGATCTCTCCCTCGTCGGGCTGGTACGCCGCCGAGAGCACCTTGATGAGGGTCGACTTGCCGGCGCCGTTCTGCCCGAGCAGGCAGTGCACCTCTCCCGGGCGGACGTCGAGGTCCACGCCGCCGAGGGCGAGCACGCCGGGGAACCGCTTCACGATCCCGGTCATCTGGAGCAGTACGTCACCCCCGTCTGCGCTGACGGCGGGGCCGTCCGGCGACGGCTTCGGGGTCTGGGTCATCGGGTTCCTCCGTGCAGTTCGGGCAGGTCGGCGAGGACGGTGGGGTCGGAGAGCACCGGCTCCAGGGAGACCAGTGCGCCGCCGCGGACCGCGGCGGTCGGGCCGAAGGCCGAGATCGCGACCCGGGTGCCGCCGGCACGCGGGGCGAGGACGTCGGCGGCGAGCCGTGCCTCGACGGCCGGGCGCAGCCACTCGCCGAGCACGGCGAAGTAGCCGCTGAGCACGACGGTGCCGGGGTTGAGCGTGTTGACCAGGACGGCGGCGCCGGTGCCGAGCCAGGTCCCGACCTCGTCCAGCGCCGCCAGGGTGCGGCCGTCGGCGAGGCGGGCCCGCTCGACCAGGGTGGCGAGCCGCTCCTCCAGGGTCAGCACGGGGTCACGTACCGGATCGTCGGAGTCGGTGGCCGCCTCGAGCAGCGCCCGCAGGCCGACCACGGTCTCCCAGCAGCCGGTGCGGCCGCAGCCGCAGAGGCGGCCGCGAGGGTCGACCGGGAGGTGGCCGATCTCCCCGGCCCAGCCGTGCCGTCCCGGGGCCACCCGGCCACCGCTGACGACCGCGCCGCCCAGGCCGACCTCGCCGTAGAGCACCACCATGTCGGCGCGGTCGGCGTCGGCGGGGTCCAGCTCGGCGGTGGCGGCCAGGGTGGCCTCGTTGGCCAGGCGCACCGGCGGCACCGGACGCCCCGGCTCAGCCGTGGCGGTCAGCCGGAGGCGTACGTCCTCGGCGGCGTCGATGTCGCGCCAGCCGAGGTTGGGGGCGAGGGTGACCCGCTGCGTGGCGGTGTCGACGAGGCCGGCGACGCCGACGGTGATGCCCGCGACGGCGACACCGGCGGTACGTGCCTCGGCGAGCGCGTCGGCGACGAGACCGGCGAGCTCGGCCAGCACGCCCTCGGGCGGAAGCCTCCGGCCGTCGATGCCGCGGCGGAACTCGGCGATCACCGACCCGGCCAGGTCGACGGCCACGACGGCGAGGTGGTCGACGTTGATCTCCGCGCCCACCCCGCAGACCGAGCCGCCGACGATCCGGACCTGGACGCCGGGGCGGCCGGCGCCGCGGCGACCGGCGTCCTCGCAGGAGACCAGCCCGAGCTCGGCGAGCTCGTCGACCAGCCCGGTCGCGACGGTGCGGGTCAGTCCGGTCTCCTCGGCCAGGCGGCCTCGCGAGCGCGGCCCGCGCTCGCGCAGCGAGCGCAGGAGCAGCCCCATCCGCGCGCTCCGTACGGCGGCCGGGTCGGCGGTGGCGGAGACCCGCACGGTGATGTCTGCGTCGCGCACGGTCGCCTCCTGTCCCGGCTCATGGGGATCACCCATCACAGACAGCCTGTGATGGCAGTCACAGAATTCCGTGACCGAGAGACAAACTAGTGACCCGACTCACGTTGTACAACCCTTTCGCGGCGGTTTCTGCAAAGTTTCTGTCGAACTTTGAAAAGTAATTGGACAAAGTAGCCGAAAGGGGCACCGGCCGCGGTTGGCCGGATGCCCCTTTCAGGTCGATCGCGAGGGTCACTCGCTGGGTGCGATCACCACCTCGTCAGTGCCGGTGAGCGCCGGGATGTCGCCGTCGCCGGGGTCGGTGTACTCCGCCACGAAGACGGCGTTGAGCTCGTCCTGCCCGGGGTCGTGGCCACCGGGGACGGTCGTCACGATGGAACCGCTGCAGCCGTTCGCCGTGGTCTGCGGGTGCCCGTGCTCGTCGTGACCCAGGACGTACGTCACCGAGACCCGGGAGCAGTCGACGGCCTGGTCGTCGGTCACCTCGACCTGGAACTGGACGGTGTCACCGAAGTGGAACGCCTCGCCCGGCGCCGGGCTGGTCATGAGGGTCACCACCGGCACGTCGTTGCCGACGATCACGTCGACATCGGCCGAGGCGTGCTTGCCGCGTCCCGCCTTGCCCTTGTCGGTGACGGTCAGGGTCGCTCGATAGGCACCCGGCTCCTCGTAGGTGTGGGTCGCGGTCTTCCCGGTGGCGTCGAACCTGCCGTCACCGTCGAAGTCCCACTGGTAGACGAGCTTGTCGCCGTCGGGGTCGGTCGTCCCGGCACTGTCGAAGGCGACGGTGAGCGGCGGCTGGCCTGCGGTCTTGTCGGCGCGGATCACCGGCTTCGGGCTGTGGTTGCCGGTGCGGGCGATGTAGTCGATCCGGGAGACCTGGGCCTCCTCGTTCTCGCTGAAGAACCCGTCGCCGTACTCGAGCATGTAGAGCGAGCCGTCCTTGCCGAACTCCAGGTCCATCACGTTGTCCGTGGCGAAGCTGGAGAGCAGGGACTCGATGCCGGTGAGCTCACCGTCGGCGTCGAGCCGCATGCCCTTGATGTAGTCCCGGCCCCACTCCGCGAACAGCGGGATGCCGTCGTAGTACTTCGGCCAGGCGCCGGAGAGCGGTCCCTTCGTGGCCGACTTCTGGTAGTCGTACGCCGGACCGGCCATCGGGGCGATGCCGCCGGTGCCGAGCTCGGGGAACTCCTCGGACTGGCTGTAGGTGTACCAGACGGTCGGCTGCGTGACCGGCGGGAGCTGGGTCAGACCGGTGTTGTGCCGAGAGTCGTTGACCGGGGCGTCACAGTCGAAGGCCGGCCCCGAGGTCCCGGTCGCGAAGTCGTAGTCGCGATAAGGCATCTCGGCGGTCGCACACAGCGGCCAGCCGTAGTTGGCAGGCTTGCTGACGACGGTCCACTTGCCCTGGCCCGCCGGGCCACGGTCCGGGTTCGCCGAGGAGGCGTCGGGCGAGTAGTCGGCCACGAAGACACGGTCGGTCTTGGGGTCGATCTCGATCCGGAACGGGTTGCGCAGACCCATCGCGTAGATCTCGGGGCGGGTCTTGTCGGTGCCCGGCGCGAACAGGTTCCCGGCAGGGACGGTGTAGCCGCCGCCCGCCTTCGGCTTGATCCGGAGCAGCTTGCCGCGCAGGTCGGCGGTGTTGGCCGCCGTACGCCTCGCGTCGAAGGCGGGGCTGCGGTTCTCCCGGTCGTCGAGCGGGGCGTAGCCGTCGGACTGGAACGGGTCGGTGTCGTCGCCGGTGGCGAGGATCAGGTTGCCCGCGGAGTCGAAGACGATGTCGCCGCCGACGTGGCAGCAGCGCCCCCGGTCCACCGGTACGTCGATGATCTGCTGCTCGGTGGACAGGTCGATCTTGCCGCCGGCGTACTGGTAGCGCGAGAGCCGGATCGCGCCCTTGAACGGCTCGAAGTCGGCAGGGGTGCCGAACTCCGGGGCGTCGCCCTCGTTGACGTCCGGCGTGGCCGGGTCGTCGACAGGGGTGTTCATCGGCGGTGAGTAGTAGACGTAGACCCACTTGTTGGTGCGGCCGTTGTACTTGGGGTCCAGAGCGATGCTCTGCAGACCCTCCTCGTCGTGCTGATAGACGTCGAACTCGGCGGCGACGCTGTTGACGCCGGTGTCGGCGTCGTTGAGCCACACCTTCCCGGCCCGGGTGGTGTGAAGGACGTCCCCATTGGGCAGGACCGCGAGGTCCATCGGCTCACCGGGGCGGTCGTTGAGGGTCACCTTCTCGAAGTCGGTGTCCGGCGGCGGGGCGGCCGTGGGGGCCGCGTCCGCGGACGTCGTGAGGGGGAGAACGAGGAGCCCTGAGACCACGGTCGTGGCGACGCTCCAGAGGGTGAATCTGCGCACGGTCCATCTCCTTCTCTCGCTGTCATGGAGGGGAGCGAGATCGTCCGCGAACGTAGCGATGTGACGCCGGTCACGTCAAGTGACTTGCCTACTTTCGCAAGAAGATTTCGAAAGATGGGACAAAAGTGCGCCTCTGGGGCGGTCGGAAGCGGGGTCTAGGCCTCGCCGCTGCTGGGGGCGTAGACCGAGGCGCTGATCAGGTGGGCGGCGCCGATGACGCCGCCCTCGTCGCCCAGCTCGCTGAGCACGATCGGGAGGTTGCCGGTCGCCAGCGGCAGCGAGCGGCGGTAGGTGACGCTGCGGATCTCGGCGAGGAGCCCGTGGCCCAGCTTGCTGACCCGGCCGCCGATGACGATCAGGCCCGGATTGAAGAACGAGACCAGGCTGGCGAGCACCTGGCCGATGCGGTGTCCGCTCTCCCGGATGAGCTGGACCGCCTGGGCGTCGCCCCGCGCCACGGCGACGGCGATGTCCTCGGCGCTCAGCTCGCCCTTCTCCGCGAGCAGTTCGGCCAGCACCGGGGAGCGCCCGGAACGGGCCGCGGCGAGCGCCTCGCGAGCGAGGGCCGCTCCCCCGGAGAACGCCTCCAGGCAGCCGGTGTTGCCGCAGGCGCAGGTGGGCCCGAAGTCCTCGACGCGGATGTGGCCGATGTCGCCGGCACAGCCGTCGACGCCGCGGTAGAGCTCCCCGTCGACGACGATCCCGCAGCCGATGCCGGTGCCGATCTTGACGTAGAGGAAGTCACGAGCGGTCCGGGCGACGCCGGCGTGCTGCTCCCCCGCCGCGAGGACGTTCACGTCGTTGTCGAGCACGACCGGACAGCCCAGCTCCCGGGCGACCGCGTCGCGCACCGGGTAGCCGTCCCAGCCCGGCATGATCGGCGGGGAGACCGAGACGCCGCGGTGGAAGTCGACCGGCCCGGGTACGCCGATTCCCGCCCCCATCGGCTCGGCGACATCGTGCTCGTCCAGGAGTGCGCGGACCTCCTCGAGCGCGGTCGCGAGCACCTTCTCCGGGCCGCTGCGGATGTCGCACGCCCGGGTGCGGGTGCCGATCACCGACAGCCGACCATCGGTGAGGCCCACCGACATGCTGGTCGCGCCGATCGAGATGCCGACGAACCGGATGTCCGGCGCGAGGTCGACCAGGGTCGAGCGCCGACCGCCGCGGGAGGCCGCCGGCCCCACCTCGTGGGCCATGCCCAGCTCGGTGAGCCGGCCGACCTCGGCCGCGATCGTGGTGCGGGAGACGTTCAGCCGGTCGGCGAGCTGAACCCGCGACAGCGGGCCCTCGTCACGGAGCTGGGCGAGCAGTCGTGCCTGCATGGAGGTCTCGGCCCGGCCGGCGAGTGAATGGCGCATAGCCGCGATCTTGCCATGCGGACGGGCGACCTAGCCCAGGAGCGCGTCGACGAATGCCTCGGGAGTGAACGGGGCCAGGTCGTCGGGGCCCTCACCGAGGCCGACGAGCTTGACCGGGACGCCGAGCTCGCGCTGCACGGCGACGACGATGCCACCCTTGGCCGAGCCGTCGAGCTTGGTGAGGACGATGCCGCTGACGGCGACTGCCTCGCTGAAGACGCGGGCCTGGATGAGGCCGTTCTGGCCGGTGGTGGCGTCGAGGACGAGCAGCACCTCGGTGACCGGGGTCTGCTTCTCGATGACCCGCTTGACCTTGCCGAGCTCGTCCATCAGGCCGGCCTTGTTCTGCAGCCGTCCTGCGGTGTCGACGATGACGGTGTCGACGCCGGTGTCGAGGCCCTCCTTGACCGAGTCGAACGCGACGCTGGCCGGGTCGGTGCCCTCCGGGCCGCGTACGACCTCGACGCCGACGCGCTCACCCCAGGTGGTGAGCTGCTCGGCGGCGGCGGCACGGAAGGTGTCGGCGGCACCGAGGACGACCTTGCGGTCCTCGGAGACCAGGATCCGGGCGAGCTTGCCGGTGGTGGTGGTCTTGCCGGTGCCGTTGACCCCGACCATCAGCACCACGCCGGGGGCACCGTCGGCGCCGCTGACCTGGAGGCGGCGGTCCATGTCGGGGTCGACCAGCTTGATCAGCTCTTCACGCAGCGCCGCCTTGGCGTCGACCTTGCCGCCCTCGACGCGCAGCCGGGTGCGCAGCCCCTCCACCAACTCCTGGGTCGGGGCGACGCCGATGTCGGCGGTGAGCAGCAGATCCTCGATGGACTCCCAGGTGTCCTCGTCGAGCCGGTCGGTCGAGAGCAGGTTGAGCAGCCCACGGCCCAGCGCGTTGGAGCCGGCCAGGCGCTGGCGCAGCCGCACCAGGCGCGACGCGGTGCTCTCCGGCTTCTCGATGACCGGGGCCGCCGGAGCCGTCTCGGGCTCGGCCTCTTCGACCGAGGGCTCCTCGACCGTCGGGGCCTCTGGTCGGGTGATGACATCGGTCCCCGCCTCGGCCGGCAGCGTACGGTCCTTGCGGCGCCGGGTGCTGGTGACCAGACCGGCGATGCCGCCGCCGATGATCGCGACAGCGGCGACCGCGATGATGACGATGAGGGTGACCATGTCCATGGCCCTCATCCAATCAAACTACGCCTTCTTTTCCGTAGTTCCTGGCTCGCGCTCACCGAGCAGCTCGGTGAGATGGTTCTCGCGGCGAGGCTGCAGACGCGTGGCCGGACCGAGCGTGGGGGCCGTGTCGACGGCCCGCTCCATCGCCTCACCGAGCTTGGAGGCGTACGGCATCTTCTGTCCGCGGTGGGGGAAGACCGTGTAGACGATCACGAGTCCGGCCAGCGTGACGATGAGCAGCATCGCCACGAAGATGACAAGGATGGTCAACACTGGCTCGGCCAGCCCCCTTCTGGATACGCACGGACGGCGCCAACCCTCGCACACCTCGGGTCCGGAGCACACAACGGCACGCGGGCACGAGCGCCCGCGCCACGGGCGTCCCGTCGTACGGCGCGGGATATCGACAACGTCGACCGGACCGGTAGTGTTTCACGGCATGAGGATCATCGGGACAATGATGGTCCGGGACGAGGTCGACATCGTCGCCGCGATGATCGAGCACCACCTGGACCAGGGTGTCGACACGTTGATCGTCACGGACAACGCGTCGGTCGACGGCACCACCGAGGTGCTCGAGCGCTACGCCGCGACGGGACGGGTCGAGCTCCACCACGACCCCGTCCACGAGAAGCAGCAGGGCAAGGTCGTCACCTCGATGGCCCGGCGTGCCCGCACCCACTTCCGCGCCGACTGGGTCCTCAACCTCGACGCCGACGAGTTCCTGGTGCCCAAGGACAAGGGCCTGACCGTACGCCAGGCGCTCGAGGCCACTCCGCTGTCGCTGAACGCATTCACCGTCGAGGTGGAGAACCTCGTCGGTCCGCCGGCCTGGAAGGGCGGCGGCATCAACCGGCTCCAGTGGCGAGACCGGCGCCCCGACGAGCGGCTCGAGGCGGTCGGGCTCCACGCCCACCCCACACCCAACGCGGTCCACCGCGGCGAGTCGGACATCAAGGTCGTCCAGGGCAACCACTTCGTCTCGCTGCGGAGCAACGGCCAGCCGGCCGACGAGGTCGCTCTCGAGGTTCTCCACCTCCCCTGGCGCTCCTGGGCCCAGCTCGAGCGCAAGGTGATCAACGCAGGCAAGGGCTATGAGGCCAACCCTGACCTGAAGCCGAGCCCGCGCCACCACGGGATGCGCGACTACCAGCGCTACCTGAACGGCACCCTGCAGGATGCCTACCTCGCGCGCACGCCCACCCGGGCCGAGCTCGCCGCCGGCGCGTTCTCGGGCGACTACTCCTTCGACGACTGGCTGACCAACCACCTGCACATCGTGCTCGGCCGCTCGCTCGTGGCCGATCTCATGCGTGACGTGCTCGACCCCGAGAACGACAAGGCCGTACCCGACGACGAGCACGCGCTCGGTGCCGAGCGCGGCCGGGCCGCACTGGCCGCCGAGCCCTACATCCCACCCCGCAAACGCTGAAACTCACTTCTCAGGAGGACCTGTCTTGCCCACCTTCAGGGGCGCCGTACGCCGCGGCCTCGCCGCCGCGGGTCTGCAGACCGTCCGTGCCGCCGATGCCGAGGCCGCGCGCCTGCACGGCCGGATCGACGAGCTCAAGCAGCGCAACCAGAAGCTGCGTACGAAGGTGGAGGGGCTGCAGGGCGACCGAAACCGCACCACCGCCGTCCCGGCCATCCCCGGTCTGGACCGGCTCGAGCTGCGTCGCGAGCAGGTGCTCGCCGGGGTCAAGCCCGACGCCCTGATCCTGGAGATCGGCCCCGCGCACAACGCGATCCTGCCCAAGCGGGACGGCTATGACGTACGCATCGTCGACTATCTCGACCGCGAGGGCCTGGTGCAGCGCTACTCGGGCTTCTCCCAGTACGACCCCGCCGACATCGAGGAGGTCGACTACGTCTTCCGGCCGGGAACTCCCTGGTCAGAGGTGATTCCGGAGCGGTTCGACCTGATCGTCGCCTCCCACGTCATCGAGCACACCACCTCGATGATCGAGTTCATCAACGAGTGCGAGAAGCTGCTGCGTCCTGACGGGGTGCTGGCGCTGGTCATCCCCGACCACCGCTACTGCTTCGACCGGTTCCGCGAGCGTGCCTCGCTCTCGCGCGTCATCGACGCCTCGCTCTACCCGACGTCGGTCCACACCATGGGTGCGGTCATCGAGGAGCGGCTCAACGCGGCCAAGCACGGCGGGATCACCGCCTGGGGTCCGCGCCACAAGGGCGACTACACCTTCGCCAACTCCTTGGAGACGGTGAAGGCCAACGGCGCTGAAGCCCAGCGCGGCGAGCGCTACATCGACACCCACAACTGGGTCTGCACCCCCCACCACCTCCGCCTCCTCCTCCAGGACCTCGCCGACCTCGACTTCATCTCGATGCGGGAGACGTCCTTCCACGACACCGTCAAGCACGAGTTCTTCATCAACCTCTCCCCCTCCGGCGAAGGCACCGGCCTCACCCGCGAGGAGCTCGTCGTCCTCGCCGACGACGAGCGCCGCGTACTCGACCAGGCAGTCTTCGAGAAGTAGCCGAGAAGTCAGTTACGTCGGGCGAGACGTCAGTTAGGTCGGGCGACCGGGCAGGGCGTGACGTCTCGGCCGACGTACGTGACGTCTCGGCGGTCAGCGGCGGCGGTACTCGCGGAGCGCGAGTGCGGCGGCGAGGCCTACGACGACACCGAGGAGGGTCTCGGCGAGGCGGGACCAGAGCAAGGCGTCGACCGGTTGCGGGTGGCCGAGCTGGACCATCAGCAGCGAGAGCGGGGTGATGACGACGAGGGCTAGACCGTAATGGCGTCCGACGAGCAGCTCGGTGACCGCTTGGAGTGCGGCGACGACCACCGCGAGGACGAGGGCGGGGAGAGCGATCGAGAGCAGTACGGCCGCGAGGAGCAGACCGACCAGGGTGCCGACCACGCGTTGCAGTCCGCGGGTCGTCTGCGCCAGCAGCCCGGTGACGCCGAACGGCACCGCCGCGGCCACCATCGCCCAGTAGGTGTGGCTGAGCCCGAGCGCGGTCGAGATCGTACCGGCGACCACGACCGCGGCGACGACCGCAGTCGCGTGGTCGAGGCGTACCTCACCACGACTCGCCTCGACCGCGGCTCCGCTGCCGACCAGCCGCTCCTCGAGCAGACCGAGCAGCACGGCGATCAGGGCCGCGGCGGCGGCCACGGCGACGGCCACCGCGACGCCCGACAGGGTCACCGGAAGCGCGGCACACGTCGCGACGGCGAACACCGGGAACATCGGTCCCGGCGGTCGCAGCACGAACCGGTCCGAGAGCATCGACCCGACCGCGGCCCAGATCGCGGCGACAGGGATGACCAGCCAGGCCCGGTGCGAGGAGGTCGCCACGAGCGCGCCGCACAGGACCGCGACACACATCAGCGCCCCGGCCGCGGTCTGGGTCCGCCACCGCCCTCGCAGCGGCTGGCGACGACCGTAGATCGAGGCGAAGGTGCCGAAACAGGCGTACGCGGCCAGCTCGATGTGTCCGGTCAGGGCCAATGCCACCAACCCGACGAGCAGCGTCACGCTCGCGCGCCAGGCGGGCGAGTGGCTCCCCGGAGCCGGTGAGACCCTGACGGACTCCTGCATCAACCGCTCGAGCCGACTCCCGTCGCTTCCCAACCCGTCTCCCCCATGCTGCTGTGCCGTCATCGCCAGCCGACACCTTACGGCGACCTGGACGAACCAGTTGGTTCGGAGTCTCAGTCCAGCCGGCGCCGGAGCTCGGGAACGCCCTCTCCCTTCAGGTCCTCGAGCACCTCGCGCCGTCCGGCCATCGCCATGACCAGGTCGAGCAGGCGGCCGCTGACCTCGAGGCCGTCGCCGGCGGCGTACTCCGCGTCGACCGCTCGGAGCCGGAGGCCCTCGACCAGCGACTTGCTGTTCACCGCGAAGTCCTTGGTGGCGAAGAAGGTCGCGACCGCGAGGAGTCCTTCGCGGTCGGGGTCGCGCTTGATGCCGAGCGGCCGCCGGATGTCCTCGCTGTGCACGATCATCTCGCCCAGCCCGCCGACGCTCTCCCGGCGGGGCAGCCTGATGGGACCGATCCCGGCGAACCTCGCCAGCGTGTCCTCGGGAGAGGATCCGCGGAACTCTTCGAGGCGCCTGCGGTTGTGTACGTCCGGGTCGAACCGTGCCCCGATCATGCTGCGCAGCCAGCCCGGGAACGAGAGTCGTGAGGCCGCGCCGAGGTGCGCCACGACCTCCTCCACGTCCCACTCCCCGCAGAGCGTGGGCGACCGCCACCGGTCGGGCGAGAGCGACCTCAGGTCTTCGACCAGCGCGTCGCGCTCGCGCGACTGGATCACGGAGAGCTTCGTCATGCGGACACTCTGACAGGTTCGGGCTCCGCGGGCAGTGACACCTCGGCCGACGTACGTGACGGCTCGGCTATCGCTTGGCGCGCTCCTCGAGCGCGATGTCGAGGAGGGAGCGGGCGCGGGCGTCGAAGCCGTGGTCGCGGTGGATGCGGGCTGCTTCGGCGCGGATGTGCTCGTCGGTGCCGAAGACGACCGAGGGGTCGGGCATGGAGGACCACTTCACCAGGTCCTCGGGGGTCTCGTAGACCTGCACGGTGTCACCGAAGACGTCGCGGAGGCCGACGACGTCGTCGGAGATGACGCGGGCGCCGGAGGCGACGGCGTCGAAGAGCCGGTTGGAGATGAATCCGTAGTCGCGCATGTCGGCCCAGTGATCGTTGAGCACGACCCCGGCGGCTCGGTACTCGGCACCGAGCTGGGTGTTGGACATGTGCTGGGCCTTGACGAAGTGGCGCGGGATGTAGGGCTCCCAGCCGTGGCCGTAGACCGAGAGCGGCAGCCCGACCGAGACCGCGTCGTGGATGATCGGGCGCTCGACATCGCGCGAGGTGCCGACGAAGAGTACCGGGTGACCGGAGTCGGGCAGCGCCCGGTCGGGGTTGAACAACTCGGGGTCGGTGGCCTGCAGCAGCGGGTCGATGCGGATGCCCCACCGTGCCGACATCCGCTCGGCCCAGGCCGGCCCGGCCGCCAGCAGCCGGTCGAACCCTGCCGCCTCGGCGCGGGTGACCGCGTCGGGGTGGGAGATCACCCAGCCGATGTTGATCCGGCCGTCGGGCGCGGGAAAGTAGCGCGACAGGCCGCGCAGGGTGACCACGACGTCGTCGTCGAGGGCGCTCGGCCGCTCCCACTCGTAGTGGTGGTCGACGACCGCCGACTGGCCGAGCTTGCGCAGCGAACGGGCCAGCGCACGGGCGAAGTGGGTGTCGCCCCACCGCTCGCCCTCCGGCGCTCCGGGCGCGGAGATCTTGATCGACCAGCGCAGCTGCGGGATCCCCTCCACCACCGACACCCGCGGCAGGGGCGCGATGATCGGGCGGGTGGCGGCGTACGTCTTCGCAGGTCCGGTCGGGTCCCCGGCCGTGGCCCGGCCGACGACCTGGTAGCCGCAGGCCGTCCAGGCGGCCACGTCGTCGCGAGGCTCGGTGCGCCCGACCCAGCGGTCGAGGTAGATCAGCCGGTTGCGCGGTGCGCGGGCGAAACGGCCCTTCGACTTCGACTCGTGGTGGACGACCTCGGCCGACGTCACCACCCGGAACGACCCTGGTCGCAGCGAGGCGAGCCGGTGGCACAGGTCGACGTCCTCCATGCCGTTGGTGAAGATCGGGTCGAACCCCTCGCAGGCGACGACGTCGCGGTAACGCATCACCAGCGCCGCGCCGGTCAGCGCCGAGAACCGGTGGCCCTCGAGGCCGGCAGCATCCTCGGGCGGGTACTCGGCGAGCATGTTGTAGGGCAGCCCGCCGTAGGGCGGGAAGACGACCCCGGCCGACTGCACCGACCCGCTCGGGTAGAGCAGCAGCGGCTGCACCGCGAGCACCTCGGGGTCCTCGAGCGCCTCGACCAGCGGCGAGAGCCAGCCGGCCAGCGCTGTGGTGTCGTTGTTGAGGAAGACGACGGTCTCGCCGGTGACGTACGGGATGGCGAGGTTGTTGCCGAGTGCGAAGTTGTGGTTGACGGTGCTGTGCACCACCTTGACCTCGGGGAACCGCAGCGGCAGCGAGTCGAGCACCGCCGAGACCCGGGCCGAGGAGCCGTTGTCCCAGACCACGATCTCGAGCCGCTTCTCCCCCGCGCCGTGCTCCATCACGGCCTCGACCGCGCCCACGGTCAGCAGCGAGTCGTCGTAGGTGGGGATCACCACCGAGACCACGTCCGGGTCGGGGGTGCGCGTGCCGAGCGCGGCCCAGTCGATGAACGTCCGGTTGCGTACGACGTCCTCCCACGACTCCACGTCGAAGGGGTCGAGCGCGAGCCGGTCCTGGCGCGGACGGCGCGGGTTGATGCCCTGGCGCCGCTCGACGCCGACCTCGGGGACGACCTCGACCGCCGCCCTCGAGGTCAGCCGCAGCGCGAGGTCGTAGGCCCAGCCGAAGCCGATGTCGTCACGAGGACCACCGACCTCCGCGAGCAGCGGCGCCGAGATCAGCAGTCGGGAGAGCAGGGTCCGCATCAGCGGACCCGGCACGTCGGGCCCCGGCGAGGTCGGAGGTACGTCCACGGCGAACCGCTGCTCGGGCTGCCACGGCCGCTCCAGCACGTCGGCGACCAGCGGCCTCCCGGCCTCGGCCACCGAGACCAGCCGCGCGAGACGACCGGGCTTCCAGATGTCTCCCCCGGCGACGTACGCGACGAAGTCGCCGCTGGCCTGCGCGAATGCGGCGACCACGCCGGGCTCACCACGGTCCGGGTCGCCGAGCACGATCCGGGCGTCGGGGATGGCATCGGCGACCGACGGGGTCAGGCCCCGGTCGATGACGATGATCTCGGTGCTCACGCCGCTCTGGGCGGCGACGCTGGCCAGCGTCGCCCGGGCGTGCTCGTCGGAGGCGCCGAGGTCGACGATGACGCTGACGGTGCCGACCGGCTCACGACCGGTCGGCACGGCGCGGGCAGGATCGATGGCCGGCCGCCAGGTCTTAGGGCCGCCCTGCCGGGCCTGCCATTCCGCGCGCCGGTCCCGGATCCAGTCACGCAGGTCCGGAAACCGGCCGTCGACCTGCTCCATCCAGTCGTTGGCCCGCCGCCCGTTGCGGGCGCCCCGGTCGACGTAGTGCCCGATCGCGCCGCCGTAGAAGTTCTCGGTCTTGCGGCGCTCGGTGTAGCCGTCGGTGTCGAAGAGCGGATGGGTCGGCTGCAGCCACAGCTCGGCGCGCAGCCAGTAGAGGAACGGGTCCTGGTCGCCCATCTGCTTGCGCAGCCGTGGGGTCAGCCGGGCGAGGAAGAACTCCGGGTCGAAGAGCGGGCTGGGCTGGGCCAGCGGCTTGGTGGGGTCCTGCTCGAGATAGTGCCGGGCGGCGCGCTTGCGGTCGAGGCGCTGGCCGACCTGCTCGGCGTACCACTCATGGTCGAACAGCGGGCAGTCGACGAGCAGACGCACGTCGTCGGCCCGGCTGTAGAGGGGCGAGTCGTTGTAGACCTTGCGGGCAAGGTCTCGCCCCCTACGCAGTCCGCCACGTGCGATGCGCTTCAACTCTTCGTCCACTAAAGGTCCCCCAAGACGCTCCAGGTCGTGCTTCGGCAGTGCGTCAGACTGTCACAGTGCCGTGTAGGGGTGAACAGGCACCACGCACGTTCACCCAACTGTCAAGGTCAATTCTGCCGCCACAGCGGCAGGACTGCCTCCCGGATCTCATCGGGCATCGGCGTCACCGGACGCGACGGGTCGGTGTTGTCGACGTAGACGTGCACGAACCGGCCCTCGGCGGCGGCTTCCTCGCCAGGCCCCTGGAAGAGCCCGATCCGGTAGATGACCGACGAGCTCCCGACCTTGTCGACGACCAGCCCGGCCTCGACCGGCTCGGGGAACCCGATCTCGCGCAGGTAGCGGCACGAGGTCTCCGCGACGATCCCGATCTTCGGCAGCTTCCGTACGTTCACACCCGTCGTCTCGAACAGGTAGGCGTTGACCGCGGTGTCGAAGTACTCGTAGTAGGTCGCGTTGTTGAGGTGACCGTAGGCGTCGTCGTCGCGCCAGCGGGTGGTGATCGTGCGCCAGTGCACGTAGTCGGCGCGGGTCGGGGCCTTGCGGTCAGGAGTGCTCATCGCGGCTGATCTTAGATCCTAGAGCTCGTCCTCGACCGCGCGGACCAGATAGGGCGCCAGCGTCATCGAGAAGGTCGCGGTGATGTGGCTCTGGTCGCGATAGGCCTGCACGTGGCCGACCACCAGGGGACACCGGTCCTCGTCGCAGTAGGCCGCAGAGAGGTCTATCAGCGAAGCGCCCGGCCCTGCCAGGCGGACCGCCTCGGCGAGCGGGTCAGAGGTGGCGTACGCCTCCTGGCGGGTCATCTCGCACGCGCCGGCGTCCGCGAGCGTCTCGATCCCGTCGAGGCAGGTCGCCGCCTCGGGGGTGAGGTACGGGTTGTCGGCGAGCGCGACGATCTTCGTTCCCCGCGCGAGGATCGGCTTCCATGCCTGCGCGAGCTGCTCGGCGACCGGGTCCGGCTCGCCGGCCGCGAGGTTCGGATTGCGGCGTTGGGTGACCAGCACGACGTCGTACGCCTCCTGGTCGAGCTGCTCGATCAGCGCCTCGCGGTAGGCGCGGCGCGGGTCACCCGCGGTGGCCGGGAGCAGCCCGCCGCCGTTGGCGACCAACGTGTCGACCGACCATCCTGAGCTCTCGGCGACCCGGGTCAGGCCGGGGATCAGCGAAGCGCCGTGCGAGTCACCGACCAGCGCGACCCGGAGCGCATCCGGGTCGTCGGAGCCGAGGTGGCAGACCTCGGGGCGGGCGTCGGCGGCGTACGTCTCGATCTCGGGGAGATAGCACCGGTAGGCCCGGCCGGTGTCGTTCTTGCGGGCGATCGGCGCAGGGAGAAGTACGCCGTCGAGCTCCGGGTTCCGGCACCCCTCCATCAGGGCGGCGGCGCCGAAGCACTCGGTGTCTCCCGATCCGAGCGCCTCAGCCTGGGCGCGACTCTCCTCGACCATGTTGCGTCCATGCAGGATCCCGGGGACCGCGACGGCGGCGACCAGGGCCGCTCCGAGCACCGCGAAGAGGAAGGCCCGCGGGGTGGTCCCCAGGATCGGTCCGGTGCGGAACGGCGTCTCCACGAACCGGTAGGTCAGGGCCGCGAGGCCGATGGTGACCAGGAGGATCAGCGGCTCGCGGAGCCAGGTGCCGAGCACGGGGCCGGTCTCGGGGAGCACGACCACGAGCGGCCAGTGCCACAGATAGAGCGAGTAGGAGACCGTCCCGATCCACTGCACGACCGGATGGCCGACGACCCGAAGCCCGAGGCCGCGGGGCGCGCCCGCCCAGATGACCAGCGCGGTGCCGCCGACCGGCAGCAGCGCCACCCAGCCCGGGAACGGCAGCGAGTCGTTGAAGAGCAGCAGCGCGCCGAGCATCCCGAGCCAGCCGGCCACTGCTGCGTACGGCGCCCAGCGCTCGGGCACCCGCGCGAGGGAGAGCGGCAGCACAGCGATGAGACCGCCGACCGCGAACTCCCAGGCGCGCACGTAGGTGACGAAGTAGGAGTCGGCGCCGTCCGTCGCGGTGACATAGACCGAGGCCACGAAGCTGACCACGAAGACGGCGAGGAACACTGCCCGGATCGCCGTCAGCCGCACATTCGGCCGTCGCCGGGTCAGGAGCGACACCGCGACGACCAGCAGCGGCCAGATGAAGTAGAACTGCTCCTCGACCGAGAGCGACCAGTAGTGCTGCGCCGGCGATGGCGGGTCCTCGGCGGCGAGATAGTCGACCGCCGCCCAGGACAGCTGCCAGTTCTCCACATAGAACGCGGCCGCGACCGTCTCGCGCAGGAACTGCTGCCACAGTGCCTCCGGCACCAGGACGTACGTCGCGCCCGCACCGAACACGAGCACCAGCAGCGCCGCCGGCAGCAGCCGCCGGATCCGGCGGGCCCAGAAGGCACCCAACCGCACCCCGCCGGGCTTGGCGGCCTCGCGGACCAGGTGGGAGGTGATCAGGAAGCCCGAGATGACGAAGAAGACGTCGACCCCGGCGTACCCGCCCCGGATCGCCCCCGGCCACAGGTGGAAGAGGACGACACCGAGCACCGCGGCGGTCCGCAGCGCCTGGATCTCCACCCGCTTGTCCCGGACCGGCGTCGACGTCCCGGTCTGCTCGGCGGCGGGCGCGACGACGGTTGCGGTCATCGGCGCACCCGACGGACGATCCGGCCGGCGACGCGGCGGGCCTTGCGTACGCCCCGCTCGCCGAAGCTCAGCGGGATCTCGATCCCGTGGCGCGGGCGGCCGGCGAGCTGGACGATCTGCGCCCGGTCGCCGATGCGCTCGCCGATGACGTCCTCGTGGATGATCACCGGACCGTCGAACTCGCCGAGCGCGTCACGGCCCTCGAACCGCACCCGCCAGCGACCGCCCGAGAGCGCGGCGGTGGGCAGCGCGACCTCGAGACTGCCGGAGGCGAGCTCGGTGGCGTCGTAGTCCAGCGTCCGGCGCCGACGGTCGTGGAGAAACACGACGCGGAGCCTAACGGACTCGACCATCGTGTGAGCCAGGTGAAGGTGGGCACGGCCGTCGACGAGCGAGAGTGAGGTCGCGGTCACCGGATCGGTGGCACCGGAGACGACCTGGCGCAGGAGCTCGGGTCCGTCCTCGAGGGCGGCCATGATCCGGCCGAGCCGCCAGGCGGGAACCCCCTCGGCCCCGACCGCCTCGGCGACCACGGTGAACAGGTCGCGGTGCTTGAGCACCAGGTCGGCCAGATCGTCCCCGACCAGCGTCTCGTCGCCCAGCGAGACCGACGCGACCGCGTTGACCAGCGGCCGCTGGAGCGTACGCAGCGGCACCACGCCGCTGTCGGCGACCAGCTGCAGCGTCTCCAGGATGTCGGCGACCGTCCGGTCGCCCCAGCGGACGCCGTCGCCGATCAGCCGCGCGGCGGTGGCCCACTGGCCCGACGCGACCAGCCGCCAGCCCCACCGCTTGTCGCGCTCCAGGTCGTCGATCAGGTCGTCGACGACTCCGTCGTCGAAGAGCGCGACGAGCTCGGCGACCAGCGCGCGAGCCGGCTCCAGGGCCACCGGGTCGATCACCGACATGCCTCGCAGCGCCCGGACGATCGCCATCCAGCCGTCGGCGTCGAAGATGAGGGAGGCGTACTCCGCGCGCACCTCCGCATCGCCCAGCGCGACGATCCGGCGGGCGCAGCGCAGCTCCTGCTCCAGGTAGCTGATGATCCCCGCCGGCGAGTGCGACCTCGCCGTCATCGACCCCGGCCCGGGCCGGTCGCGGTAGACGTAGACGGTCTCGGTCACGATGTCGAAGCGGGCCGTGGTAAGCGCGTGCACCATCGGCTCGATGTCGTTGGAGCGGGAGGCGTCGGGGAACGTGATCCCCGCGGAGTCCCAGAAGTCGCGCCGGAAGATCCGGTTCCAGCAGGCCCGGTTGCGCAGGGCGGACGGCGCCTCGGCCAGCCTCACCAGGGTGCGCTCCTCGTCGAAGGCCGGCCAGGCCCGCACCGGCCACCAGACCCGGTCGCTGAAGAGCTTGAAGAACCGGCCGACGACCATGTCCGAGCCGGTCTCCCGCGTCTTGCGCAGCATCGTGGCGTACGCCCCGCGGGGCACCAGGTCGTCGCCGTCGGCGAACGCGAGGAAGCGGCCCCGCGCCAGCGAGACACCGTGGTTGCGCGCCTGTCCCCCACCCTTTCCGGGCGAGCGGACCACTCTCAGACGCGGGTCACGGGCGGCGTACGCCTGGGCGATCTCGAACGTGTCGTCGCTCGAGGCGTCGTCGACGACGATGACCTCCAGATCCACCGGGTCGGAGGCCGTGGACTGGTCCTCGAGGATCGAGGAGAGCAGCTCGCCGACCCACAGGCCGACATCGTGCGTCGGGACGACGACGGAGAGCTCGGGTGTGGTCATCGGGCTTCTTCCTTCCGGTCGCCGGCCAGCCCGTCGAGCAGCCGCAGGTAGTCGCGCGACATGTCGTAGGGCGTGTACGTGCGGGTGAACTCATGAGCGGCCCGATGCCGCGACTCCTGCCCGTCGAGGGCCTCCAGGATCGCCGCCGCCAGGGCAACCGGCTCATCGGGCTCCGGGGCGTACGTCACCACCCACGGCTGGTCGGCGAACTGCCGCGCGACCGGGGTGTCCTCGGGGATGAGGGCGGTGCGGCCGAAGGTGCCGGCGGCCAGCAGCGAGCCGGAGTTGAGGATGCGGCGGTACGGCAGCGCCACCACGTCGCTGGCCCGCAGCCAGTCGGAGAAGTCGGCGGTCTCGACGAACCCGAGCCGCTTGACGATGTTGGGCGCCGAGAGCATCTCCTCGACCGTCTCCACGTCGGCGGCGGGCACCACCTTGCCGGCCACGACGAAGGTCAGGTCGGGCACCTGCTCGGCGGCGATCTCCACCGCACGGCAGAGGACGTCGAGCCCCTTGTACGCCCGGATCTGACCGATGAAGCCGACCGTCGGCACTCCCTGCGGGACCCCGATGCGCTCGCGCGAGGCGGCGTCGTCGCCGCCGTCGGGGTAGACACCGAGGTAGGACGAGTGCGGCAGGTCGACGACCTTGTCGGGAGGGAGCGTGTAGTAGGCCGCGGTCTCCTCGACGGTCGCCGGGTTGAGCTGGATGATCCGGGTCGCGTAGCTCGCCAGCGCCTTGGCGACCGCCAGCTCGACATCGACGTAGTCGGCCTCGTGGGCGATCGAGTTGTGCACCGTCCACAGCACGTCGGCACCGCGGTCGCGCAGGCCGCTCAGTACGTCCTCGAACCGGGCTGCGTTGACCCAGGCATCCTCGAGGCTCTCGCAGCCGGCGGTCACCGGCGAGGTCCAGTGGACGTGGAGCACGTCGCCCCGCCCCATGTGCTCCGCGCGTGCCTCGAGCCGGTGCAGGCCCTGCACTCCCTCGACCACGTCCCAACCCGCCGCCCGCGGTGCCACGGTGAGCATCGTCAGGTAGGGATTGCTCCGGTAGTAGGGGAACGACAGCAGGGTCGAAGGCATGTGTGGGGGTCCTCAATTACGTAAACCGTGACGATCCCCCGAACGTCGAGACCACGTCTCGCCGGTGCCCCGGTTGGCCGGTGACCGAAGGATTCTAGGCAGCCGAAAAGACCCACTTTGACCACTCGAAGGCCTTCTCCGCGTGCCTTCATCACGGGTTCATCGACGGTTCACGGAACCCACCCCTCCTGGTGGTCGAACCGGTCGAGACCGGCTCAACGGCGGAGGTTCGCGACCACGGTCGGGAGCCGGTTGCCGAACATCTCGACCCGGTCGACGGAGCGGATCGGCACGTCGACGGTGGTCCCCCAGGCCCCGGTGCCGTCTCGGACGGTGCATGTCCCGAGCCACCGGGTGCGCCCGTCGGTGCCGACCAGGCGTACGTGGTAGGTGCCGTTCGGGGCGTCCTCGACGGACATGAACAGCCAGGACGGTCGTCCTTGGTAGGCGAAGACGCTTCCGGCGCCGGCACCGTCGATCGTCAGGTCCGCGGCCCGCAGATAGCTCCCGTCGGCGGTGGAGAGCACCCCGCGGTAGTCGTCGGCGACGTCGCGGTCCTCCGCGCCCCGCCACCAGGTGAGTCCGGCGGCGAGAGTCGCGACCAGCACCATCGCCGCCGCGACGAGCAGGCCGGTGCGGAACCTGTGCCGGGGAGCATGCTGATCCAGCGCCGCCAGCACCTTGGCGTCGAACCCGGCCGGCGGCTCGCGCTCCGGGACGAGCAGCAGCAGGGCATCGACGGTGGCCGAGACGTCCTCGAGCTCGCGTCGGCAGCTCGCACAGCCGGCCAGGTGCGCCAGCCCCCGAGCCCGCGCCTCGCCGGACGCGACCCCCATCGCCAGCTCCGGGATCAGCTCTCGCACCTCCCGGCAGCGCTCGGACTCAGGCATCGCGAACCCCCATTCGTTGCCGCAGCTTCTCCAGGCCCCGGCGCACCCTGGTCTTCACCGTGCCCGCTGGTACGTCCTCACGGGTGGCGATCTCCTGGGCGGTCAGCCCGAAGTAGGTCATCTGCACGATCGGCGCGGCCATCTCGTGCGGGAGCTCCGCCAGTGCCTGCCGCAGCGCGAGGTTGGTGTCCAGGTCATCGCTCTCCCCGCTCTCGTCCCGCACCGTCAACAGCGCCACCAGCAGATCCGGGTCCATCGGATCGTCGTGGCGGTAGCGGATCGCGTCGATCGCCGCGTTCCGGGTGATGCTCAGCAGCCAGGTCGATGCCCGCCCACGTCTCGCGTCGTACGTGGCCGCGTGCCGCCACGCCTTGACGAAGGTGTCCTGGGCGACGTCCTCGGCGAGAGCGGGCAGCCGGACGATGGTGAGGGCAAGGCCGTAGACGCGAGCCTGATGGCGGCGTACGAACGCCGCGGCCGCATCCTGGTCACCGCCAGCCATCGCGGCCAGCAGCGACTCGTCCGACACGGCCCCCACGCCGGCCCTACCCTCCGGCCGTACGACGGCTGGTCATCCCCGCGGTCCCGCGTCGCGATGCCACGAACTGACCGTACTCCCGTCAGTAGCCATACCCGCCGCCCCCGTTGTCCTCCGGCGTCGACGACTTCGACGGAGTCGAGGACCCGTCGCTCCGCGCCGCCACCCACACGAACTCGGTGCCCTGGAAGTCATCCGTGAACCCGTCCCCCTTGAGCTCACCGGCCCCCTCCTGGGCGAACGTGTACAGCGGCAGCCCGTCGTGCGTCAGCTGGGTATCTCCGTCCGGCCGCTCCACCGTCCCGAACTCGCCACCCAGCGCGGACTTCGCCGCCTTCACATCACCATCCGACGCCACGACCGGCACCCAGAACTTCGTGCACCCGTCGACACAGTGGATCTGCCCATCCTTCTCGACCTCCGCGCTGTAGAGCGTGTGCCCCTTCGCATCGGCAAGCACCTTGGTCCCGTCGACCTCGGCCACCGAGACCGGCGCCGACCCGCCCCCACCGGCATCCGATCCACTCCCGCCGTCACCACTGCCGCACCCCGCTGCGAAGAGCACCGTCGCAGCAACCACAAGCACGGCCCTTGCCAAGTACGAAGTCGAAGCTCTCATGCCAGTTATACGGGCCGACCCACCCCGCGGGATTCATCGAATCAGGACCGCTTGTGCGACTGCATGTGGGATCAACGACCAGCTTGGACCGACTCGGGCAGCAGTTCGTCGGCGGCCGTACGAGCCGCCTCGATCGCTTCGTTCGACGCGCCGCACACTCGTAAACATGCGGCCGCCACGTTCTGAAGTTCGCGCTCGGTGACGACCCGCTTCTCGGCACGGGTGCCAATGACGCTCTCCACGAGCTCCATGACGATCCCGCCCAGTTGAGACCTGCCCACCGTGGCGGTCACTACCTCGGACGCGCACGAGACGGCAAGCGACCTGTAGACCTCTCGCAGCTCGCCCCGCGCGTTGGCGTACTCCCGAGCTTCCGGAGTCTGGGCAACGTCCGGGCACCGGGGCAGCATCCCGATGTTGTGCATGAGCCCGGCGAGGGACTTGGCGTCGTGGAGGGCGAGGAGGTAGAGCGCTGCCTCGGGACTCTCGATCTGGTCGAGGTCTACGACCCTGTCCAACGCTGGACGGATGGTCATCTGCAGCAGCTCGCCGAGGATCGCGGGCTTGCCGGCGAAGTGGTAGTAGAGGCTCGCCTGACGCATCCCCACCGCGTCGGCGATGTCGCGGGTGGAGGTCCCGGCATAGCTCCCGGCGACGAACAGCCGTGCCGCCACGGCAAGGATCTGGTCCTTCGGATCGGCCGCGGTATCAGCGGCCGGGATGTGCCGGGGTCGTCCCGGGCGAGGGCGTCGATTCTCTGCGGAACTCATGGTGCTCCGTCGCAGTTGTTGGCGAGTTGGATCCCGGGACGACCGCTTACGGAGGAGACCCTTCAGTCGCCCCGGGCTCTCTCAGTTTCGATCGACTCGCGGGGACGACAACACCTCGCTATAGGGACATTGAGGGACACTCATGACAGAGTTCTGGCATGGGTAATGTCCGCCTTCGCAGTGCGATGAACGCGCTCGGGCTCTCACCTGCTCGCCTCGGCGCTCTGGTCGAAGTCGATGCCAAGACAGTCGAGCGCTGGATCACTCAAGATCGGATCCCTCGACCCAAAGCGCGAGCCCGGGTCGCCGCCGAACTGGGCAAGGACGAGACGTACTTCTGGCCTGTCCTTCTCGGCACCGACCATGCCGTCAACCCAACTACGTCAGAGATCACCCGGATCTGGCCCACTCGCTCATCCGTGCCCCCGGAGGTGTGGCAAAGGCACTTGGACAACGCACGTGAGCGCATCGACGTCCTTGTCTACGCCGCCATGTTCCTCACCGATACCCACCGGCTTCCTGAGACGCTCGCCCGCCTGAGCAATGCCGGCGGCAGGGCACGCGTCCTCTTGGGTGATCCGACGAGCGATGTCCTGGTGCAGCGTGGGCTCGGTGAAGGGATGCCGAACGTCCCCGGTAGGGCAGCTTCCGCGTACGAGTTCCTCGCAGCGTCCGCGTCGCTGCCCGGTGTCGAGATCCGCCTACATGACACGACCCTGTACGCCTCGCTGTACCGATTCGATCAGACCCTGCTTGTCAACGTCCATAGCCACGGACTTCCGGCAAAGGACTCCCCTGTTCTCGAACTGGCCGATGTTCCTGGTGGTCACCTGCACAGCTACTACATGGGCGCCTTCGACCGCGTATGGAGCAGCGCTCGACGCCCTGAATAGGCTGGACGCCATGCCTCGGACCGACTGGCACGACGACCCAGCAGCCCCACCCGTGAACAGCATGAAGCCAGCAGCAGCAGCCTTCGTCGAACGCGATGGCGAGATCCTGCTCATCCAGCGCAGCGACAACGGCAAGTGGTCCATGCCTGGCGGCACCATGGAGTACGGCGAGAGCATGACCACCTGTGTGGTCCGGGAAACGCTGGAAGAGACTGGCATCCAAATCGAGTGCACCGGCCTTGTCGGCGTCTTCACCGATCCACTCCATCGGATCGAGTACGACAACGGCGAAGTCCGGCAACAGTTCGCCATCGTCTACCGAGCCGACTATGTCGCCGGAGAGCCGACCCGCAGCCCCGAGAGCCCGCGGGTCGAGTGGATTCCACGGACAGACACCCCCGGACTCACCATGGATCCGAGCCAGCGCATGCGACTCGACTGGGCGATGGAACATCCCGACACGGTTCGACTCGACCCCGCCTAGCCCGGACGTGTTGTGAGCGCGGCATCGATGCGCAGCGCGAACCTCGACGTGCTGCGAGAGGCAGCTTCGCAGGTCGGGCTGAACGCAGAGAACGCCCACTTGCTGAGGAACGGCTCCAACGCGATCTATCTGTTGCCGAGTGCCGGGGTCGTGGCCCGCGTCGGACGCCCCGGAACAGCCGAGAATGGCGCCCGCCAGGTGCAGATCGCGTCATGGCTGTCCGCCGGCGGGATCGAGGCAAACCTCCCGATCGACGGCCTGGATCTCGTCGTTGTCGCCGAGCGACCCGTGACCTGGTGGACACCGATCCCCGCGCACCGCCACGCCACACCGGCAGAACTGGGCGCCGTACTCCGCAAGCTCCACGCCCTCCAGGTGCCCCCCACCATCGACCTGCCAAACCTCGACATGATCAGGTACGTCGGCGAGCGCATCACATCAGCCCGATCGCTCCCAGCCTCCGACCGTGAATGGCTCCAGGGCCGCCTCATCGGTCTCGACGCCGGCCTCACATCCACAGTCGCCCTCCGATCCCGACATGTCGTTCACGGCGACGCATGGCAAGGCAACCTGGTGGTACCCGACGGCGGCCAACCGATCCTTCTCGACTTCGACAACGTCTCAATCGGACACCCAGCCTGGGACTTGATCCCACTCGCCGTCGACCACGAAGACTTCGCCCGCATCGACAGCGACGCCTACGCCGCCTTCGTAACCGCCTACGGCAGCTACGACGTACGCGACGAACCCTGGTTCCGAACCCTCGCCGATCTACAAGAGCTGCGTTGGACCGCGTTCGCCGCCGGCAAAGCAGCAACCAGCCCAGAGGCAGCGGCCGAGGCCTCCCATCGGCTCGCATGCCTACGAGGAGAGATCCCGCGGCCCTGGAAGTGGTCTGCCCTCTGAACGAGGCAGATTCCCGTCAAGTAGCCAGCTAGGCGCCTGACGATACTCAGCGCACAGCGTCGGGATGTGCGGCGACCAAGTCCCACCCTGTCCGCCGACACAGCATCTCCGACCGGCCGCCTACTGACGGTCGCCGACCTCGACATCCTGGCGACCGCGCCACAACTACGAAGTGCCCACGACCATGATCTGCGTCCACAGCGACGTGTCATTCCGCCCAGAATGACGTGACGAAAGTTGATCGCGAGTTAGCGGGCGGGCACGGCGATCGGTGCGAACATCCCGCGCGGCAAGTGGCGCCCCACTAGAGTGCTGAACCAGCAACGGTTGACGGCGCAGAAAGGGTGCTCTGGGTGACTGCTTCGACGTCAGGGGTAGTCCTCTCAGACCTACCCGAGCCCGTAGCCTGCCCGCCACTCGCTCTCGCTGGACCTCCGGTTCCGCCTGCTCATCGCATCTTCTTCTACTCCAGTGGTGAGTGGGAGGAGTTCATCAAGGAGTGGGCCCTCGGACTAGAGGAGACCTACGTTCAGGTCAAGCGGCTCGGCGGGAGTGGCGACGAGGGCATCGATGTCGCCGGGTTCAAGTCCGAACAGCAGTTGGAAGGGCCATGGGACTGCTTCCAAGGCAAGCATTATGCTGACCCGATTGGGCCCTCAGACGCATGGCCAGAAATTCTCAAGGTCTTCCTACATGTGGTCGCCAGCGACTATGTCATGCCAGATACATACAGATTCCTAGCACCGAAGGGCTGTAGTACGACGCTAAACCGGTTGCTGAGCAAACCGTCGAAACTGCGAACGAAGTTCCTCGAGGCGGTGGCGGACGGCCACTCCTTGGTGAAGGGCATCGATGCGGAGATATTGGGCCGGGTGCGTGGCCTTGCGCAGGAAACCGACTTCTCGCTGTTTAGATCCGTGGAACTGCACGAGGCGCTTGACACGCACAAGAAGACCCCGCACCACATAGCGCGTTTCGGCGGCGTACACCTGCCCACACCATCGGCCTTCTCTGAGCCGCCAGATGAGTTCGGAGAGCATGAGGCCACCTTCATCTCGGAGTTGCGCAAGGTCTATGCAGAGAGCTGCACAGATGACCTCTCCGACGCGAGCGCGCTCGGAGCGCACCCGACGTTTGGCGCGCACTTCAAACGGCAGAGGTACTCGTTCTACGCCGCTGAGTCTGTACGGATGGACGCCCGCGACGCGGTACCCGACGGCACCTTCGAGAGACTTCAGAATGACGTATATGACGGCGTGATTGAGACCGCTGCGGCGCAGCACGACTCGGGCATGACGCGTCTAACGGCCGTGCTTGAGCACTCGACGGTGGTCGACCTGAGTTCGCATCCCTTGGTGTCATGGGCGGCCCCCCAGGCCAGGAGAGGCATCTGCCACCAGTTGGCCAACGACGAACGCCTGACCTGGACCCCCAAGGAACAGTCGTGAACCCGCTCAACAGCCCTCTCGAAGTCGGCCTGCGGGTTCTGATGCTGCTGCAGGAGGTATTTCCGCAGCATTTGGACCTGAATCAGCTTGTTCTTCTCGACCACTCACTGCTGCACAGTGCCGACCTCGGGGGGCCAGATAGCCTTCATCCGGCCGCCCCGATTCGTGCCGGTGAACTCGGCGTCAAGCGCGAGGCGATCGAGGCAGGCTTGGAGGTCATGGTTCGGGCCGAGCTCGCGCAGGCTGGCGTGGGTGACAGCGGTATCGAGTTCTGGGCAAGCGAGTCCGCGGACGGATTCACCAATCTTCTGGAGACGGCGTACGCGAGCCAACTCCACCTCCGAGCCACCTGGGTCGTGGACTACTTCGGCACGCTTGACGAGCAGTCGCTCCGCTCGGCGCTGTCGTCGGTCGTGACGCACTGGTCGGAAGAATTCACGCCGCTTGTCGAGGAAGAGTTGTACTGAACATGCTCCAGTTGAGACTCCTTCACCTGACCTTCATCGGTGCGAACGTCGAGCCTGCGAGTGTCGCGTTCGGCCCGGCAGTGACGGTCGTGCGCGGCCCATCGGATACCGGCAAGTCGTTCATCGTCGATGCCATCGACTTTATGCTTGGCGCGAACGCACTAAAGGAAATTCCCGAACGCGCGGGCTACTCGACGGTGCTGCTTGGGCTCGAGTTGCCGGACACGACCGTGGTCACCCTGAGGCGGTCGGTCGACGGCGGAAACTTCGGAATCTATTACTCGGATGTCCGCGAGGTTCCGCTCGGTGTTCCAGACGACACGTTGGCAGCGAAACACAACCCGGTTGCGATAGGAAACGTCTCTCGTTACCTGCTGAACGCGATCGGGCTCGACGGGCGCAAAGTTCGGAAGAACGCGCGGAACGAGACGGACAGCTTGAGTTTCCGCAACGTTGCCCACCTGTGCGTAGTCGACGAGACTCAGATGCAAGCCGAAGTGCCGCCAGCGCTGACCGGCAGTTACGTCACGAAGACAAAGGAAATGTCCGTCCTGAAGGTGTTCCTTCAGGACGAGGATGACTCAAGTCTGATTGCGGTCGAGTCGAAGTCTGAGTTGGCGAAGCTCAGCAAAGCCAAGGTAGACGTTGTTGACCGGCTGCTTCGTGAACTCGAGACGCAGCTTTCCGATACACCCGATGCCTCTGAACTGCGAGATCAGTTGGCCAGGCTCAACGCCTCGATTGACCGGCAGAGTGGCTCCGTCAGCCAACTGGTTGAGCGCCGCGCCGTCGTCACAAAACAACTCGGCGACCAGCAGAAGCAGGTAACTGCCTACGAGGCGGAGTGGAGCGACACGCACGCGCTCAAGAACCGGTTCGAGATCCTTAGCCGGCGGTATGCCTCGGACCTCGCTCGCCTCGCCACGGTTCGGGAGACCGGCGTGCTGCTCGGCTACTTCACGGCCGGCACCTGTGTCTTCTGTGGCGCCGAGCCAGCGCATCAACACAAGAACACTGCGTGCGAGGGAGACACGACCAGTTTTGGCGCCGCGGTCGATGAGCAAACCCGGCGCACCCGTGCTCTTGCTGATGACCTTCAAGCCACAATCGCCGATGTCAGCGACCGGCGGCGTGAACTCCGACGACTCGCCGCCCGGGCGAAAGCATCGTGCGAGGAACTCGAGTCGAGCCTGGCTAACCTTGAGGAGTCGCTGGCCTCGGACAAAGGCGAGCTCAAGGAACTCGTGGGCAAGCGGGCATCTATCGAGCGGTCCCTGAGTCTTTATGACCAGGTGGAGTCGCTTGAAAAGATGAAGCGCATTGTCGTGGACGAGTCGACCGCTGAGACGGCTGCTGTTGCGGCGAGCGTGAGCTTGCGGGCTCAGCGCGAGTTCTCAGCCGAGTTGGCAGAGCGCCTCGCAGCGTGGGGATTCCCCACGCCGAACGAAGTGCGATACGACGCATCGTCGCAGGACGTCGTAGCAAGGGATCAGTTGAGGTCGTCACACGGCAAGGGTGTTCGCGCCATCCTCCACGCAGCGTTCACGCTCAGCCTGGCCAAGTACTGCGCTGATCGGGAGATTCCACACCCGGGTTTCGTGGTGCTTGATACGCCGGTGCTGACCTACCGACCACCTGACCAAGACCCTTTAGTCGACGGCGAGCCGCCCCGACACGTCGTCGATGGGTTCTATCGCGATATCCAGCGGCAGGCGACAGGGCAAGTCATCGTCATGGAGAACACCGACCCGGACGAACCGCTGGACGAACAGACGGTAGAGATCGTCTTCACGGCCCGGGACTACGGCAGGTACGGATTCTTCCCGGTCGGCGGACTCCGAGGCGCGACGATGCAGAGCGGCCCCCGCACCTGAATCACGAACCGCGTCATTTCGCCGCGTCGAATGCATTCGGATCCCGAGATCCGAGCGCGGCACGGTACACAACTCCGCCCACCATGACGCTCAACCGGATGACACTGGATGACCGGCTGGCGCGTCACCGTCTACGGCAACCGTGTGGGCTCGCGAAACGCAGATCATCTGCGAGAATCTTGCTCTGTGATGGGAGTAGATCTGCTGGCACCGTATGGACGCAATGAGCCATGCTGGTGCGGTTCGCGTCGAAAGTACAAGGCCTGTCACGGGATGCAGCGGCCACCCTCACAGCCGGGGGCCCCTCTGCCGCCAGACCACGAAGGAAGCAGGTTCTTGAGTCCATCGACGTCGATAGAGATGGACGCGATGATCGACTCAATGCCCGCTGGGACTGCATTTACGATGCCGCCGACGGGCCCGACTCCAACGTCGATCTCGTACACGAACTGGGAGGCCGATCTCGCGGGAGCGTTGAACGGTGGCGAGGACGCGCTCAGCGTGGAGGCACTCGGAGGCCTGCGAGTAGAGGTCCTGCGTCGGCTGGCGGGGATGCCAGCCAGCGACGATCCGCCATCTGACGACATCGCAGAGGCCGTATTCCAGCTCGCCGCAGAGACGGTTCGAACGGTGGCTCAGGTAGCGAACAGGACTCCGCGACCAGCAATGCTGTGGAACCAAGAACTCAATGTTACGAAGTTCCTCGGACGTACGCTGCTGCTCGCCGACCATGTGTTGTACCCGGACCATGTGTTCATTACTTTGCGCGGCAAGCCGACAGTTCGTAGGTTGAGGGAGGTCGCATCGGCCGAGCTTGTGAACGCCGAACTGCTCGCTGGCGGTATCGCGATCCCGGTCCCCGACGGCGTGGCGATGGCGTCCCAGGGGCCAACGGCTCAGGAGCTGACCGCGAAGGACTTAAGCGTCCCCGCGTTGGTGGCATGGGTTCGTAGCCAACTAATCGTGGAGGGACCGACAGCACGCGAGGCGCTGTTCGTCCGCGCCGCGGACGACCTGGCCCATGAGGCTGCCAATTTCTGGCTGCATGGACATATCGACCGGAACTCGCTCGACAGTGACAGCGGCAGTTTCACGACGCTGATGCTGCAGCCATACGACCCATCGTTCAACTATGTGCCGTGGATTAGCCAGGTGATGGACTCGGCCGTCGGGGCGCTGGTGCAACGCACGAACGAGCGTGTGGTCGCAGCGGACGTGTTCGGCTCGGAGTATGTGTCGGCGTCGCTGTTCGAAGCACGGCTCCTCCGCACTAGAGAACGCGATGCGCGGATGAGCCGATCACAGGCTGCACTGTGGGCTGACATCCCGGAGTTGCCCTCACTGGGCAGCCCGGATCTAGTGAATCTGTTGAAGAACGAAGACGCAATCGAAGACCTACGGCGTCAGGTACGCGCCTCCCTGAAGACCGCCAGAACCGATAGCGACAGGATCGACGCGATTACAGAACTGACTCATCAGCTGGAGGCCTCATCCCACAAGCTTCAGAAGACGGCGCGCAGTGATCGCGCATGGCAGGCGGTTATCCCGGGCGGTCTATCTGGAGCTGCCTTGATCGTCGGCGGCGTCAGCGGAGGCCTGTTGGGTGCGGGGATGGGTGCCGTAGGCACCCTAGCGACGCTCGCTCCGTACTTGAGCACTCGTCTCAGCAAGAGGCGCGAAGCCGCGTACCTATTCGTCGCTGCCCGGCGAGCCCGAAAATAGCCACCACCTCAAGCTAGGGCCTCGACGGCGACTGCTGACTATTCCCGCCCCATTGTTTCACGACGGATCGCCGTCAGGCCCGGCGTCGGCCTCCTTCACGCTCGAGTCAGTCGTATGCTCCGCAGTCATCCCCGTGCTCTTTACATACTTAGCAGCGAACCGCCGCCGGCGAGCCCAACTCGTGTCGGCCCACGTCTCGTGCTCGTTGTGGTCAGTCGAATCCGCCGCCACACCTGTGACCTTGGTGAACAGTTCACCGGCAAACGCCGCACTCGATGGAGCCGCACCCACAGGGCCACCCACAATATATGCGAAACTAACGAACCGGGCCGCGACATCTGCGACCGTAAATTCCTCGGCCGCGAGGCCAGCCTGAAGCTCCGCCTGCAGTTCCGGGAGCCGGCCGGCGTCATGGACCACCGAGTAGAGAAACGAACCACCGATGTCGGTATCACCGTCATCCCCCAACCGAAGGTCGGCGACCAGCAAGGGGATCAGCCGGTCGGCCTCATGGGTCAGCGCGGCCAGAAGCGCTTCGCGGGTGTCATTGTCGACGCCGTCCAAAGAGCCTGAAGCGGCCGAGACGACATGGGCGCGCCGCCTAGTCCTGGTGCACACCTCAAGGGCTGCGTCGACCCCCGTATTCGGGTCGGCGTCCAGAAGACGACGCAGCAAGTTTGCCATCCAGTACGTGGTCTGCTCGAGGGCTGAGGTCCAGGAGCCGGGGCGATCCGGAAGTTCGTTGACCAAGGCCATTCCAGCTGCCAGGAGCTCCACGCTGGCGGGGCCCTCAGGTGCTTGGTCTCGCATCCACTGTTGGCCGATATCGGGGTAGCGAACGCGAATCTTGCTTAGAGCGAGGGTGACCTGCTCGTCGTCCTCAGCGAGGATAAGGGTGCGGAGAACTTCGGAGTTCCCGGCGGCGGCCTCGGCCAGCGCGCGGGCAATTACCGCATCAGGAATGTCGCCCTCGGGGATCGACTGAGCGAGGTAGCGATCGAAGTAATCGGGGTGCGCGAACCGGCCTGCAGCGGCGCGCGCCGGGTTCCTCTCGGCTACGGCGGGGAACAATGCCTCGAGGGCGGCGCGGGCGTCCTGACGGTCCTGAACATCCTCGACCTTTTGGAGCAACTCGTCCCAGTTCGGGCCGGATTCGTTGCGGCTGGGATAGCTGATCCAGTCCGTCGCGCCGCGGGTGAGCTCGGTTCTCCAACGTTGCAGTTGCGCGAACAGGTCGGGGAACTGCACCCGAAGGAATGTAGCCAGAATGAGGTCGAGATCGTTCATCTCATTGAGGTCGTGAATCCGGAACTGTTCGCGAACCTGGGCAAGAAACCGTTCGATGGCTCGCGGGGTGGCCAGTTGGGAGGGCATCGTCGTGAGGACGATGCGGCCGAAGCGAGGCTTGTCGAAACCCCTCTCGACCCGTTCGGGTGTGATGATCTCAGTAAGCCCAGCGTCGAGCATCTTGACAATCTTGCCTGTGAGCAGCGGCGGCATGCTCAGCGGATACTGGACTATCTTCTCCATGAAGGCCCGTGCCCGTGCAGTGGAGACCGTCCCGCGAGCAGGGTCCTGAAGGGTCTCAACGAGGGTCTGCTCGTCATAAGCGAGCAGAAAGTCGACGCCCGGGAATCGACCGAGCAACCGGACAACCCTGAGCAGATCCAGCAACTCGACCGGCTGCAGCCGGTCGATGTCGTCGACGACAATCAGAATCGGCGTCCCGAGCTGGCGAAGTGCATCGGCGACCTCTGCGAATGCGATGTTCCACGGCTTGCGGAGGCGTGCCTCGACCGTGCGGCTGGCCTCGACCAGACCATTGCCGACACCCGGGATGAGCGCGGCGATCGGACGGGCGATCTCGGCGTATCCGGTGATCTTGTCACGCAGTCCCTGTGCCGCGCCGGCCTCCGGGACCGCTGCCGTGAGGGCTGCAAAAAACTCTGCGAGAAGCGCCTCCGATCCCGACGTTGCCCACGGCGTGAAAGGCACGACTCGCCAACCATCTTCCTTCACCCCGTCCCCCGCGCCATCGGTCGAACTCTTGGCTGGGACCAGGAACGCGGTGATCATCGTGATCACCGACGACTTACCACTCCCCCACGGCCCTTCCAACCCGTAGACGACACTCGAATCCACCGTGTGCGTCTCGGCGATCAGCCGCGCCGCATGCTTAGCGAACGAAGCACGGCCGAGCCGGTCCTGGTCGAGCGAACTAATAGGGTCGTCGTGCCAGCCCGGTCCCCGGCTCGACAAAATGCTCGAGTCGGCGTTCGGCCCACGCGATAGGCGCCCAGGGTCTAGATGTGCGGTCGGCTGCCGGTCGATGGTCACGACACGGAGTCTAAAGCTCGGCGCCGACAACCCAGATCGAGCGCAAACCGCCTGAGCCTCGTGACGCCGTCGCGACTCGGCGCTGATCAGTGCGTCATATCGGCGCCAGTGGGGCGCACCAACTGTGTCGAGGCTTGAGGCTGTGGTGGACGGAAGTGCGAGTGGCCGATGCTGCACCGATCGGCTGGAGCGCTGCGGACACCGGATAGCGACCGGCTGTGGACGCGACGAGCCCGAGACACATGGCCCTTTCAGAACCGCTTCCCACATCCGCCAGTCCCAGATCGTCACCTCCGATGCGATGCGTCGGACGATGGGCTCGTCTGCTCGGGCGTCGTCGTGGTGACAGCCCTCAGCGCCGACGCGACACCGGCCGAGGCACGTCAGGCACACTGCAGGAGTGTCCGACCCTCTGCGCAATCTGCTCGCCGCGCCGCCCGATCTCCCGGTCACCGCCGGCTTGGCCGCGCTCGACCAGGCGCTTCGTGCCCGCGGAGCTGCGGTGGTCCACGCACCGCCGGGCACCGGCAAGACGACCTTGGTCCCGCCCGCGGTCGCCGAGGTTGTCGCCGGACGGGTCGTCGTCACGCAACCCAGCCGCATCGCAGCCCGTGCTGCTGCCCGTCGGCTGGCGCACCTGCTGGGGGAACCGGTTGGTGAGACGGTCGGATACTCCGTGCGCGGAGACCGGCGCAACAGTCGACGTACCCGTGTCGAGATCGTCACGACCGGCCTGCTGCTCCGGCGGATCCAGCACGATCCCGAGCTGGCCGGGGTCGGGGCCGTCGTGCTCGACGAAGTGCACGAGCGCCACCTCGACGCCGACCTGACCTTGGCGCTGCTCATCGACGTACGGGCCCACCTGCGTGAGGACCTGTCCCTGGTGGCGATGTCGGCCACCATCGAGGCCGAACGGACCGCCGCCCTGCTCGGTGGGGCCGAGACCGCTCCGGTGATCCGCGTCCCGGGTGCTCTGCACCCGGTCCGAGCGGTCTGGTGCCCGGCGCCTGCGGGGGTACGCCGCACCGACGAGCGGGGCATCACCCCGGCCTTCCACGACCATGTCGCAGCGACCGTACGTCGTGCGCTCGCCGAGCACGAGGGTGACGTCCTGGTCTTCGTGCCGGGTGTCGCGGAGGTCGAGGCGACCGTACGCCGCCTTGCCGGCGTGGACGCGTCCGTCCACGCCCTGCACGGACGTCTGTCCGGCGCCGAGCAGGATCGTGCGCTCAGCGAAGGCCCGCGCCGACGAGTGATCGTCTCGACCGCGGTCGCCGAGTCCTCGCTGACCGTACCTGGGGTACGTGTCGTGGTGGATGCCGGATTCTCGCGCGAGCCACGCACCGACCACCGTCGCGGACTGGCTTCCCTGGTCACCGTCGCGGTGAGCCGGGCAGCAGCCGAGCAGCGGGCGGGTCGGGCCGGACGGCTGGGGCCGGGCGCCGTGCTGCGTTGTTGGTCCGAGGCGGAGCACGCACATCTGGCCGCTCACCCGGAGCCCGAGATCGCGACTGCCGACCTGACTGCCTTCGCCCTGGAGGTGGCGTGCTGGGGCAGTGACCACGTGCACGACCTGGCGCTCCTCGACCAGCCACCAGCGCATGCGTTGTCGGCAGCCAAGGAGGTGCTGGTGGATCTGGGGGCGATGACCGAGGAAGGGAGAGCCACCCCGCGGGGCCGGGTGATCGCCGGCGTACCGGCCGATCCCAGGCTGGCGCGTGCCCTCATCGACGGGGCTGGTCTCGTCGGGGCCAGGCGCGCTTCAGAGGTGGTCGCGATGCTGAGCGAGGACGTACGCGCTCCCGGCGGCGACCTGGTTGCCGCGCTCCGGTCGCTCCGTGGCAACCAGCGTGCGGGCTCGTGGCGCAGCCAGGCCACCCGCCTGGAGACGATCGTCGAGAAGCAGGGCACCACGGGTGGACGGAGCAACGCGTCGGACCATTCCCGAGCAGCCCGCGCACTCACCGATGACGTGGCGGTGGGCCTGGTGGTGGCCCTGGCGCATCCGGACCGGATCGCGCGCAAGCGTTCGAGCTCCGCGAGCTACCTGATGGCGTCCGGGACGGGCGCGGCGCTCGATCCGCGTGCCCCGGGGCCCTTGGACGGGCTGGAGTGGCTCGCGGTCGGAGACGCGGAGCGGCGGCCCGGGCAGCGTGAAGCCTGGATCCGAGCGGCGGCCCCGCTCACCGAGGACCTCGCGCTCGAGGCGGCCGGGTCCCTGTGGACCGAGGTGGACGAGGTCACCTGGACCGGAGGGCGGGTGCTGGCTCGCCGACGTACGCTGCTGGGCGCCATCGAGCTCCGCTCCGTGCCGCTAAGCGATCCACCGGCCCACGCCGTGACCGACGCGATCCGAGAGGCGGTGGCGAGGGAGGGAATCGCCCTCTTCGCCTGGCCGGACGCGGCCACGGCGCTGCGCGCCCGCCTCGACTTCCTGCACCGTGCGCTCGGTGACCCGTGGCCCGATGTGAGCGACGCGGCGCTGACGCAGAACCTCCAGTCGTGGCTCGGGCCGCAGCTGGCGCGGGTTCGCTCGGCCCAGGATCTTCGTCGCGTCGACGTGGCAGCCGCGCTGCGGGCGATGGTGCCGTGGCCGCAGGCAGGCAGGCTCGACGATCTGGCTCCCGAGCGAGTGCAGGTCCCCAGCGGGTCGAGCGTGCGGATCGACTACTCCGCCGAGCAACCGGTGCTCGCTGTGCGAATCCAAGAGGTCTTCGGCTGGACCGCAGCACCGGTCCTCGCGGACGGCCGGGTCCCGCTCCTGCTGCATCTGCTCTCCCCCGCGCGACGCCCAGCAGCCGTCACGGCAGACCTGGAGTCCTTCTGGGACACCGGCTACCCCGGCGTTCGTGCTGATCTGCGCGGGCGCTATCCCAAGCACGCCTGGCCGGAGGACCCCCGCAGCGCACCAGCCACCGCGCGTACGAACAACCCCCGCCGCCGAAGGTGAGCAGCGGGTCGACTCGCCGGCCGACGTGGGCGAGCCATCTCTGCACATGCAGGAGACCTCGATAGCGTCTGGGTGTGGCCAGTCCTCGCCGATCCAGTGCTCGTCGCCGCAGTGGGCGTCCGCGCCGGAGCGGGACGCGACATCCGAAGCGGCCGTTGCCGGCCGTCGGCCCGGGCGAGCGGCTGTGGGTGCTCGACGTCCCTTACGGCACCCAGGTCGAGGGCGCCACGTGGCACCCGGAAGTCAAGACCCACCTGTACGTCGGGCGCGTGCTGCCGACGCACCTCGCGCCCTACGCGCCGGGTCCCTACACGCTCGGTCGGTTCATCGAGAGCACCCTCAATCCCGACATGCCGACGCAGAGCCTCGAGCCGACCGACGCGCTCGAGCCGCGGCAGATTCAGTACGAGGCTGCTGACGCCATCGCGGCGCGCGCTGCGGCGGGTGGACGGCAGTTCCTGCTGGCCGATGAGCCCGGCGTGGGTAAGACGATCTCCGCGGTTCTCGGGGCGACAGCGGTGGGCGACCTCCGCGGTGCGCGACGGGTGCTGGTCGTGGCCGACCGTCCTGCCGCGATCACGATCGGCCACTGGTGCCGCACGATCGCCGCGCTGGGCGACGGCGGTCTCGAATGGGTCGTGATCACGTGGGACCGCCTGGAGAAGGTCAAGGATCACGCGTGGGACGTGATCATCGCGGACGAGGCACACGCGCTGCGACGTACGACGACGAAGCGGTGGAAGCTCTGGGCGCGGATCTCGGGCCACGGGCGGCCGCACGACAAGGCGCCCTTCGTCATCGCGACGACCGCGACGCCCGGGCACACGCCGCTCGACCTGCCCTACCTCGCCCCGGCCTATGCGCAGGTCCTCGGCGAGCCGATGCAGGAGTGGACCTCGGCGACCCAGCCCGGTGCAACGTTCGCCACCGCGCTCGAGCGCAACGGCGTCGGGGTCGAGCGGGGACGCTACGGCGCAACCTGGACCGCCGACCCGGCGCGCCGCGCCGCCGACCTCAAGCTGGTACGCGGCTGGCTCGAGGACGAGCGGCCGCCCGCGATGCTGCACCGCGCGGCGCCCTGGGGACCGGTGCCGATCTCCGGCATGCCGGTGGCACTCACGCCGTCGGAGCGGGCTGCGTACGAGGCCGAATGGGGAGAGTTCTGCCGCGAGATGGACATCGCCCGGCGTGGCCGCAACGTCGCGAAAGGGCGGGCAGCGCTGCTGCGCTTCCGGCAGAAGGCCGGGCTGATACGCGTCGACTCCACGGTCGCCTGGATCCTCCAGCAGGTCGAGGCCGAGCGACAGGTGGCCTGCTCGGTCGAGTTCGTCGCGACCGCCGCCGACCCGATCGCCGACCGGCTGCGTGACTCCGGCCTCGACGTCGCCACGATCTATGGCCGCGACCGGTTCGACGCAGAGGCCGAGCGGCTCCGGTTCCAGACCGGACAGGCGAAGGTCTGCGTCTTCACCACGGTCGCCTCGATCAGCCTGCACGCCGGCGAGACCCTCGCCGACGGCCGCCGGGCGAGCACCGAGCCGCGGGTCGGCGTCTTCCACCAGGCCCGCTTCTCGGGCATCGCAGGACGGCAGGTGACCGGCCGCACCCACCGCGACCACCAGCTCTCGCCGTGGCACATCGCGTACGCCGAGGGCACCGTCGAGGAGCAGGTCGGCAGGGTGATGGTCGAGCGGATCGCTGCGGCCTCTGCCACGGTGGGAAGCGACACCACGGGCCTCACTGCCCTCGCCCAGCTCCTCGGCGCCGACTGGCTTCCCTCCGCCACCCTGACCGAGGACGGCGCCTGACCTCTCGGCTCATGCAAGGCGCACCGGCACCGTGGAGAACCCCTTGGCGGTGGCGCGTCACTCCGCCGCGAGCGGACCTCCAAAGAGATCTCCATCAGCACAGACGAATGTCGGCCAGCCCGACGGGGCCGAGAACCACAGCTTGGGTATGGCATCGCTGCGCCCCGAGGAGTAGACAGGGAAGACCGGCGGTGCCGGTCCGGGCACTGCCCTGTCTCAGAAAGGAGCGGGCTGTGTACGCACGTTCCACTACGTTCCACGGGAGTCCCGGCAACATCGACGCGGGCATAGCTTTCGTCAAGAACGAGGTCGGGCCCATGCTCGACAGCGTCGAGGGCTGTCGCGGCCTCTCGATGCTGGTCGACCGCGAGACCGGTCAGTGCATCGCAACAAGTTCGTGGGAGGACGAGGCGGCCATGCGCGCCAGCGATGAGCAGCTTCGCCCGCTACGCGATCGGGGGAAGGACATCCTCGGCGGCTCCATGCAGGTCGACGAGTGGGAGATCGTCGTCATGCACCGTAGCCAGCACGGCGAGTGCGCCCGAGTCAGCTGGCTGCATGGTGACCTCGACGCCATGGCCGAGACCTTCCGGGTCGGGATCCTTCCCGAGCTCGAGCAGACCGCTGGATTCTGCAGCGCCAGCCTGCTGGCGAACCGGTCCTCCGGCCTGGGTTGCGCCACCACGGCCTGGGAGTCCCGCGCCGCGATGGAAGCCAGCCGCCCGGCGGCCGACGACATGCGCGGCCGAGCCGCGAGCGACGCGGGCGGCACGATCGTCGACGTGCACGAGTTCGACCTCGCGTACGCCCACCTGCACGTCCCCGAGATGGCCTGACGTCACGTCTCTTCGCCGAGCCCGCCTCTGACCGGGCTCGGCCGGCCATCCGTCATCTGGGGCCGCCTCTCGCCCGCACCCATTCCTCGTACGGCACCGGGTCGGCGTCGCTCTCCGCCTGGCCGACGATGCTCTCGGTGAACCAGGTTCGTAACGACACCATCTCCGGCGTGGAGCGCAGGGTGAGCAGCTGGTGGGTCTCGCTGATCTCGTCGGCCAGGTTGTCCGCGGCCAGCAGCTCAGGGAGCAAGGGCGCCATCTCGCGGGGAAGGGTCATCTCGATGTCGACGTACTCCAGCCCCGCCGCGGCCGCGTCCAGTGCGGTTCGGCGACCCAGGTGGCGCGCGAAGGCCGGTCGGGTGACCAGCCGTTCGATGAGCTCGCCGAGCTCGCGCGGCGGGGTCGGGCCGTCCTCGGAGTCGATGAGCTGGAGCTCACGGACCAGGTCGTCGAGGCGCTGGTCGATCTGGAGCCCGAGCTGCACCGGGCAGGCGGGCAGCTGGACGGTGACCCAGTCCGCGGGCAGGGCCGCCGGCTCGGGCATCGCCTGATCGCCGTAGGCCACCGTCGGAGGTCGTAAGTCGTGCTCGACGCCATCACCGGCGAGCTCGGCCCAGATGCGCCGCCCATCGACACGCTCCTCGATCCCCCACGACTTCGCCAGCACCGACACGATCGCCAGCCCCCGCCCGGTGGTGCCCTGACTCGCGACGGGCGGCGGGGCGACGGCAGGGAGCGGGACCAGCGCGCCGTCGTCCTCGACGCTGAGCCGTACGCCCGGCTCGAGGTCACGCAACCGGACCTGCATGTAGGGGCTGCCGCTGTGCAGGGCGGCGTTCGCCGCCATCTCGGTGACGCACAGGGCGGCATCGTCGACGAGGTGCCCGTGGCCCCACTCGGCCAGCCCGTCGGTGACGAATCTGCGCGCACCGGGCACGCTGACGGTCTCAGCGGCAAGGCGCAGCCGCAGCTCACGGCCTCCGTCCGGCACGGACTTCATGGGGCCAGTGTGCCCCGCGTCCACCCCGTCCGTCAGCGAACTCCGCAGGCCGATCAACCGGCGGTGACGGAGCGTCGGGCACGGTGCCGGCGGACCGCGGCACGGTTGGCGCAGCGGACCGAGCAGTAGCGCTGCCGTCCGTTGCGGGTGACGTCCACGACCACCGCCGAGCACGGGTCGCCCTCGACGTCCCCCGCGGCGCACCGGCCCAGGCGGTGGATGCCCCGGGTGGTCAGGTGCAGCGCTGTGCCCACGCTGATCACCGCTCGCAGCACGTCGGGAAGCGAGTCGTTGGTGTCGTCGCGGAAGTGGAGGTGCCAGCCCTCCCGGTCGTGGTCGGTCAGCCGCGGATACGCGGTCGCCTGCGCCATCAGGTCGTTGAGCAACCGCGCCCTCTCCCCCGGCTCGGGCGCATCGACGACGCGAAGCCACTCATCGATCACCTGCCGAGTGCGCCCGTGGTCATCCGGAGATGCGGCGAAGGCCATCGTCATCCCGAACTCCCGGGTTCGCGCCTCGATGCCGGCCCGGTCCGCCGGCCAGTCGTCGGCGAGCGAGGCGGCCATGAGCACGGCGTACTCCCCGTAAGGGTTGAGATGCATAAGACCATTACAGCAGAGTGGCGACCATGACCGACAGCGCAACAGAGCAGTCCCAGCGCGAGGACACCCTCCACGAGCACGGCTGGCTCACCGAGTCCAGCCATCAGACCTCGGAAGGCCTCATCCTCTATGTGCGCTGCGCCCACTGCGGCGTACGTCGCGTCGACCTCCTGCCTCATCCGTTCCTGCCGCCGCGGGCGCTGAGCCGCGAGCACGGGTGAGCGGAGGGGCGTCACTCTGCCGCGACCACGTGACGGGCGTCGTCGCCGGCCACATGACGATGGCGGCAAGGACGAGGAGCACGCCGGCGGGAGCTTCAGACCAAGGGGCCGTGTCGTGGGAGACATAGCCCGCAGCGATCGGGCCAACGAGGAGGTATGTCGGGAACACGGTCGTCGCCGCGATCAGCAGCGCTGTCACCACCATGCTCACGGGCCGTGCGGCAGACGGCCGGTCTTCGGAAGCCTCTGGCCACCCATCCGGGATGTACCCACCCGCTGCGATCGCGGCAGAAATGATCAACGCGGTGGGCCACAGCACGCCAGCGACAATGAGAGCCGTCAGGTCGAAGCCCGGAACCGAGACCGTCCTGCCCGCGATCCCAGATGCCAAGGCCAGCACGCCGATGCCTGCGAGCACGGCAGCCGGGATCACAGCGAGCGGCCAGAGGACGAGGCGACGAAAGGCGGGCATCAGCAGAAACGGCAGCGCGAACGCCGCGAGGGCCAGCAACAGGACCGAGAGCCCGTAGAGCTCGGCCGCATGCCCGATCGGACGCCACGGGCTGGCCGGCCACTGGTAGTCGTAGAGGTGGTCCTGCCGCTCGAGGCAGGCAGGTTCGTCGAAGCCGCCACGCGGGCACACCCCAGACCAGCGTTGCCACGCTGCCAGGTAGGCGAGAACCCCTGACCCGGCGAGTGCGGCCGAGGTGAGTGCGCGTACGCCGCGGTGTCCCGGCTTCATGCGCTCATGGGAACATGCCATTCAGGCGTTTGAGGTCGGTGCAGCCGTACCTCCTCGATGTTGAGGACGGTCTCGCAGTCGCCGCTGGTCGGCCCTTCAGGATCAAACGTCGTGCTCGCTCACCGCCCGTCGGCTCGACGAGCCGTAACACTCAGGCAGGCTGGGCGTCGCGCAGCCGCTGCGAGATGACGGTGGTGACACCGTCGCCGCGCATGGTCACGCCGTAGAGGGCGTCGCCGACCTCCATGGTGCGCTTCTGGTGGGTGATCACCATGAGCTGGGAGTTCTCGCGCAGCTCTTCATAGATCTCCAGGAGCCGGCCGAGGTTGGTGTCGTCCAGCGCCGCCTCGACCTCGTCGAGGATGTAGAACGGGCTCGGCCGTGCCTTGAACAAGGACACCAGGAACGCGACCGCGACCAAGGACCGCTCGCCACCGGAGAGCAGCGAGAGGCGCTTGACCTTCTTGCCCGGCGGACGCGCCTCGACCTCGATGCCGGTGGTGAGCATGTTCTCGGGGTCGGTCAGGACCAGGCGACCCTCACCACCCGGGAAGAGCCGAGCGAAGACGTGGTCGAAGGCGACGCGTACGTCCTCCCAGGCCTCGGTGAAGACCTGCTCGACGCGGTTGTCGACCTCCTTGACGATGTCCATGAGGTCCTTGCGGGTCTGCTTGAGGTCTTCGAGCTGCTCGGTGAGGAACTTGTTGCGCTCCTCCATCGCCGCGAACTCCTCCAGGGCGAGCGGGTTGACCTTGCCCAGCGCGCGTAGGTTCTTCTCTGCGATCTTGAGCCGCTTGGCCTGCTCGGCCCGGACGTACGGGATCGGCTCGCGCTCGTTGCCGTCCTCATCGGGGTGCTGCGGGACCAGCTGGTCGGGGCCGTAGTCCTTGACGATCGCCTCGGCGTCGAGGCCGAGCTCCTCGAGGATCCGCTCCTCGAGCTGCTCGATCCGCATCCGCTGCTGGGCGCGGGCCATCTCGTCACGGTGGACGGAGTTGACCAGCTCCTCGAGCTCCTTGCCGAGGTTGCGCAGCAGCGAGCGGCACTCGCGCAGCGCCTGCTCGCGCCCGGCCCGGGACTCCTCGATCTCCGTGCGGGCCCGGGCGGCCTGCTGCACCGAGACCTCCAGACGGTCCAGCGCGTACGCCACCGCGGTCCCGACCGCTCGCGCGGCCTCGCCCTCGCGACGCATCTGCTCGCGACGGGCCGCCGCCTTGGCACGCTGTTCCCGCTCCTGCCGGGCCGCACGGAGCAGCCCCTCGGCACGGCCGGCCAGCGCGCGGGCGCGCTCCTCGGAGGTACGCAGCGCCAACCGCGCGTCCATCTCGCGCTGCCGCGCGTCGCGGGCGGCCTGGGCCAGCTCCTCGCGGGCGCTGACGTCGGGCTCGTCCTCGGGGTCCTCCTCGGCCATCGCGAGGCGCTCCTCGAGCTCGGCGAGCCCGGCGACGGCGTTCTCGCGCGCCTCCTGAGCCTGCTCGACGGCCGCCAGCAACCGCTCGGCCTCACCGCGAGCCGCGCGCGACTGCGCACCGAACTGGCCGAGCTCCTCGGCCACCGCTGCCAGGGTGGCATCGGACTCGTGCAGCTTGGCCAGCGCGACGTCGACCCGCTTCTGCGCGGCCAGCCGCTCGGCCTCCAGCCGCGAGGTCTCGAAGGTGGCCCGCTCGGAGACCGCGTGGGCCTCGGCGAGCTGGGCGGTGGCCTCGTCGACCGCGGCCTGCACCTCGATCAGGCTGGGCACGCTGGAGGAGCCGCCGGAGGCGAAGTGGGCGCCGATCAGGTCACCCTCGCGGGTCACCGCGGTGATGCCGGGCTCCGCAGCCACGAGCGCCTGGGCGGCGGCGAGGTCCTCGACAACCGCGACCTTCTCGAGCAGCCGAGCCACCGCGGGCCGCAGCACCGGCTGGCACTCCACCACGTCCAGGGCGTACGCAGCATCGGCAGGCAGCGAGGGCCAGCCCCCTGTCTCCTCGGGCGACCCGCCCAGGAGCAGCCCGGCACGGCCGAGGTCCTCGGTCTTGAGATGCTCGATCGCACCGACGGCCCGCTCGGCGGACTCGACGACGACCGCGTCCGAGGCGGTGCCGAGCGCGGCGGCCACCGCCGCCTCGTAGCCCGAGCGCACCGCCAGCAGCGACGCGACCGAACCCAGCACCCCGGGGAGGTCGGAGCCGAGCAGCGCCCCGGCGCCGTCCTTGCGGTTCAGCCCCATCTCCAGCGCGTCCTTGCGGGCGGCCAGGGTGGAGCGGTCCCGGTCGGCCTGCTGAGCCTCGGCCTGCAGCTTGGCCAGGCGCTCCTCGATGTCCTCGAGAGCGGCGGCGGCGGCCTCGTGCTCGGCGTCGAGGCCCTCCTCCCCCGCGTCCAGCCCGGCAACCTTGGTCTCCAGTGCGGTGAAGTCGCGCTGGGCCCGCTCGGCGCGGGCCAGCGCCTCCTCGCGCGCGGCGGTCAGGCGCCCGACCTCGTCGTCGGCGGCTGCGGCGCGCGACTTGAGCGCGTTGACCTGACCGGCCAGGCGGGCCAGCCCCTCGCGACGGTCGGCGGCGGCGCGCTCGAGCCCCTTGACCCGGCGCTCCTCCTCGGCGGCAGCGTCTTCAGCCGACTTGCGGGACTCGACCGCCTCCTCGAGGGAGTAGCGCAGCTCCTCCACCTCGGCGTCGGCGGTCTCCTCCTGCTCGCGGGCGACCTCGGCCTGGGCCTCGAGCTCCTCGGGGTCGCGCCCCTGACGCACCTCCAGGTCCTCGGAGCCGGCTGCGTTGCGGACCCGCTCGGAGGCGAGCGACTGAGTGCCGCGCAGCCGCTCGCGCAGCGAGTTCAGCGCGAACCAGGTCTCCTGCGCGGCGGCCAGCGCCGGCAGGTCCTCGCGCAGCGCGGCCTCGAGCACGGCCTCCTGCTCGCGGCCCTCCGCGATGGTCTCCTCGACCTCGGCCCGTCGGGCCAGCAGCGCACCCTCGTCAGCGAGCTCCTTGTCGAGCTCGGTCTTGGCGGTGACCAGGTCGTCGGCGTAGATGCGTGACTTCGCATCGCGTACGTCCATCTGCACCGTCTGCGCCTGCCGAGCGACCTCCGCCTGTCGGCCGAGCGGCTTGAGCTGGCGGCGGATCTCGACGAGCAGGTCCTGGAGCCGGTCCAGGTTGACCTGCGTGGAGTCGAGCTTGCGCAGCGCCTTCTCCTTGCGCTTGCGGTGCTTGAGGACACCGGCGGCCTCCTCGATGAAGCCGCGGCGGTCCTCCGGGGTCGCGCGCAGGATCGTGTCGAGCTGGCCCTGGCCGACGATGACGTGCATCTCGCGGCCGATGCCGGAGTCGGAGAGCAGGTCCTGGACGTCGAGCAGCCGGCAGGGGCTGCCGTTGATGGCGTACTCCGAGCCGCCGTTGCGGAACATCGTGCGCGAGATCGTGACCTCGGCGTACTCGATCGGCAGCGCGCCGTCGGTGTTGTCGATCGTCAGCGAGACTTCGGCGCGGCCCAGCGGGGCACGCCCGGAGGTGCCGGCGAAGATGACGTCCTCCATCTTGCCGCCGCGCAGGCTCTTGGCGCCCTGCTCACCCATGACCCAGGCGAGCGCGTCGACGACGTTGGACTTGCCCGAGCCGTTGGGGCCGACGATGCAGGTGATCCCCGGTTCGAGCTCGAGGGTCGTCGCGGAGGCGAACGACTTGAAACCCTTCAGCGTCAGACGCTTGAGGTACATCGGCTTCTCCCCCGGCTCAGGACCACGTGGTCGTACACAGTTCGCAACACATCAGCGTGGCTGAGGTGAGCCAGCAAATCTAATCGCCGCTGCTCAGGGGAACCCCAGCGGGTCGAGGATAACCCGCCGGGTGTCGCGATCGGCGGACCTCGGCCCGAGCCGCCGGTCGAGCCGCCGTAGCCGCTAGGCGGAGGCGTGTCGAGACCAACACGGTCGGCTCGGCGCTCGAGAGGACCGTGTTGGTCTCGACACGCTCGCTGGCGCTCGCGGCTCGACCAGCGGGGGTCTCAGAGGCCGAGCGTCCGCTTCACCTCGGCGCGCAGCTCTCGCAGATGGGCGTCCGCGGCCGTACGCAGACCGGCGACCGCCTCCGGGTCCGGGATGACGCGCTCGGTGAACCTCTCGGCCAGGTCGGCGGCGTCGAAGGCGGAGACGTTGGCCTCCAGCCCGATGCGCTTCATGAAGTTGCGGTTCTTGTTGGTCGCGATCATCACGATCGACGGCACGCCGTACATCGTGGCCACCACCGAGCCGTGGAACTTCATGCTCGCGAACGCGGTGCACTCCCCGATCGCCCGGGTCAGGTCGTCGAGCGACTCGGTGTAGACGACCTCCTTGCCCGCGATGTCGAGGTCGTCGGCATTGGCCACGTCGCGGCGGCCGACGTCCATCGTGCCGAGGATGAGATGACGTACGCGCCATCCCTCCGCGATCGCCTTGCCGGCCATCTCCTCGACGCGCGAGTAGTCGTCGGGCTCGTCCAGGTTGGGGCGGTAGCGGGTGACGACGCCGAGGATCGGCGCCCCTTCGGGCTTGGTCGCAGGGGGAAGGTCGAGCGCGCAGACCATGTCGGGGGCGACCTCGATGTCCAGGTCGGCGGAGATGTTCGCGAGGACCCAGTCGGCGGTCGGCTGGTCGCGTACGCCGATGAACTTCACGTTCGGGTGCTCGAGGAACCGCCTGTGCTTCTCGATGATGTGGGGCTTGATCTCGGTGTTGCGGTAGATCGGCACCCCGATCCCGACCACGAAGACGGGCTTGGCCAGCATCTTGTGGTTGAAGTAGCGCGGGTCCGCCTGCCACGGCTGCAGGATGTCCCCACCGCCGATGAGAATGGCGTCGACCTCGTCGACGATCTCTGCCAGCGGGCGGTCGTAGTACGGCTTGGTCATGTTGTCGGCGAGCACCCGCAGCTCGAACTCCTCGCCGAAGTACTGCTGGTAGACCGACAGGAACAGCTCGTCGCCGTAGTTGCCCGCCCCGAAGAACCCGGCGAGCCCGATGACCGGCTTGCGGCCGCGTCGCTCACGGCGGGCCAGCGCCGCCTTGATCTGCTCCTTGAGCGGGTCGGGTAGGCGGCGAGCCGCGGACCGCAGGACCGGGTGGTGGCGCAACGAGGACAACGGAGAGCTCCTGGGGGATCACGAAACGGGCCACCGGCGGTGGCGAACCGCGCGAGCGTAGCGACGCCGGGAAGTCCGCGGCGCCCATCGGCCGAACCCGAGGTGAACGCTCGGCGACCATCTACATGCGGTGGTCGAGCTCGTCGAGACCCCCGAAAAGGTCGAAACCGACCCTGAGTACAGAGTCGGTTCCCCCTGAGCGAGGCCAGCCTTGAAAATAGCGCTCGCTCGTGGTGTTGCAGAGTTGCCCGCAGGTCAGGCGGGCTGCATCTCCTGCATCGAGGTGTCCAGGTCTGCGGTGTGAGCCGCGACCAGTGCGTCGTTCTCCGTCTTCAGAGTGAGAACGAGATCCTCGAGCTCACGCACACGTGCACGCAACCGAGCATTCTCGGCGGTGAGGTGGGCGGGAGTCCGCAGGTCGCTGCTCATGTAACCGATCAGCGCCTTCGCCATGAATACGTTTCCTTCGTTGGAATCACTAGAAGTTCCCGCGATACCGGGCCGTCTACAAGGGTGACACCGTTATCGACAAGCGTCAACGTCACGCGTCCAAAGCCGGGACCTACGTCCATGCATTCCCCGCGAATACGGCCGAAACCTGAGTGGATAACACTCAACTTCGGCTCGTTTCGGCCTCAGCCGCGGCGCCGGCGCTCCCGCAGCTGCATGAGCTCCTTCTTCTCCTTGCTGGTCAGCGAGTCAGCACCCTCGGCGTGGATCTTCTCGAGGAGCTCGTCCATCCGCTGGTCGTCCTTGGAGACGGTCGAGGACTCCCAGGGACCGGTGACCACGGTCGGGCCCGACTTGCGCTTCTTGGCCTTGGGCGCCTTCGGCTGCCCCGGCCCACCGGCCACCTGCGGGATCCACGGGAACCGGTCGAGCAGCCCGAACTGGCGCGCCACGAACGCGTTGATGCCGAGGCCGACGACGAAGACGAGCAGCATCACCCAGCTGCGGTAGCCGAGGTACTGGATCAGCTGGATGCCGACGAGGATCACACCGAAGAGCCAGGCCGGGATGTTGAACATGAACATCCGGTCCGGCCACTGCGCGATCCACAGCAGCACCACCATCATCTCGAGCATCCCGAGACCGAAGAGGGCGTACGAGGGGTCCAGCACCGCGCCGAAGAGGACGGCCAGGACCGAGAGCACCGCGGTGAACGCCACCAGCAGCCAGGCGAACCGGACCCGGCCGAGCTCGTTGCGCTCGAGGTCGGACCCGAAGTACCAGAAGAAGAAGATCGCCAGGACGTCGAAGATGCCGAACTGCGGGTAGGCGAACGGCCAGGTCAGCAGCGTCCACAGCTTGAGCTCGGCGATGTTGGGCTGGATCAGCGCCAACCCGGCGACGCCCGCGCCGCCCAGCACGGCGAAGAGGATCAGCCCGACGATGCTCGCAAAGACCACGAGCCACGTCGTGGTCACCCCCAAGGACCCGATGTGGAACCAAGGCTCGTGGGGGTGTCGGCCGCCAGGGGTCAACCGGAAACGTTCTCGCACGGGCCGAGCCTATCCACGCATTGGTTGCCGCGTCAGCAGGGCACTCCCACCGACTTTCTCGATGTTGCCCAGATCCGGGGGCAGCGCCGGATCGTTGCGCCACGGATGCCGCCCAAAGGCTGCCCTGGCGCCGTACCTGTCGATCATCGCGATCAGCGCGACGAGGTCCTCGGCCCGGTCCTGGGCGACCAGCCAGGCCATCAGCCGTTGAGCACGCGGAACCGTCGTGTGCTCGAACGGCACCCCGGCGTCGTACCAGAACTCCAGGACGGCGCCGCGCAGCAGCTCCCAGTAGCGGCTCGGCTCCTCGGTGTCGGGGTGAACGGCCGCACGGAAGTGCTCCCACATGTCGATCGGCAACACCTCGGCGAGCAGGGTCTCCATGAGCTTCGCCGAGCCCGCCGCGCGAACGAGGTCGATGGTCTGGCGCTTGGTGTCGATCCGCTCGACGAGGTTCGCGATCTGCGCCCGCCGCTGCGTCGCCGAGGACCGGTCGGCGCGGACCTGCCAGTCGTAGACGATCTCCGTCATGACGTCGAAGGAGTTCGCGGCGAGGAACACCTGCGTGAGCGCGACCTGATCCTGGTAGCGGGTGCGCTCGGGGAAGGCGATCGCGTTCTCCGTCCAGAACGAGCGCCGGAAGATCTTGTTCCACACGAAGATGTCGGCAAGCATCAACGGCGCATCCTCGATCCGGCACCGGAGCCGTTCCTCGGCGTGGTTGCGGCGCATCAGCGGTGTCATGAACCTGCGCTCCACCCCACCCTCGACGGCGACCCGCTCTGCCGCGCCGACCGCGAAGTCCGAGCCCGTACGCCGCAGCGACCGCACCATCGCCGACCAGGCGTCCTGCGGAAGCGTGTCGTCGGGGTCGACGAACGTCAGCAGCTCTCCGGTCGCCGCATCGATCCCGGTGTGGCGCGCACGCGAGACCCCCGAGTTCGGCTGGGTGATCACGGTGACGCAGCCCTCCTCGGCGGCCACGCGTCGCAGGATCTGTGCCGACCCGTCGGTCGAGCCGTCGTCGACGACGATCACCTCGAGCCTCGCGATCTCGCTCCGCGGCTGGTCCAGGATGCTGCGCAGGCTCTTCTCGACGTACTCCGCCACGTTGTAGACCGGCACGACCACGCTGAGCGTCGGCCTGCCACCCAGCATCGCTCTCGCCCGACGGACCCCGGCGTCCGTCCGCCGGCGCCAGCCCGTCACGCCGATCCGTTCTCGTACGCGCTGATCCGGTCACGAAGCGACCGCTTCAACGCATTGAGGCGGTAGATCTCCTCGGTCGCCGTCACCAGCGCGGCGCCCACCTCGGCCTCCTCCGGCGTCCCCGCGGCAGGGCGGAAGACATGGGTCGGCGTGAGGTTGTAGGTGCCCGTCTGGACGTAGCCCATCCGGCTCATCCACGAGGAGACCTTCTGATATCCCGTCAGCGTTCCGCACTCGACGTACAGGAGAGGGCGGTCGCGGCCGATGAGCTCGACCGCGCCCTCGAGCACGTCGATCTCGGCCCCTTCGACATCGATCTTGAGCGCCGCCACGCGGGCCGGAAACTGCTCCTCGTCGAGAGCGACGACCGCGAAGTCGCCCTCCTCGTCCGCGACCGCGACGGACTGCGCCCCCAGGTTCGTCGCATCGAGGTCAGCAAGCGTGCCGCGTGCGGACGTGGCGTGGACGCCGACGTCCCGGACGACGACCCGGTCACCGAGGTCGTTGGCCTCGAGGCTCGCGGTGATTCCCGCGACCAGCTCAGGATTCGGCTCGTACGCGACGACGCGGAGCCCTCCGACCACCGCCAGGTACAGGGTGTGGTTGCCGATGTTCGCCCCGACATCGACCACGAGGTCTCCCGGCTCGAGGGCAGCGACCATCGCCTCGAGCATCTGTTCTTCATAGGGGCGGCCGGTGCGTACCAGGTTCGACTGGATGTAGTCGATCTCGGCGTGTGGCACACAGACCGTGTAACTCCGCCCTGCGACCTCGAGCTTCGTCATCTGGGCCGGGGATGTCATGCCGTCAGTCATTCGTCGTTCTCTTTCGCAGCGCAAGGATGGACCCCAGCTGGCCTATGGGACTGCGGGGCAGAGTCTTTCGACGAGGCGTCACTACAAGTCATCTCGATGCGTTCGAGCGGGCCGAGTCGCTCGGCGAGGTCCTCGCCCACATGCTTCGCCCAACTCGCCGTTACGTGGTTCAGATCCTGGTAGAGGATCGATTCTCCAACGACCAGCGGGCAGCGTCGGTTACACATCAGGCCGACCGTCGGAACGAAACGAGCATCGGTCCCCTCGACCGCACGTCGGGTCAACTGGTTGCGTTCCACCTCGACACCGGCGGCTACGGTCACACACTCGTCGAGCCGGTCAGCCGACGCGAGGCAGTCGGCAGGATCCGGCCGCGAAGGGATATCGGCCAGAACCCGCACATCCGCCGATATCCCCGTCAGTCGATCAACGACGCTCCTCACTCCGGTCTCCCACTGCTCCCCGAGGTCCCTGGGATCACCTGGATGCGACTTCAGCCCGGCTCTGGTGCCGACGATGATGGTGTCGGGCTGGATCTTCGCCAACCGCCGCATCGTCCACTCACGGAACGCGTCGCACTCCGCGTCAGGCATTTTGTCGCTGGTCGTGGCAACGTCCCACGTCGGGCACGAGTGTTTGATGATGGCAACGAGCCGTACCCGCTCTCGCTGGGCGATCAGATCCAAAGCCGGCAGCCACATACCTGCGTGCGAGTCGCCGACAACGGCAACGACTCGATCAGCCTTCGCGTCGCCGTAGACGCAGTAGCGCGAAACCGTTTCCCCGTACGTCGCAGCACACCCGTAGCCGCTCCTAGCCCAAACATCGTCGACATCGACGGCCATACCTGGCGGAACCGGCGCACCCCTGTCGGCAAGCCCCAGGGCCGCGCGAAGCTGCGCACGCAGGGGCGCACTCTCATCGACGGCGTACGCCGCGTCGTCGTTTTGGAACCACGCCTCGGCCGCTACCGCACGCTGGTCGGCACGAAAGCCGGAGTAGGTCTGCGCGCCGAGTCCCGCGACCAGCGCGATCACCAAGGCAGCCGGCCACAGAGCCAGCGTTCGGGGTCCGCCCCTGAACACCGGGAGGCGTCGCTGCAGGAACGGCTGCTCGATCCAGTGGTAGCTCGCCATCGACAGCACGAGCACCAGCACGATCTCGACCAGCGCCACCGGCCAGCCACCGCCAGGCAGCAGCTCGGGCACCAGGATGAGCACCGGCCAGTGCCACAGGTACAGGGAGTACGAGAGATCTCCGAGGTACCTCAACGGCGCGACAGAGAGGATCCTGCCCGTCGGTGTCTCAGGACCCGCAACAAGAAGTGCTGCAGTGCCGATCACCGGAACCAGGGCCAGTGCGCCCGGGAACGGCAGGTGCTCGCTGAAGGTGACAGCAGCGAACACAAGCGCGCCGGCACCCAGCACGCCGAGGACCGCACCGACATGTCGGTTCAATGGCCCACGTCGCCTGAGCAAGCAGGCGAGGAGCGCTCCGACGGCGAGCTCGTGCGCACGCGCGAAGGTCGAGAAGTACGAGGTCGCGGGGCTGATCGCTGTGGCGTAGATCGACCAAGCGACCGACGCGACGACAACAGTCGCCGCCATCGTTGCGACCACGGTGGTGGCCGAGGCCCTGGTCGACGCCCGGACCAGCAGCGCGGCCACGAGGACCGCCAGCGGCCACACGAGGTAGAACTGCTCCTCCACCGACAGCGACCAGTAGTGCTGGAGCGGTGACGGCGCCTCGGTGTTGAAGTAGTCGACCGCATCCAGCGCGAAGTGGACGTTCGCCATGAACGCGGCCGACCACACCGAGTCGCCGGCGATCGACTCGGTCCGGTGTTCCGGTAGCAGGAGCGCGCTGGCCACCAGGACCGAGACCATGGTCACCGTCGCGGCCGGGAGAATCCTGAGCGCGCGCCGGACGTAGAACCTGGAGATGCTCACCCGACCGTCGCGATCGATCTCGCGCAGGAGCAGACCCGTGATCAGGAACCCCGAGATCACGAAGAAGACATCGACTCCGATGAATCCGCCAGGGGTGCCCGGCACTCCGGCGTGACCGGCGATGACCAGGCCGACGGCCAGTGCACGCAGCCCCTGGATATCGAGCCGTCTGAACGAAGACATGACGGTACGGTCCCTGCTAGATCAGCGGCGCCGTGTCGATGTCGTCCGGGCCGATCATACGACCGTCCTCCGCGACACCTCGGATGCGCTGCAGCAGGGCGTCGCGGGAAACGCCCAGGGAGTTCTGGACATGGTCGAGAACACGGTTGAGCGCCGCATCGTTGCCGCCTTGGAAGCTGTTCGCTCGCCACAGGCCCACCGACTGGACTTCCTCGATCGTCTCGTAGCCGGCCTCCTTGCGCGGCATCCACACCGGATAGCCGTTCATCGTCGCCATGACCTTGAGCCACAGGTCGTCCGCGCGCAGCGACGTGCTCTGGATGGCATCCACGTCGAAGGCTGCCTTTGGCAGCGCGCCCGGCGGATAGAGCACGCCGGCGATTCCGGTCGGCAGCAACTGGTAGGACTGCGTGCCACGGAGGAACTGGCAGTTGTAGATCCATCCGTCGTACTCTCGCAGGCTTCCGTCGGGTCGGAACATGACGAGGTTGGCGCGCTCGCTGATGATGGCGCGGGGATTCTCGAGGTGACCCTGATAGAGGCTCTCGACCAGGTTCTCGCTGTAGACGACATCGTCGTCGACAGTGATGACGAGAGCGTCGGGATACTTCTGCATCGCGTAGAAGTACTTCTTGTGGGGCGCGATGTCACCGTCGACCCAGGCTATGCGGAAGCCGTCGCCGACCCGGCCCACCAGGTCCTGGGGCAGGTCGGCTTCCTTGCGCGGGAAGTTCTGCGTCGAGAGCCAGAGCACCACCTGGTCTGCCGGCATCGTCTGCTGCAGCAGCGAGTCGATGCAGGTCCCCAGGACGTGGGTCCGCGTCGGGATGGACGTGAGGGAGACAATCAGCTGGGGCCGGTTCCGGACACCAGCCTTCGGCGACTTCGCCGCCACCTCGAGTCTCGCCCAGTCGCGTCGTCTACCGACGGCTCCCGCCTCGATCCTGCGGTTGAACATCGCTCCCAGGTCTCGGTGATACACGTCCATGCTCGCGCGCTCGTCGTACGAGCGGCGCGACGCCGCACCCATCGCGCGGACGCTCTGCTCGTCCTTGTCCATCATGGCGATGAAGGCGTCGCGGAGCGCCTCGACGCTGCCCGACTCGATCACCAGACCGTTGTCGTCATCGACCACGTACTTCGCGCCGACGTTCTCGGTCACGATCAGGGGCTTCGAGAGCATGGCGCCCTCGAGTGCCACCAACGAGAACGACTCATCTCGCGACGCGACCACAACCGTGTCCATCCGCGAGAGCAGCTCGATCTTGCGGCGCTCGTCGGAGACGAGTCCGTGGAAGTGGATTCCCTCATCGCCCTCGATCTGGCCGAACAGGTACGAGCTGAAGCTCGAACCGCTGTTGATGAATCCACCGGCGAAGTGAAGCTCGGCCCGCTCGCGGTAGGTCTCAGGAAGCGACTTGTACGCCGCCACGAACAGGTCGTAGCCCTTGCGATGCTCGATGGTGCCGAGCTGGATGAACCGGTGCTTGCCACCGGCCTCGAACTCGTAGGGGCCGGCGAGCTCGGCGACGTCCTCGACGCTGTTGTGAACGACCTCGATGGGGCCCTCGGCATACTTGGCGACGGCGGCCGCGGCGTACTCGCTGACGACGCACACGCTCTTGCTGTGCCGCAGGGTCTCGCGACGTTCCGGGTTCGACCTGAAGAAGTCCGGGAGGTTCGAGGCCTCACGCACGTACCAGACGACCGGGACCCGGCCTTCGAGTGCGCGGACATAGTCGTCGGTGACGACGGTGTTGCACACCACCAGCTCGACGCCATCGGGAAGACGGTTGAACACCTTGTTCGGTCGAGCGGGGTTCGTGCGGACGACCTCGACCCGGAAGCCGTATGCCTCGAACTCCTTCGCGAACGGCCCGGGCTTCGCCGTCCAGACGACCGGCTCGAAGCCCTGGGCCGCTGCTACCTTACACATCCGGAGGAGGCTGCGTGGCGCACCGGCATAGATCATCTCCGGCGAGATGAAGACGATGCGGCGCGGCGTGGCGGACTCTGCCCGCTCCAGCACTCCGGTTACCCCAGCGGCTGGGATCGCCAGTGGGTTCGACGTCGTCGCGCCGGGGAGGGAGAAGAGATCGCCGAAACGTTCGGTGTGTGTCTCCTCGCCGAACAGCGCCGGTGTGGCGTCGTAGATGAAGTCCTTGTAGACCTCGTACAGGTACGCCTCGTTCTCGATCGCGGCCCGAAGCGGATTGAAGGCGACGTACGGCGAGACCGGCCGGATGTCGGCGTGAGCACCGGAGTAGGCGCGGTAGGCGGTCACGAAGTCCTCGATGCCGCGCTGCATCTCAGAGATCTGTTCGACATTGCGGGGCGCATTGTTGCCGCGCAGCGCGATCGGGTTGCCGTCCTCGTCGAAGCCGTAGCCGACGACGCTGGACGCCACCTCGGTGAAGAGATACTCCAGCGGGTGGTGGAGGAGGTCGGTGCGGCGAACCGCGTTCCGACCACCCGGCATCATGAACCGGGTCAGGTCCATGTTCGCGAACGGCGAGTAGACATAGGGACTGATGAACCCGTCCGCGACGGCGTCGGTGAGCTGCTCGGAGCGGCTCGTGCACATCAGCGCGCCGAACACCTCCAGCGAGCGATCGGCCATCGCCGTACGGAAGAAGTGCCGCAACGCGGTCAGGCACGTTCCGCTCCAGCCGATGTCGACGATCAGCACGCGCTGAGCATCGCCGACAGCGTTCTCGAAGTAGCGCTTGGCGGCCTCCTTGCTGGTGCGGTTGTGCTCCTCGATGACCGCCTTGTGGTCCCAGAAGAACTGCTCGAGCTTCCGGCGGTTGGCGCTGGCCGGGAACAGGAACCGTTCGATGTCAGCCTGCTCCAGGTAGGGCACCAGGTAGTCAAACCCGGTGTCGCACATGAGCTGCTCGATGGTCTTGGAGTTGCGCGACTCGCCGAACCAGCGGAAGAAGGATCGGCCGATGTAGTCATCGAAGTTCAGGTCCAGCGTGATCCCGGAGACCGCATAGCGCGAGATGTCGATGTAGGCGCTGTCCACGCTGCCGTAGTCACGCTCGTAGACGCGGGAGAGGACGTCGCAGTCACGACCGCAGAACAGGACCTTGTCCACCGACTTCTCGCGAACGACCTGCTCGATGAACTCACAGAATCCCAGGGCGAGGATCCCGCCGACGCGATAGCCGTGCGTGTAGTGGAGTCCCTCGGTCCAGGTACCAGCGCCGAGGGTGTTGTCGACCAGCGCACCGTAGAAGCTCCCGGCGAGGTTGCCCATGTCCGGTTCCCGCACGAGCTGGTGCTGGTCGGGGTTGTAGACCGCTGCGAGCCCGGCCTTGACGGACTTCTCGACGTCCGCCTCGTACACGTCGCCGACGTGCACGATGGACGTCTCGCTGCCGTAGTTGTCGATGAGCACCTTCTGCAGGGTCCCGTCGCCCTTGCGGCGCAGATACTCGTTGGAGACGTAGACCTTCTCGTAGCCGGTGAATCCGTTGCGTACGAGCATCTGTTCCAGGACGTCCCGCGGGAGGTACATGTCAGACATGAACACGATGGTCTTGTCCATCGCGATGAGCCGGTCGAAGACGGCCTTGATGTACGGGTTCGCGCGGGAGACCTCGACCTCGAGGGCCTGCTCCATCTCCTCCCATGCCGGGGGCGCGCCGTAGCGTTCCTCCATCACCGCGTAGATCTCACGGAGGGTGACCTCCCGCGTGCCGTGGCGGCGGCCCTTCTCCATGCGAGCGTGGCCTTCGGCGTTCTTGCGGATGCGCGCGAACCTGTCGATGCCCAGCCGGGACCCCATGATCCGAAAGACGTCGTTGGGACGCTCGACGGTTCGGTGAAGGGCGGTGTCGAAGATGTCGAAGGAGATCACGTCGTGCTCGGCCAGGGTGGCGACCATCTCATCGATCCCGAGCCGCTCCTCGCTGTCGGGCTTCACGTAGTAGGGCCGATCGAGGGCCGAGTCGTCGGCGAGAGTCTCCCCCAGCCGGCCACGCAGACGCTCGACCTTCGTCTGCAGCCGCGTCTGCTGGTCGAGCAGCCGGGTGTAGCGGGATACGACCGGACCGCCGCTGGTCGGGCGACCGAACAGCACCAGCTTGTGTTCGCCGTCCACCTCTGCGACGCGCACCATCCGATGACGCAGCCCGAGCTTGTTGGTCGGCTGCTCGCCCATACCGGCAGGCATGGTTCCTCCTTGTGTTTCTGGGGTGACGACAGTGCGGGCGGACCCGCGGTTGGTCTGGTTCCGATCGAACCGGCGCATGAGCCGCCGCAGCATCGGGCTACTTCTCGACGACGCGGGCCCGCTGCTGTGGCGGGCGGACATCTCGCTTGAGCGAGTTGCGGATGACGCGGGGTCCGGACGTCATCAGGGACCCGATCCTGAAGGAGACCGAGCCACGGGTGTCGGCGAGCTCCTGATCACGACCCTGGAGCTCCTGCTCGAGGGTCACCACCCGGCTCCTCAGCCGCGTGCGGACGGCCGAGGCGGTCCCAGCTGCCGCGGCTACCGCGTCGGCCAGGTAGGTGGCCACGATCTCGGCGCACATCGGGCTCATCGCGGCGTACTGCCACCATCGCTCCGCGAAGTCGGCCGAGACATCCATCCACGGCTTGCGCTTGTCCGCGAAGTGGATGATGACCGGCGAGCTCATCGCCTCGTCGTACTCGTCTCGGGACCAGACCCGCTGGACCGCCGGCCTGCTCCAGAACTCCTCGACGTTCTTGGGGCCGTACTTCGTCATCAGGTTGAAGCGGAGCGGAAGATGGCGGATGCCGTCGTAGCAGACGATGTTGATGATGTCCTGATCGTCGGAGTCGAACTCCTTGGCGGAGAGCTCGAGGAACTCCTCGACCAGGCCGTGCTCACGCATCTTCTCCAGGTTCATCACCATGACGCCGGAGTTGACGTAGCGCTGGAAGGACGGGAGGCCGATCGCCTGAGCGGCCTCCGTCGAGCGGAGGTGGTAGACGGCAGCCGGCACCGCGGCGACGTAGACGTCGTGCACGTCCTGCCCGTAGAGCGCCGACAGATCGCTCTCGATGACGGTGTCCACGTCGAGGTAGATGATCTTGTCGACGTCCTGGAAGAGGTCAGGCAGCTTGAGCCGGAAGTACGCAGGTGCCGTCAGGTGCGAGGTGCTGACCTTGACATCGGCGAAGTCGTCGACGACGACGAACGTGATCGTGTGGCCCGGATAGCGGGTCTCGAAGCTGAGGATCTGGTCGCGCACGCCCGCCGGGTACTCCTCGGCCACCAGGATCTTGAGGTCGTAGCCGGTGTCGGGCCCTGAGTTCTCCAGCAGCGACGTGATTGCCACCGACATCGGCTTGGCGTAATTGAGGTCGGCAGCCATGGCGACCGGGATGGTCCGCGTCCGCTCGGCCTGAGCGTTGGCTACACGGGGTTGGGGTAAGTCCAGATCCTGCGAGCGCTTCGTGGGCGCTTGACCGGATACGGCGAGCTTGTGGGGAGCCACCTGTTGTCCTTGTCGAGCTGTTGACCAACCGATGGCAGGGAGTGGTGGTTCACGCCTGTGCCGTTATGGGTGGGCCGTGGTTTGTCTGTCCCGAGATCCGGATGACCACGTCGCCACCCGGCTGGACCGCCGGCCCGAACACAGCGGTGTGTCGTCTGCCCCCCGGCAGGTGCAGCGCGCTGCTCCCAGGACGAACGGCAAAGAGATTAACCCACCCGAATCTGGATTTCTTAACTAACGCTGAGGATCGTCGGAACTGTCATCGGCCCGCAATATTCGGGTGACCCGAAAGGGCCCCGAGCAATAGCCCAGATGGGCTAATTGGCCTGGATTCGCCTGGCTCGAGGGGCTGGTTGGCAGGTGGGACAGAAGTAGGAGGAGCGGTTCATGAAGGCGATGCGGCGCATCGGGGAACCGCACCGATCACAGGCCTCACCCTCACGTCCGTACGCAGCCAGCGACCGATCGAAGTAGCCCGACTCGCCGTTCACGTTGACGTAGAGCGCGTCGAAGGAGGTGCCACCCTGACCCAGGGCCTCGGTCATCACGTCGCGTACGTGGCCGAGCAGCTCGCGCACCTTCGGGCCGGTCAGCCGGTCCCCCGGCCGCTCGCCGTGCAGCTTCGCGCGCCACAGGGCCTCGTCGGCGTAGATGTTGCCGACTCCGCTGATCACCGTCTGGTTGAGCAGGATGCGCTTGATGCCGCTGGTCGATCTCCGGACCCGCCGGACGACCGCCTCGGCGTCGAAGGCGGCCTCGAGCGGGTCGGGGGCGATGTGGGCGATCTCGGGCGGGAGCTCGGCTCCCCCGGGGCTGATCGCGAGGCCGCCGAACATGCGTTGGTCGACGAAGCGGAGCTCGCGGCCCTCCGCGGCGCCGTCGAGCCGGAGGCGGACGCGCAGGTGCCGCTCGTCGGGCGAGGACGGAGGCTGGACGAGCATCTGGCCGCTCATGCCCAGATGCGCCATCAGCGCATCACCCGAGTCCAGCGGCAGCCACAGGTACTTGCCACGGCGGCGAGCGCCGATGAGCACGCGGCCCCTCAGCTCCTCGGCGAAGGCCGAGGCACCGGCGAGGTGGCGGCGCACGGGCCTGGGGTGCAGGACCTCGACGGCAACGATCCTCGCGCCCAGGACGTGGCGCTCGAGGCCGGCGCGTACGACCTCGACCTCGGGGAGCTCAGGCACAGGTCAGGCCCTCAGGCGGAGGAGGCGGCGGCGGCCTGGATCTCGCCGTAGGCCGTCTCCGCGGCGGCCTGCTCGGCCTCCTTCTTGGAGCGGCCGACGCCGTTGCCGTAGAGCTGGTCGCCGACCCGGACCTTCGCGGTGAAGGTCTTCATGTGGTCGGGGCCCTCGTCGGTGATGACGTACTCGGGCACACCGAGGGCGCGCTCGGCGGCGAGCTCCTGCAAGGAGGTCTTCCAGTCGAGCCCGGCACCGAGGTCGGAGGCCGCCTCGATGAGGGGGTCGAAGAGACGGTGGACGAGGACGGTGGAGACCTCGATGCCACCGGAGAGGTGGACCGCTCCGATCACCGCCTCGACGGTGTCGGAGACGATCGACGCCTTCTCGCGCCCACCGGTGGCCTCCTCGCCACGGCCCAGCTTGATGTGCTGGCCGAGTCCGATGGCCTGTCCGACCTCGGCCAGGGCGCGGGCGTTCACAACTGCCGCCCGCAGCTTGGCCAACTTGCCCTCGGGCAGGTCGGGGTGGGTGCGATAGAGGGTCTCGGTGACCACGACGCCGAGCACCGAGTCGCCCAGAAACTCCAGGCGCTCGTTGGTGGGCAGGCCACCGTTCTCGTAGGCGTAGGACCGATGGGTCAGCGAACGCTCAAGCAGCTCGGGGTCCAGGATCGGATCCCCGAGCGCTTTGCGAAGCTCGGCGTAGTTGGTCAGGAGACTAACCGCGTGTCAGATCAGAGGACCTGGCGACGCTCGGCGCGAGCGCCGTACTGGCCGCACTCGCCGCACGCACGGTGCGGGATGTGCTTGGCGCCGCAGGCGGGGTTCGCGCACGTCACCAGGGTCGGCGCAACGGCCTTCCAGGCCGAGCGGCGGTGACGGGTGTTGCTGCGCGACATCTTCCGCTTCGGAACAGCCACTGTTATCTCCTCATAATTCGACCGGCCGGATCTCGACCGGCTACTGAAGCCTGTTGTGCTGGATTACCTTAGTTGCTGGAGTCGTCTTTCAACGAAGCCAGCCCCGCCCAGCGCGGGTCGACCTTGTCGCCGTGGTCGTGCCCGGGATCGTCCGCGAGCCGCGCCCCACACTCGGGGCACAGTCCCGGACAGTCGTCCTGGCACATCGGCTGGAACGGCAGTGCGAGCACCACCGCATCCCTGAGCACCGGCTCGAGGTCGATCAGGTCGCCCTCGGTCCGGCTGGTCTCGTCGTCCTCATCAGGGTCCTGGCCGTCACGAGAGTCGTTGTAGACGTACAGCTCCTGGATGTCGACCTCGGTTTCGTCCTCGATCGGCTCCAGGCACCGCACGCACTCGCCCTCGAGGACAGCGAAAGCCGTCCCCGTGACCAGCACGCCCTCCATGACCGCCTCGAGCCGCAGGTCGAACTCGACCGGCGAACCCTCGGGGACGTTGAGGACTTCGATACCAAGATCCGCCGGCGCCGGCACCGTCAGCTCCACGTGACGCTCGGACCCCGGGCGGCGGCCGAGCTCGCGTGTATCGAGCACGAGCGGCGCTCTCGGGTCCAGGGCGGTCATGTTTCACTTCCGGATGAGGGCACGACAGATCAGATGAGATCTTACCGGGACCGGGCGACGGCGACCAAAAGGACGCTCACGACAGCGGCCACGCCCGCGACCCCCGCGACGCCCGTCGCTGCCCAGGCCGCCGACTGGAAGACCGGCGCGGTCGCCAGGTCGCCTCCGGCGGGGTTCGGCGGGGCGATGTGGGCGGCGAAGACCGCGAACGTCGCCGCCGCCCAGATCGCGACCGCGGGCCCCGCCAGCCGCGGAGTGGCGGCGAGCCCGAGCGCGGTGAGCAGGCTGGTCACGACGGTGAGCGGGATGAGATATCGCCAGTACGCACCCCCGCCACCCGCCGCATAGTTGAGCTGGATCCCGACGATGACCACGGTCAGGGCGAGCAGCAGCAGCGCCGTCGCCACCCGGACGGGCTCTCGCCGGTGCCGGGAGAAGGCACGGAGGCCGACCACCAGGCCGAGCACGAGCGGGGCGATGGTGAGCACGGCGCCGATGGTGACGTGCTCCTGGAGCGCCGGCGGGATCAGGAGCTGGCGCCAGATGTCCGGGTCGGCGGCGACATCGAGCACGGGGCGTACCTCTCGGTCGTGCAGCGGGCCGCCGGGCTTGCCGACCAGGTCGGTCTGCATGCCGGACCAGTTGCCGGTGGCGCGGAAGTTGCGGACGTAGAACCATGCGTTGGCGGCGACGGCGAGGAGCACCGCGACCCCCAGGCGCAGGATGCCCGCCAGGTCACGGCGCGGGCCGAGGAGCCAGACCAGACCGAGGGTCGTCGCGCACAGTCCGATGAAGACGACACCGGGGAGCCGGGTGCCGAGGGCGGCTGCGGCGTACAGACCGAAGAGCACCAGCCCGCGGGTCCGGGGCCCGTGGCGGAGCAGCCAGACGGTCTGCCCGACCAGGAGGGTGGCCCAGAGCACGAACAGGTTGTCGTTGAAGACGACGCCGCCGAGCCTGGTCAGTGCCGGGCTGAGCGCGGTGACGAGGCCGGCCGCGACCGACACCTCGGGACGGGTGGGGACGATCAGGCGCGTCGTCCACATCACCGCGGCCACGACCAGGCAGGTGATCACGACGGAGATGCCGCGCGCGGCCATCCCGGCGGCGAGCAGGTGGCCGGCGTCGGTGAGCGGTCCGACCACGGGTGCCAGCACCAGGTAGAAGAGCGGCGGATGCTGTCCGGTCCAGTCGAAGGGCAGCGTGTAGCCCCAGATCTGCGGCATCCGCATCGGGTCGCCGATGCTGATCAGGGTGCCGTGCCAGAGCTGGTAGGCGTGGTCGACGTGGGCCACCTCGTCCTTGGTGCCGTAGAGCGGCGAGGAGAGCGCGTAGCCGGCGCACACGCCGGCGCAGGTGATGAGGTTGGCGATCAGGCCGGCGGTCCAGAGCTGCGGTGCGGTGGGCCGTGCGGTGGGCACAGGGATCTCCCGAGTGGTTCGTTGGCTTGGGACGGGGCGGGTGTTGGAAGGTCGCCGGCGCGTCGGGTCAGGAAGGCGGCGACCAGGGCGACGGCGACGTCGGTCAAGACGGCGATCCCCCGGGCCAGCAGGGCGACCAGCAGCGCCAGCCCGGGCGAGAGGACGCCCGAGAGTGCGACCACCAGGACCGCCTCGCGCAGCCCGGCACCGGCCGGGAGCCCGATCGCGGCCATACCCAGGCTGAACCCGAGCGCGTAGCCGCCGACGCTGGCCAGCAACGAGGGCAGCGGGTCGCCGCCCAGGCCGACCACGACCACCCAGATCTGGAGGCCCAGCAGGAGCCAGACCAGGCCCTGCAGCGCGAGCGCCGTGCCGATGCCCCGCCAGGTCGGCAGCACCTCGAGCGGCTCACGTCGCAGCAGCCTCAGCACGGTGTCGACGGCCTTCGCGAAGACCGGCGGATGCAGCGCGACCAGGATCAGCGGCAGGAGCAGGACCGCCCACCAGTAGCGCGCGAACGTCTCCTGCCCCAGGAACGGCATCAGCAGCACCGACACCATCACCCCGGCGCCGACGGCGATCGCCAGCACGAGCACCCCCTGGGTCAGAGACGTACGCCGCGGCACCCGCTCGGCGCGGGCGAGCTCCATCTGCCCGACGATCGTCCACACCGAGCCGGGCAGGTACTTCCCCAGCTGGCTGACGTAGAAGATCCTGGCCGCGGGCACCAGCGGCAGCGGCGAGCCGAGATCGGCGAGCACCACCCGCCACATCAGCAGCGCCACGCCCTGGGCGAGCACGGTCAGCAGAAAGGCGACCCCGAGCACCCACAGGGGCAGCTCCTGGAAGCCCCGCACGAGCGCGTGCCAGTTGCGATGGATCGCGTACGCCGCCACGAGGACGACGATCCCGACGACCACCGCCTTGAGCGGCACCGCCTTCGTCCAGCCTCGGCCCACAGGTCCTCCCTGGCAGCACTTTTCGGGTGCCGACATCTCAGATGCGGGGTGTGCTGCTCGATCTCTCCTTGCCCTCGACCCTAACGTTGAGGTGATGCACATCGTCGCCTTCGGCACCTACGACGTGGCCTCCCATCCGCGGGTCGCGGTACTCATCGAGGGCTTACGAGCCTGTGGCGCGGAGGTCACCGAGGTCAACCGGCCACTCGGTCTGGACACCGCCGCGAGGGTCGCGATCCTGCGACAACCGTGGCGGCTGCCGCTGCTCGTGCTGCGCCTGCTGACCTGCTGGGGCGGCCTGGCCGCGGAGTCGCTGCGCCGGCGCCGGGACGGGCGTCCTGACGCCGTCCTGGTCGGCTATCTGGGTCACTTCGACGTGCACCTGGCCCGCCTCCTCCACCCCCGCTCCACCATCCTGCTCGACCACATGGTCTCGGCGGCCGGGGTCGCCACCAACCGGCGGCTGGCCGGCTCCGGCGGCCTGAAGCTGCGCCTGATGAAGGCGATCGACGCGATGGCGCTGAAGCGGGCCGACGTGGTCATCGTGGACACGGTCGAGCAGCAGCAGGCACTGCCCGAGGACGTACGCAGGCACTCGGTGGTGTGCCCGGTGGGGGCCACCACGGAGTGGTTCGACGCGGGTGCCCGGGCGCTCGAGCGGCCGACCGAGGCGCCGTTGCAGGCCGTCTTCGTCGGCCTCTTCTCCCCCACCCACGGCGCTCCGGTGATCGCCGACGCTCTCGACCTCCTCGCCGACGACGAGCGGATCGAGGTGACGATGGTGGGCCAGGGCCAGCAGTACGACGAGGCCCGGCGCCTCGCCGCCGGCAACCCGCGCGTCTCCTGGGTCGACTGGGTCGACGCCGAGGACCTGCCCGACTTCGTCGCCGGGTTCGACGTGAGCCTCGGCATCTTCGGCACCGTCCCGCAGGCACGCCGGGTGGTGCCCAACAAGGCGTTCCAGGGCGCCGCCGCCGGCGCGGTCGTCGTCACCTCCGACACCGCGCCGCAGCGACGGATGCTGGAGAGCGCGGCCATGCTCGTCTCCCCCGGCAGCCCCGAGGAGCTCGCCGCCGCCCTGGCGAAGCTCGCCGACGACCCGGACGACGCCCAGCGCCTGCGCGAGGCGGCGTACGAGCAGGCGCGGGAGCACTACACGCCGCGGGCCGTCGCCTCCCCCATCCTCGAATGTCTCCACTGACCCGATCTCGACCCAGGAACCAGATGACACCACTCACCGCCACCGACCGCCCGCTGCCTCCGCTCGCGCCCCGGGCCTGGCTCCGCTACGACGTCGTCAGCCGCATCGTCGACCGGCTGGCTCCGGCGACGGCGCTGGAGATCGGCTGCGGCCAGGGCGCGTTCGGCGCCCGCCTGGCCACACGCGCCGACTATCTCGGGATCGAGCCCGACGCGGACTCGTTCGCGGTGGCGTACGAGCGGATCACGTGCCTGGGCGGCACCGTGCTCAACACGATGTCCTCGGAGCTGGAGACCGGGGTGGCGTACGACATGGTCTGTGCCTTCGAGGTGCTCGAGCACATCGAGGACGACAAGGGAGCGCTGGCCGAATGGGTCACCCACCTCCGCCCCGGCGGGCAGCTGGTGCTCTCCGTCCCGGCCTTCCAGGAGCGGTTCGGGCCGATGGACCGCCATGCCGGGCACTTCCGTCGCTACAGCCCCGAGGAGCTCACCCACCGGCTGGAGGAGGCCGGTCTGGACGAGGTCGACATCACCGTCTACGGCTGGCCGCTCGGCTACGCGCTGGAGGCGGTCCGCAACCGGATCGACGCCAGGAAGCTGGCGAAGGTGGGCGACCTCACACCCGAGGAGCTCACCCGGGCGACCGGGCGTACGTTCCAGCCCAGCGGGCGGCTCAAGGGAGCCGCCATCGCCCTCGCGACCAGCCCCTTCATGGCCCTGCAGCGGCTCCGGCCGGACACCGGCACCGGTCTGGTGGCCGTCGCGACCAAGCGCGGCCTCTGCGTCGACCCGGACGGCGGAAAGACAACTTGACCGACCTACCGCGCGCGCTACCGGCACCCGTTCCCGACTACTCATAGATTTCCGGCTTGTGCCCTCCCCTGTTGTGACTGCATCCGATCGGTGGCGCTCGGGCGTCGTCCTGGCGCTTCTGGTCCTCTTCGTCGCGGTGACCTTCGGTCCCGCACTCGTGGGTCAGGGGATGCTGCTGGACACCGGATGGCTGCACGCGATGATGCCGTACGCCGCCGACGGCCCGATCCCGCAAGGGACGCTCTGGTGTCGCGGCGACACCTGGGACTACTACCTGCCCGGTGTCGAGAACATCGTCGAGGGCGTACGCCACGGCAACTGGCAGACCTGGGCGCCCTACGAGGTGGGCGGCGCACCGCTGGCCTCGCTGCCGAACCATGCGGTGCTGAGCCCGGTCTCGTGGCCCTACTGGGTGATGCCGATTTGGCTGGCGCCGGCCTGGGTGAAGCTGACCGAGCTGGTCCTGGTGCTGGTCGGGATGGTGCTGTTCCTCGGACGTCTCGGGGTGCGGCGCAGCATCGCGCTGGTCGCCGGGACGGTCTTCTTCACCTCCGGCTTCATGATGATGTGGACCAACTGGCCCCACACCAAGGTCGCCTGCCTGGTCCCGCTGCTGCTGTGGGCCCTGGACCGTGCCGTGCGGGAGCGCGGCGCGCGCGACCTCGCCGCCGTCGGCCTGGTGGTCGCGGCGATGCTGCTCGGCGGGTTCCCGGCGGTGACGATGTTCGCGCTGACCCTGGGCGGGATCTACGTGGTCGTGCGCGCGCTCGCGCTGCGCGACGTGCGCCGCACGCTCGTCGCGGGCGGCATCGCCGCGGGCGGGGTCGGGCTCGGGGTCGCGCTCTCCGCGGTCCAGGTGCTCCCCTTCGCGCGCAACATGAGCGCTCTCGGGCTCGACGAGCGCGTCCCCAACCAGGTCAAGCCCGCCAGCCTCGCGCTCACGACCGTCGCCCCCGACGTCTACGGCACCTGTGTCGACGGGCTGTGGGCCGGCAAGGACAACCCGATCGAGTCGATCTCGTTCGTCGGCGTCGCGGCGCTGATCCTGGTCCTGTGCGCCCTGGTCGTCAGGCTCCCCGGCGGTCGCCGCCCCTCGACGCCCGCCCTGCTCGGGGTCGTGCTGGCCGCGATCGTCTGGCTGCTGTGGATCGGTGGGCTGCCGCTCGAGCTGCTGCAGAAGCTGCCCGGCTACAGCTCCAACAGCTTCGGGCGGGCGAACTCGATCTTCGGGTTCCTGTGTGCGGTCCTCGCCGGGATCGGGCTGGAGCGTCTCCTCCAGCGGGCCGAGGGCTCGCCGTCTCCTGATGGGGAGGGTAGGTCCCGGCGTCCGCGGGTGGTGGTGGCGCTCGTCGTGCTGCTGGCGGCCGTCGGGGTGGCTGCGTACTTCCTGTACGCGGCCTACGCCTACATCGACGGCGCTCCGCGGCCGATCCCCGACGTCGCCGCGAAGCTGCGGGTGCCGGCGCTGCTGGGAGCCGTCTCGGTCCTCGCGGTGGCGGCGACGCTGCTGCTGCGGGGCAGGCTGCGGCTGCTGGGCCCGCTGGTGCTCGTGCTGGCGGTGCTCGCGCAGAGCACGATGTTCGCGCGCGAGGTGCTGCCGCTCACCGATCGCGACGACTTCTATCCGGTCACGCCGGCCCACGAGTTCCTGAAGGAGAACCTCGGCGAGGAGCGCTACGGCGCCTCGGGCTGGGAGCACTCGGGCGTCGCCGACCACTACCGGCTGCGTACGCCGACGGGCCATGAGTTCACCTCACCGGAGTGGAAGGCGCTGATCGCCGCGGTCAGCCCGGACGCACAGCTGTCCAGGACCTACAGCGACTTCCCCGCCAACGTGCCCTCGCCGGGGCGACAGCCGGTGCTCGACCAGCTCTCGGTCCGCTACTGGGTGACCCAGCCGCTGGAGGTCATCGGCACCTCGGAGCCGACGCCGGTGCTGCGCGCGCAGCGGCAGCCGCTGACCGTGATGCCCGGCCAGCAGGCGACGTGCCGGGTCCCGCAGGGCGACCTGCGCGGGATCGAGGTCACCGTGCCCGACGGCCTGAAGCCGCGGGCGCAGACGCCGACGATCGTCCGGGTGAGCGTCGGGACCGGCGCCGAGAAGGTCACCTCCGAGCGGGCCATCGCCGTGAACCGGCCGCTCGGGCGCGGCGAGAAGATGCGCGTCGCGGTGCCCGACCACCGCTTCACCGCCGGACCGGTGCCGGTCACCATCTCGTTCGCGGGGAAGCGGAAGCCCGTCCGTCTCGCCGGCCGCACCGACGGTTCCGCCGTCTGTGCCGCGGTCCGGCCGGAACAGGGCGACGGCCTCCGGGTGGTGCACGCCTCGGCCGGGGCGGTCGTCTACGAGCACGCGAGCGCGCTGCCCCGGATCCGCTGGGCCGGCACCAGCGAGGTCGTCACCGACGGCCCGACCCGGGTCCGCCGGCTGACCGAGGGCGTCGCGCCCGGCACGGTGCTCCTCGACGACGACTCGACGCCGGCCGCGTCCGGCTCGACCGCCCGGGTCGACGTACGCCGCGACGAGGCCGAGACGATCTCGGCCGAGGTCACCGCGGACGGAGCCGGCTACCTTGTGGTCGCCGACTCGATCGCCCGTCCGGGCTGGTCGGCGACCGTCGACGGCCGCTCGGTGGACCTGGTCGCCGGCAACCACGCCTTCGCCGCGGTGCCCGTCCCCGAGGGAACCCACACGGTCACGCTGCGCTACGAGGCCCCGGGGCTGCGTACGGGTGCCGTGGTCTCGCTCCTCGGCGCGCTGGTGACGCTGGGGCTGCTGCTCGTTCCTCGGGTGCTGGACCGGCGCCGTGGCAGACGCCGCGTGGACCCGTCCTGAACGCCAGGTTTCCTTAGCACATACGCCCGATGACACCCGCGAGGGGGCGTGGGGCCGCGGAATCCACGCGGTAATGTGGCGGCTCAGAAGCCCCTCACGAAACCCCCGAAACCTGTGTTCGGTCCCACTACTTGCCCTGAGGTCCCTGTGAAGCTTGTCGTTCAAGTCCCCTGCCTCAACGAGGAGGAGACGCTCCCGTCCGTCCTGGAGTCGATCCCGAAGCAGATCCCCGGCATCGACGAGATCGTGATCCTGATCGTCGACGACGGGTGCACCGACCGGACGGTCGAGGTGGCCAAGGAGCACGGCGTGCGCGAGTTCGTGCACCACGCCCGCAACCAGGGTCTCGGCCGGAGCTTCCACGACGGTGTGGTCCGCGCGCTCGAACTGGGCGCCGACATCGTGGTCAACACCGACGGCGACAATCAATACCCGCAGGACCGCATCACCGACCTGGTCCAGCCGATCATCGACGGCCAGGCCGACATCGTCATCGGCGACCGGCAGGTCGACCGGATCGAGCACTTCTCCGGGCTGAAGAAGAAGCTGCAGAAGGTCGGCTCGAAGGTGGTCAACATGGCCGCCGAGACCGACCTGCCCGACGCGGCCAGCGGATTCCGTGCCTACTCGCGCGAGTCGCTGATGCTGCTCAACACGGTGACCCGCTTCTCCTACTGCATGGAGACGATCATCCAGGCCGGCAACAAGCGGATGAAGATCGCCTCGGTGCCGATCGAGACCAACGCCAAGACGCGTGAGTCGCGGCTGTTCAAGTCGATGCCGGAGCACATCATGAAGTCGGGTGCGGCGATCGTGCGCTCCTACATGATGTACAAGCCGTACGCCATCTTCGTCTGGCTCACCGCCTTCTTCTTCGTCCTCGGTGCGATCCCGTTCGTGCGCTACCTGGTGCTGTGGCTCAGCGGCGACAACGGCAACCACATCCAGTCGCTGCTGCTCGGCGGCGTGCTGATCAACCTGGCCTTCATGTCCGCGATGCTCGGGGTGATCTCCGACCTGATCCGCACCAACCGGGTGCTCATCGAGGACGACCTGGAGCACACCAAGAAGGCGCGGTTCGGCAAGTCCGGCACCGAGATGCTCCGCGACCAGACCTCGGTCGCCGAGTTCGATCTGCCGCACACCCAGGCCCACACGGCCTCGGCCCAATCCGGCGAGACGTGGACGACCAGCCTGTGACAACGACCCACTCCGACCCGGTCTCCGCCACGGAGACCGGGTCGTCGGCTACGCCCAGCCCTGCCAAGCGGCTGCTGAAGATCGGTCTCGCCCTCGTCGTCGTGCTCGGCGGCGCCTACCTGGTCTGGCGCCAGCGCGCCGACCTGGCCACGGCGGTCCAGGAGCTGAGCCTGGGCCGCGTGGCGATCGCCGGCGTCCTGGCGATCGTCGGCACCATGCTGATCGCTCAGATCTGGGTCGCCCTCCTGCACGGCATGGGCATCCGGCCCTCGCTGCGCGACTCCCACTCGGTCTTCTACGTCTCCCAGCTGGGCAAGTACCTGCCCGGCTCGGTGTGGCCGGTCGTCGCGCAGATGCAGTTCGGGCTGCGCTGGGGCGTCGCGCGCCGGACGATGCTCGGCGCCAACATCCTCTTCATGGGGGTCGTTGTCGCCAGCGGCATCGGCGTCGGCGCGCTCTTGCTTCCCTGGTCGTCGTCCGAGGGGCTCAGCCGCTACTGGTGGCTGCTGCTCCTGCTGGTGCCGCTGGCCGTCTGCCTGCACCCGCGCGTCGTCCCGGGCACGCTCGACTGGCTCTTCGCCCGGCTCGGGAAAGAGCCCCTCGGCGTACGTCTCACCGCGCGGGGGCTCTTCACCGCCATCGGCTGGGCGGTGCTCGCCTGGGTGGCCTTCGGCCTCCATCTGGCCGTGATGATGCAGTCCTACACCTCGGTGGGGCTGCTCGAGGTCGCGGCCGCGACCGGTGGGATGGCCCTGGCCTGGGCCGCGGGGATCGCGTTCATCCCTGCCCCGGCCGGCGCCGGGATCCGGGAGGCACTGCTCGCCCTCACCCTGGGCCCGATCATCGGTGTCCCCGAGGCGCTCACCGTCGCGCTCGCCTCGCGCGTCCTCCTGCTCCTTGCCGATGTGGTGCTGGCTGGTCTGGGAGCGGTTCTCGGGCGGCGTACGTCCTGACGGGCCGGGCCGCGAGGCAGACGGCCAGCACGCCGCACGCCACGCCCGCGGCCACGACGAGCTCGGCGCCTCGCGACTCGGAGTTCGGCAGGCGACCGGCGTAGACCGCCGAGCTGACGAACCAGTCGAAGATCAGCAAGGCGTACACGCCCAGCGCGAAGGTCGTCACGGCGGCCATCAGCTGAGCCCGCGACTCACCCGAGCCGGCGGGGATCAGGTCGACGAGCGCCAGGACGCCGACAGCGAGCGCCGTGGCCAGCAGGGGCATGAGCGGCATCAGATAGCGGTCATTCGGGTTTCCGCCACCCGCGACGAACCCGACCAGGTTGGCCAGGATGACGGCCGCGTGGACGGAGAGCAGCAACCATCCCGCCGCCGAGGAGGGCTGGTCCGCCGGCCCGGCGATCATGCGGCGTACGACCAGCGCGATCAGTCCTGCCACCGCGACGAGGGCGAGCACATCGACCACCACGACGTAGCCCTGCGCCGACACCGGCACCCACAGACGTTCGTACCAGTCCTCCCAGAGCGCACCGTCCGTCAGCACCTGCCACCAGGTCCCGTTCGACTCCCGGTCGAACTTCTCCAGCAGCGCACCGGTGGCGGTCGGATCGCCGTAGAGGACGATGTTGCGGACATAGAACCAGCCGGTGACGAGCGCCGGAACACCGGTGGCCACGGCCGAGACCGCCAGTGCGCGGATCACGCCGCGGCGGGAGTGGTCCTCGAGGAGCAGAGCCAGCGCGATGGCCGCACCGCACAGGACGACGGTCAGGACCCCGGGCGCCTTCGCCCCTGCCGCGGCGGCCCCGGCCAGCGCGACCAGCGTCAGGCGCTTCGGGGACAGGCCGCGGTTCAGGATCCGGATCGTGGCCAGCATGGTCAGCGACGATGCCGCGACTGCCACCCCGTCGTTGGCGATGTGCCCGCCAGCGCTCACCAGCACCGCACACGAGGCGCTGATCCCCGTGGCCAGGAACGCCGTCGCCGCCCGCCGGGTCACCTCGAAGGCGATCAGACCCACCAGCAGTACGCACAGCGCGGAGCCGACGGCGTTGATCATCCGCATCCCGACGACCATCACCTGAGGTGCGTCGAGCACCCCCGACGCGGCCACGAACGGCAGCGACATCAGGTAGTAGAGCGGAGGATGGTTCGCGGTCCAGATGTGGCGGTGCGGCTCATCCGCCATGGTCCCCAGCCCCTCGACGACCTGGGGGTAGCGGCGCGCGTCCGTCGTCACCGGCGTATCGATCGTGGGCAACCGTCCCGAGGCCAACTCCACCGCGTAGCCGGCGTTCGGTCCCTCGTCGCGGGTCTGGTACTGCAGCGACCGGGTCAGTGCGACGTAGCTGCTCAGGCTCAGCGCGAAGAACGCGACCAGCACCATCGCCGCCAGCAGCCGCTTCGGAAGCCGTACTTCGACACGGTGCTCGTGGGTGGAGCGGAGCATTCAGGACCTTCGGGTGGGCTTGCGGGCGGATGGCGAGCCTATGCCAGGTTCTCCCGTGCTCTCGTCCCCTGGTTGCGTGTCCCTCGAGTTGGCCCCGGCTAGGACAGTTTGCTGAAGGTTCTGGTGCCGTCGGGGCGGACCGTGACAGCCCGCCTCTCGAACGGCTCGAGCGAGCGGTGCGCCCAGATGCGGAAACGCCGGTGCTCTTCCGCGATCCAGACCTCGGCGCAGGGCTCGTAGTCCTTCTCGATCGCGGTCTCCACCCAGCCGCCGCGGGCCATCGCGGTCGTCTGCAGCACCACCGGGACCTCGCCGCCGGCCATCATCGCGGTCAGCTGCTTCTCGTTGCGGCCGAAGTCGTAGTGGAACAGGTAGAACGGCGTCGGGTTCTCGACATCGAGGGCGTCGTACAACGACAGCTGGTTGCCCAACACGAAGGCGGTGCGGCCTCCCTTCAGGCACCGTGTCATCTCAGGTCGTATCGCGTCTCCCCAGACATCGGCAGCCTCGAGCTGACGGCTTTCCCGGCTCAGGTCATCGACGTGCTCGACGGCTGAGGCCAGGGGAACCACGCCCAGGACGAGGCAGGCACCCGCGGAGACGGCGACCAGCCTCGCCCGCAGCCTCGTGCCGATCATCATGACGCTCACCACCAGCACGAGGATCACTGGGCCGACAAGGCTGCGGGCACCGAAGCCGAACGCCAGAGCTGCTCCCACCCACGCCGCCCCGGTCGCGAACCCCACGATCGCGGTCACCAGCTGCCGGCCGGACATGGACCTCGGCGGGCTCGGCAACGAGATCCGGTCCCGGCGGTCGTACACGTCGCAGAGGGCGAAGATCAGGGCCGCGAACACCAACGCACTCACGGTCTCGGCGTGTCCAGGCCCGGGACGACGGACGGGGACGGTCGCGAGAAGCAGTGCACACAACGCGAGGAACCGCGTCGGGTCGCTCGCCAGACGCCAGATGACCGGCACGAACATCAGCAGCAGAAGGAAGGGATAGACGGCGACGATGAGGTAGCCCTCACCGTCGGACGGCACCTCGAAGAAGGGCCAGCCGAAGTGGTTCGGAAACTGCTGGGCCTGACCGAAGACGACCTGGCGGTTGAGCTCGGCCAGGCTCATTCCGTAGCCGATCCGGTAGAACAGCACCTCCGAGACGAATCCGGCCAGGATGCCGACGGCGAGGGCCGCACATCGTGTCACTCTCTCCCGCACCGCTGCCTCGCGCCGCCCGATGAGCTCGTACAGTCCCGCCGCACCGGTCAGCAGGATCGCCAGCTCGACGTGCTGCCAGAAGAGGGCCGCCGGCACCAGCAACCGCACGACCAGCGACCAGCGTCCGGCGTCGAGCCGCCCTCCGGGCAGGAGGATGAACGCGAAGACGACTGGGAGGACGTACTTCACCTGAGCGGGCGATGCGAGCATCAGGACGGCCAGCGCCATGGCGACCATGGCAGCCGGATGCAGGCGTCTGCGCAGCCCCATCGCGGCCACGAGGATCGCAGACAGGGTCACGGCAAAGAAGCGACCCAACAAGAACTCCCACCACAGAGGATCGCCACCGGCCAGCCGATAGACCAGGGCGTTCACCCACCATGAGCCGGCGTTCCAGCCGTGCTGGAAGTCGACCAGCGGTACCGCACCCTCGGCCGTGAGCTTACCGAGGTAGTACTGCGCTCCCCTGTCCCCGGTCAACGGCTCCATCTGTGCGGTGAGGGTGTACGCGGCACGTACGACGGCGACCACGACGATCACAGCGAAGGTCGCCCATCTCACCAGGCCGACGGGTTCACGCACTCGGCGTGCGGGCGAGGGGGTTGCCGGCGTGGCCGCCGCATCGAGCATGCTCCGAAAGTACGCGCTGTCGCAGGCAACCGGGGCGGAACTGTGGGACGCGTCAGATCTGCTCAGCGCGGCTTGACGCTGCGGGGCTGGTCTGGGCCGCCGACCCTGTCCTCGAGTGTTTCTCGCCCTGCCCCGGAGTAAAGGACGGCCTGCGGCCGCCGGCTACGCCGGTCGCCTGCGGCGATCCTTGACACCGGAGCACGTCGAGAAAGATTTGGCTGGCTATCAGGGGCGGCGGCCCCAGTGTGGCCCACGGTAATCGCTCCTCGGGAGATGGACGCCCCACGGGGAACGAAAATTCATTCACCCCCTGCAGAAGTCGACGCTCCCCGGGGTGAACGAAAGTTTCTTCACCCCACCCCGCCGAACGAATTTTCGTTCACCCCAGCTAGGCACCACCCCACAGCGGCATCGGCGTGAACGAAAATTCGTTCACCTTCAGACCCAAGCCCCTGCCCAACCCACATCGCCGCACCAAACCCCTGCCGCCGGCCCGATAGCCAGCCAGATCTTTTCTCGGCGACGGCCGGTGTCAAGGATCGCCGAAGGCGACCGGCGTCAGCCGGCGGCCGCAGGCCGTCCTTTACTCCGGACGCCGCCGAGAACACCCTCCAAGCAAGGGTCGGCGGCAAACGCCAACCCCAAAACACAACAACCCTCACCGCGTCGGAACAAGCTCCCCACCCCGAACACTGAGATCCCGCTGCTGAACATCACCGCGAGACTTGTGGGTCCAGATCGTGACAGTCGTCGCCTGCTTCTCGATCCTCACGACCGAGCACGGCACATAGTTGGCGCGGATGCCGTCGGTGAGCCACGGCTGCGGCGTGTGCAGCGGCATCGTCTCGATGATGACCGGGATCGAGCCGTCCTCGAGCTGAGGCACCAGCACGTCCTCGTACTGCGCGAAGTCGTAGTGGAACAGGTAGTAGGGCGTCGGGTTGGTGATGTCGAGGGCGTCGTAGAGCTCGAGATAGTTGGGCATCACCAGCGCCTCGCGGGTGCCGCCGCTGCAGCGCTCGTACTCGGGGCCCGCCCAGCGGGCGATCGCATCGGTCACCTGGAACGACTTCGCGTCGCGGCGCATGTCGTCGAGGTGGTCGACGGAGGCGAGAGCGGGTACGCAGGCCAGCACCACCAGCGCACCGGCCGAGACCGCCGCGGTGGCTCCTCGGAGGAACGCTCCTCCGAGGACCGCCCCGGCGATGGCCAAGGTCACGACGAGGACCGCGCCGAGCATGCTCTGCAGGCCGAAGCCGATCCAGAGGGTGGCGGCTGCCCACGCGGCACCGAGCACAGCGAGAGGTAGCGCGATGGCGGACCGTGTTGGTTTCGGCTCGGATTCGCTCGTTCCTCGCGATTCCGGCTCAACCGACGTCAGGGCGCCGCGCTCGTAGAGCTCGGCCACCGCGAGGACGACGGCGAGGAGGACGAGGGCGGAGACGGTGGTGGTGTGCGGGTTGTCGACGCGCCGGATCGGGACGACGACGAGGACGAGCCCGGCCAGCGCGATCAGCCGGGTGGAGTCGGAGATTCGCTGCCACACCAGCGGCACGAAGGGAATCAGCAGCGCGAACGGGTAGAGCGCCAGGATGAAGAAACGCCCCGACTCGGTCGGCAGGTCGAAGAAGTTCCAGACGGCGTACTGCGCACCCTCGTGCGTCTCGGTCTGCCCGAGGATCACCTGCCGGTTGAAGTCGGCGAAGGAGAGGCCCCACAGGACCTTGTACGCCACCGCCTGGATCACCAGCCCGAGCACGAACCCACCGGCCAGCTGCACACAGTTGTGGACCCGGGTACGCCAGGGCACCGAACGGCGCGCGAACAGCTCGAAGAGCCCCGAGGCACCGGTGAGGAGCACCGCCAGCTCGACGTACTGCCAGAAGACGAGGGCCGGGAGGAGCACCCGCGCGGCGGCGGCCAGGCGCGGGCGTGACTCCAGCGGCCCCACCGGAAGGAGGAGGAAGACCCACAGCAGGCAGACCGTGTACTTGATGTGCAGCGGGGTCGCCAGCAGGAGCACCCCGAGCGCGACCGCGATCATCACGGCCGGGTGCAGTCGCAGCCGGAGCCCGATGGCGGCGGCGAGGACCGCGCCGAGGCCGGCGCCGAGCAGGCGGCCCCAGAGGAAGTACCAGAGGGTCGGGCTGCCGCTTGCGATCGCGTAGAGCGCCGCGTTGACCCAGAACGAGCCTGCGTTCCAGCCGTGCTCGAAGTCGACCAGCGGGATCGCGCCGTGGGCGGTGATCTCGGCCAGGTGGTACTGCGCGCCGAAGTCCTGGGTCAGGAACGAACCGTTCTGGGCGCCGACCGAGTAGGCCGCCCAGACCAGCGCCATGACGCAGACACCGGCGAACGTCGCCCACCTGATGATCCCGACCGGCTCGGTGTGATCAGTTCTCGAGTCCCCAGGTGATGCCATGACGGCGACCCTATGAGAGCGAGCGCCCGGCGTGGATCATCCACGCCGGGCGCCCGTGATGACCTGGGTCTCAGCCCTTAGTGAGCACCGAGGTGCGCTCGGGGTAGGGCAGGGTCGGGGTGAGACCGGCGTGGATGGTCTCCTTCATCCCCGAGGCGGCGATGGCCTCGACGTACCGCTTGCGGCGGCTGTTGTCGAAGACGATGATCCCGCCGGGAGCGAGCCGGTCCTTGGCCTTCTCCAAGCACGCCTCACGGGCACGCCCGTCGACCACCACGAGGTCGAACTCGCCGTCGACGTCGTCGATGGAGTTGACGTACGCCTCGAAGTCGAGGCCGGCGTGGCCCTCCTTCTGGGAGGGGACGACCGGGTTCGACGACTCGACCGGCTCGATGACCCGCAGCGAGATCTTCTCCTCGCCGGCGAGCTCGGCCTGCATCATCTCGCCGAAGCCCTTGTGGTGCTCGACGGAGTGGATCTCGTCGGCGCGACGGGAGAGCCAGATGGTGGAGGCACCGGAGCCGTACTCATAGACCCGGATCGGGCGCTCACGCTCGCTCAGCCAGGCGTCGACGGCGGTGATCGCGTCGTAGGTCCACCACGGCACGTCGAGCTTCGCCATCGCCAGGGAGTCGTAGACCTTGGTGAGCGAGTGCGCCCAGTGACGCCAGCGCTGCTCGACCGGCGGTGCGGTCTCCTTCGCGAGTCCCGTCTTCGTCAGCCCGCGACCGACGGCCTTGAGGGAGGCGGCGTAGGACTGCTTGGCCAAGGAAAGCGGTGAACGGCCTGAGGTGGACATTGATCTCCAGAGAAGGGATTGTCAGGGAGCCCTGGGAAGGACTACCCAGTGAACGATACCGGCGAACGGTGCCCCTTACTCGGAACGTTCTGCCAAACGCTTGGTGAGTCGTGCGAGAACATCCGGCGGCAGGAAAGCCGACACATCCCCACCGAAATGGGCCATCTCCTTGATGAGCGAAGAGGAGACCGCCGCCCAGCGCGGGTCGTTGAGCAGGAAGACGGTCTCGACGCCGGTCATGTGGGCGTTCATCTGCGCCATCGGCGCCTCGTACTCCAGGTCGGGCGCCCCGCGCAGCCCCTTCACGATCGCCTGGGCGTCGATCTCGACACAGAAGTCGGTGACCAGCCCGGTGAACCCCTGAACCCGTACGTTGCCCAGCGGAGCGGTCACCTCGGCGATCATCTCCATCCGCTCCTCGGCGGTGAACAGGCGCTTCGACTTCGACGGGTTGACGCCGACGGCGACGACGACCTCGTCGAAGATCGCCGAGGCGCGGGTGAAGATGTCGAGGTGGCCGAACGTGGGCGGGTCGAACGAACCCGGGCACACCGCACGACGCGTCATTGTCATTCTCTCTCTTTCGGTCGGTCCGGCTCTGGGCTCAGTCCGGCTCTGGGTTCAATCCGGCGCGGTGCCGTACCAGAGCGTGGTCTCGCCGTACTTCTTCGACTTCTGGTCGGTGAACCCGTCCGGCCAGACCGGTTCGGGGCTCCGCGCCGACCGCTCGACGACGATCAGGGCGCCGGGAACCAGCCAGCCGTGCTTGACCAGCAGCGCGATGTCCTCGGCGACGGCGTCGTCGGAGAGCGGGTAGGGCGGGTCGAGGAAGACCATGTCGTAGGGAGCCGCCGGCGGCGTCACCAAGGTGCTCGCCACGGTGGCCGCGACCACGTTGGCCCGCGGGAAGCCGAGCTCCTTCGCGTTCGAACGGATCACCCCGGCCGTACGCCGGTCCGACTCGACCAGGGTCACCACCCCGGCGCCGCGCGACCATGCCTCCAGCCCGACCGCGCCGGTGCCGGCGTAGAGGTCGAGGAAGCGCAGCCCGGCCAGGGAGCCGTAGGAGGACTCGATCGCCGAGAAGAGCGCTTCGCGGACCCGATCGGTGGTCGGACGGGTCCGCACCCCCTTGGGAGCGAGTAGGCGCCGCCCTCCTGCGACGCCACCGATGATCCGAGTCATTGGGATACCTTAGGACTTTTCCAAGTAGTCGGCGGAGGCGGACTCCTCGATCTCGGTGACCCGCTCGGCCAGGAGCGGTGCGGTCGTGAGATCGCGGTCCGCCTCGAGCAGTGCCTCGGCCGCCTCGCGCGCCTCCAGGATGGTCTCCTCGTCACGGAGCACGCGCAGGCTCTCCAGGCTCGATCGGCGCCCCGACTGGGAGGCGCCGAGCACGTCTCCTTCGCGGCGCTGGTCGAGGTCGACCCGGGACAGCTCGAAGCCGTCGGTGGTCTGGGCGACCGCGTCGAGGCGGGTCCTGGCCGGGGTGCCGGCCTCGGCGTGGGAGACCAGCAGGCACAGCCCGTGCAGCCCACCACGGCCGACCCGGCCGCGCAGCTGGTGGAGCTGGGAGACCCCGAAGCGGTCGGCGTCGAGGATGACCATGGTGGTGGCGTTGGGTACGTCCACACCGACCTCGATCACGGTGGTGGCGATCAGCACATCGATGTCACCGGCGGCGAAGGCGCTCATGGTGCGCTCCTTCTCCTCGGCGGGGAGCTTGCCGTGGAGCTTGGCGACGTTCAGCCCCTGCAGCGGACCGGTGGTCAGCTCCTCGGTGACCTCGTCGACGGCGGAGAGCTGGGCCGGAGCGGCCTTGACCTCGTTGCCGTCGGCGTCGAAGTCGCGCTGGTCGCTCTCCCCCTGCTCGGACTCGTCACCGCTGATCCGCGGGGCGACCACGTAGACCTGATGGCCCTTCTCGACCTCTTCCTTGACGCGCTCCCACACCCGTTGGATCCAGCCCGGGTGGTCGACGAGCGAGACCAGGTTGGTCTGGATCTCGGCGCGGCCGGCCGGGAGCTCGGTGAGCGTGGAGACCTCGAGGTCGCCGAAGACGGTCATCGCGACCGTGCGCGGGATCGGCGTCGCGGTCATCACCAGCAGGTGTGGCGGGGTGCCGGCCTTGTCGGTCAGGGCGGCCCGCTGCTCGACGCCGAAGCGGTGCTGCTCGTCGACGACGACCAGGCCGAGGTCGTCGAACATCACCTGGTCCTGCAGCAGGGCGTGGGTGCCGACGACGATCCCGGCCTCGCCGGTCGCGATCCGGCTCAGCGGACCCTTGCGCTGGGTCTTCGTCATCGAGCCGGTGAGCAGCTCGACATGGGTCTGCTCCTGGTCGCCGGCGAAGAGCCCGCCGGCCAGGCCGCTCGCGGCCAGGTCGCCGAGCATCGTGGTGATCGAGCGGTAGTGCTGCTGGGCGAGCACCTCGGTCGGCGCCAGCAGCGCTGCCTGGCCCCCGGAGTCGACGACCCGCAGCATCGCGCGCAGCGCGACCAGCGTCTTGCCGGAACCGACCTCACCCTGGAGCAGCCGGTTCATCGGGTGGGGCTGGGCGAGCGCCGCCTCGAGCTCCTCCCCGATCGTCTCCTGCCCCTTGGTGAGGGTGAACGGCAGCCGCTCGTCGAAGGCCTCGAGCAGATGATGGACCCCGCCGGTACGGGCGGTCGTGCCCAGCGCCTGGAGGGCCCGTCTCCGTCGGCCGAGGACCAGCTGCAGCCCGAGCGCCTCCTCGAACCGGAACCGGCGCTGGGCGTCTCGGACGTCCTTCGGTTCGCGGGGCGCGTGAATGAGGTCCAGCGCGTCGCGCAGCCCCGGGACGGCGTACGTCTCCCGGAGCTGCTCGGGGAGAACGTCGGTGACGTCCTCGACGACCTGCCGGGCGAACCGCACGGCGCGCATCACGTCCCAGTGCTGGAGACCGGCGGTGAGCGGGTAGATCGGGAAGAGCTCGGTCAGCTCCTCGACGGCCATCTGGTTGTCGGCCGCCTCGGCGGCGTTCTCGGCGTCGTCGTCGCCGAAGACGACCATCTGCGGATTGGCCAGCTGCCACTCGCCGCGGAAGGACCCGGCCTTGCCGACGAAGACGCCGCGGACGCCCGGGGCGAGCACGCCGCGGCGCCACTCGGCGATCCGCTGGGACTTGGAGAAGAAGGTGAGCTGCAGGTCGGCGGTGCCGGCCTTGAGCTGGGTCTCGACGCGGTAGGCGGGCCGGCCGGTGCGGCGGTCGGTGTGCTGCCGGACGACGCTGCGGACCACCTCACCGAGCACCGTGAGCATCTCGCCCTCGTGCAGCTGCGGTGTCTGGCTGAGGTCGGCGGTGCGCAGGTAGCGCCGCGGGAAGTGGTGGAGCAGGTCGCCCACGGTGCGCAGCCCGAGGCCCTTGGTGAACTTCGTGGCGTGCTTGCTGTTGCCCAGCACGGCCTCGATCGGGGACTCGAGGGTGATCGGCACCGTCTCTTCTCCTCTACTCGACCGACATCAGGAGGGGGTAGCGCTCCTGGCCTCCGTCGTACACCATCACATCAACGGCCGGATGGTTGGCAGCCAGCCACGCCGCGACCCCTTGGGCGAGCTCACCGTTGGGGTCCTCGAGGCCAGAGACCAGCGTCACCAGCTCGCCACCACCACCGATGAGCCGGGCGAGCACATAGGTCGCGCATTTCTCCAGGTCCTGGCCGACCTTGACGAAGTCTCCGTCGAGCACCCCGAGCGCGTCACCCGGCATGCACGGCCCGGCCATCGTAATCGCTCGGGTGTTCGAGATCGTGACCGCACCATGCCGCGCGTGTCGCGCGGTGGCGGTCATCTCCAGCACGTCCTTGTCGAACTTCCGGCCGGGCTCGTGGACCGCGATCGCCGCCAGCCCCTGCACCTGGCTGCGGGTCGGGATCACCGCGACGCTGATGTCGAGGTCGTCCTCGGCGGTGCGGGCAGCGGCCTCGGCCGACTGCCGGGTCGGGGCGTCGTTGGGGAGCACGATCACCTCGACGGCACCGGAGGAGGTGATCGCCTCGAGCAGCTCGGAGGTCGTCGGGCGCCGGTGCGGGCCACCCTCGATCACGATCGCGCCGGCACCGCGGAAGAGCTCGGCCAGCCCCGGCCCGGCGGCGAACGCGATCACCGCTCGGCCGCCGCGAGTGGCGTGACGGTGGGCCTGGCCGGCGATCTGCTCGGCGAAGTGGGTCACATGGATCCGGTGGGGCCGCCCGGCGTTGATCCCGGCCTCGATCGCCGCACCGACGTCGTCGACGTGGACGTGCACGTTCCAGATGCCCTCGCCACCGACCACGACCAGCGAGTCGCCCAGCGGCTGGAGCCGCTTGCGGAGGTCGGGGATCGCGGCGTCCTCGGCGTCGAGCAGGTACATCACCTCGTACGCCGGGCCACCGGGCTCCAACGCATGTCCGTCGGCCGCACCCATGTCCGCCGGGATCGGGATCGGGATGTGCGGAGTAGGTGCCTGCGGGCTGGGACGACGCCCGGTGAGGGCGGTCTCGAACGCGTCGAGGAGCACGCAGATGCCGCGGCCGCCGGCATCGACGACCCCGGCGGCGGCGAGCGCGGGCAGCTGCTCCTGCGTACGGGCGAGGGCGGCGCGGGCCGCACTGGCGGCGACCGACATCACGTCGCGGGTGCGAGCGGTCTCGTCGATCTCGACGCATGCCTCGGCCGCGTCCGCGGCGGCCCGGAGCACGCTGAGCATGGTGCCCTCCTGGGGCTCCCCCACCGCGGCGTAGGCGGCGTTGCCGGCGTTCCGCAGGGCGTCGGCGAAGACCGTGGCGGTGCGCTCGTCCTCGGTGGCCTGGACCAGCCGGCGCAGCAGGGCGCCGATCATCTCGGCCAGGATGACGCCCGAGTTGCCGCGGGCGTTCAGCAATGCGCCCCGCGAGAAGGCGCGCAGGCCCTCGCGCCAGTCGGTGCCGGTGAACTCGCGCAGCCCGTCGCGGGCCGCGGCGATCGTGAGATAGAGGTTGGTGCCCGTGTCGCTGTCGGGCACCGGGAAGACGTTGAGCGCGTCGATCTCCTCGCGGTGCGACGCGAGCGCGTCGGTCGCCAGGTCGCCGAAACGACGGAACAGATCGAGCTTGACCTCGGCCACGCTGCCCTCCCTACTCCTCGCCCTGCATGCACCAGACACCGTGACGCCGGACACACTTCCCGGTATCGCGGCACCCAGGGTAGGCGGTGTCCGGGTACGGGGTAAACGACGGGTGAACAAATCCGAGGCTGCAGCGAAGACACGAACGAGTAACAAGTTCTGCCGCGTCACGCTCCGCCCCGTGGCGATCCATCCCTAGTGTGGAGACCTCCCTACGCCGAAGGACTTGCGGATGTCGATCCCGACCACGACCCCACGCGCCCGTCGCGTCGCCGAAATCTTCGACTTCTCCACCGGCCGCGGCCTGGAGATCGGGCCACTGCACAGACCGCTCGTCCCCCGTGATGCCGCGGACGTGTCCTATCTCGATCTCTACGACCGCGACCGGCTCTACGAGTCGTACGCCGAGCATGCGCAGGTGAACCCCGGCGCCATCCCCGAGATCGACTATCCGATGTGGGACGGCACCCGGATGCGTACGCTCGAGGAGGCCGCCGCGGAGGGGGCTCCGTTCGACTGGGCGCTGGCCAGCCACGTCGTCGAGCACGTGCCCGACCTGGTCGGCTGGCTGGCTCAGGTCGAGGCCGTCGTCGCCCCCGACGGGGCTCTGGTCCTGGTCGTCCCCGACCGGCGCTACACCTTCGACGCCCATCGCCCGCCGACCACGATGGGCCAGATCCTGCAGGCCCACGAGGCCGGCGACACGACCCCGTCCGTGCGAGCGGTCTACGACCACCATCGCTGTGCGGTCAACGGCGACCCCAAGCGCCTCCACCTCCACGGCCCGAGCGAGGCCGAGACCTGCATCCACGACCTCGGCTACACCCAGGCCCAGGTCGAGCGGGCCCGCCGCGGCGAGTACGTCGACTGCCACGTGTGGACCTACACCGACCGCTCGTTCCCCGAGATCATCGCCGAGCTGCGCCGCCTGGGCCTGACCGGCTGGTCGGTCGAGTCGCTGGTGCCCGTACCCGAGAACGACATCGAGTTCTACGTTGTCCTGCGCCGCGGCCTCTCCCCCGACCTTCCCGCGGTGCCCGCCATCCCGGACTGGGTCGAGCAGAGCATCGAACTGCGCGACGAGGTCGCGAAGCTCCGGGAGGTCGTCGCGGACCAGCGGCGGCGGCTCGAATCGCAGCGCAAGCAGCTCGCCGGCCAGCGCTCCGAGATCGACGATCTGCGCGGGTCGAAGCGGTGGAAGCTGGCCACCGCGCTGGCCGCACCACTGGACAGGTGGCGGGATCGCCGCTCGGAGGAGTGACGATTTCGCCGGGCACAGCCGGACGGGCTACGCTTGTTCGGTTGTCTCGGCAGGGCAGCCGTTCATCGCGCCCGCCGACACTATCCAATCGACCTCGATCATCTATTCAACCTCAGGAGTTCACGGTGGCTGCCGTCTGCGACATCTGCGACAAGAAGCCGGGCTTCGGCAACAACCGGCCGTGGTCCAAGAAGGCGACCAGGCGCCGCTTCGACCCCAACATCCAGCGCGTCCGCGCCGTCATCAACGGCACCCCGAAGCGCATGAATGTCTGCACGACCTGCATCAAGGCCGGCAAGGTCGCTCGCTGAACTGATTCTTCGTCGAAGGCCGCTACCCCTCGGGGTGGCGGCCTTTGTCGTCGGCGGGTCGTGGTGTTGGTTCGTCTAGGTATGCAGGGAAGCCGTCACTTCCCAGGAGGAGTTCCACTCGGGAAGTGACGGTTCGGCTGCATACCTAGACGAACCGTCGCGCGATCCTCAGAAGTGCGTCCACCCCGTCGACCCCTCGTAGACCTCCCCGTCGACCGTGACCGGCTCGCCACCGGGCTCACCGATCGTCCCGATCACGGTCCACCCCTGCGGCAGCTCGACATCCGGCGGGAACGCGGCGAGCAGGGAGTGGTCCTCTCCCCCGCCCAGCACGAACGCGAGCGCGTCGGCCCCGGTCGCCGAGGCGACGGCGTTGAGCTCGTCGGGGACGGTCAGCGCGGCGGTGTGCACGTCGATGGAGACCTCGGAGGCATCGGCGATGTGCCTGGCCTCGGCAAGGAGACCGTCGGAGATGTCAATCAGGGCCGAGGCACCGGCCGCCGCGGCGGCGGGACCGGCTGCGTACGGCGGTTGCGGGCGGCGGTAGGCGTCGACCAGCACGCGTGGTGACCGGAACCCTCGCTTGAGGATCGCCAGGCCGGCGGCGGCCCATCCCTGACGGCCGCACAGCGCGAGTACGTCGCCGGGCTCAGCGCCCGAGCGCAGGACCGGCGCCTGGGCGACCGCGCCGATGGCAGTCACGGAGATGACGATCTGGTCGGCGCCGGTGACGTCACCGCCCACGACGGAGGCCCCGACCAGCGCACACTCCGCGGCGAAGCCCTCCGCGAAGTCGACCGCCCACTCGGCCGGGAGGTCGGAGGGAACCGCGAGCCCGAGGGTCATCGAGTGGGCGACACCGCCCATCGCGGCGATGTCGGCGAGGTTCTGGCCGGCCGCCCGGTGGCCGATGTGGGACGCCTCGGCCCAGTCCCGCCGGAAGTGGCGGCCCTCGACGAGCAGGTCGGTCGAGACCACCACATGACCCTGCTTGACCCGCACCAGCGCGGCGTCGTCGCCGGGGCCGACCAGCACCTGCTCACCCTGGGTGAAGTGCTTGGTCATCTCGGTGATCAGCCCGAACTCACCGATGTCGGCGAGCGTCGTGTCCCTCGGAAAAGCCATGGCTCCATCCAACCCTCCTCGCGACCCGCGGAGATACCGGGACACGCATCACGGCGTCTTCGTGCTCCGCGCGGTCACCGCCCCGGTCGTCTTATCACCAGGGTCGGTGTAGGTCGATCGATAGATAACGCGATAGGTTACTGGCCTGACGTTGTGCCAAGGAAGGCACGGAGAACAGGAGCAGCACCATGGTCGTACAGGCGTACATCCTCATCCAGACCGACGTCGGCAAGGCCGCGGAGGTCGCTACCGAGATCGGCAAGATCCAGGGCGTGACCCTGGCTGAGGACGTCACCGGTCCGTACGACGTGATCGTCCGCGCGGAAGCGCGCAATGTCGACGAGCTCGGCAAGCTGGTCGTGGCTCGCGTCCAGAGCCTCGAGGGCATCACCCGCACCTTGACCTGCCCGGTCGTCCACATCTGATTCACGGCTGCACCCGGCCGTCTGTTACAACGAACTCATGAGCACACCTCCTCTTTCCGGACCTGTCGCCGTCATCGCCGGCGGGTTGAGCCACGAGCGCGACGTGTCGCTGGCCTCGGGCCGCAACCTCGTGCGCGAGCTGTCGGCGCTGGGCGTGGAGGTGGCTGCGTACGACTTCGACCGGGCGCTGCTGCACAACCTCGAACGCGACAAGGCGGTCGTGGCGCTGCCGGCTCTGCACGGTCAGTTCGGTGAGGACGGCGAGATCCAGACGCTCCTGGAGCTGATCGGGATCCCGTACGTCGGCACCGTCTCCACCTCCTGCCGTGTCGCGTTCGACAAGACGGCCGCCCGCGAGCTCCTTCGCCGTGGGGGGATCCCCGTGCCGGACTCGGTCTCGCTGTCGTCCACGACGTTCCGCGATGTCGGCGCGCCGGTGCTGATGGAGCACGTCATCTCGCGGCTCGGTGAGCGGGTCGTGGTCAAGCCCTCGCGCGGCGGCTCGGCGCTCGGCGTCACCGGCGTCGACGGCCTCTCCGCCCTCCCCGCCGCCCTGGTCAAGACCTACGCCTACTGCGACGAGGCGCTCATCGAGCGCTTCTACGGCGGCATCGACGTCTCCGTGGTCGTCCACGAGACCGATGAGGGGGTCAAGCCGCTGACCCCGATCGCCATCGACTTCAGCAAGGGCCACGAGTTCGACTTCGCCGCGCGCTACACCGCCGAGTTCGTCGGCTTCGGCCGCCCCGACCTCCCCGGCGCGCTGATCGCCGAGCTCGGCGAGACCGCCGTACGCGCCCACGAGCTGCTCGGCATGCGCGACTTCTCCCGCACCGACTTCATGGTCACCCCCAACGGCAGCTTCGTCGTCCTCGAGGTCGCCATCACCCCCGGCGCCACCGAGACCAGCGTCTTCCCCTTCGCCGCCAAGCACGACGGCACCTCGATGGGCGAGGTCACCCTCGCCCTCCTCAAGCGCGCCCTGTCGCGCTGACCCGCCCGCCCGCTGGTCGAGCCGTGAGCGCCAGCGAGCGTGTCGAGACCAACACAGTCCCCTCGGTGCTCGATAGGACCGTGTTGGTCTCGACACGCCTCCGCCTGGGGGCTCCGGCGGCTCGACCAGCGGAGGACCTCAGCTGAGGCCGGTGAGCTTGCCGGCGATGCCGCCGGCGGCCTTGAGGGCGACGCCCTCCTCGAAGTTCCGGGTGACCTGGGGGACGTGCTTCTCGGCCTCGGCGATGGCGCTGGTGAGCACCTCGGAGGCGGGGGTGTCGGGCCACAGGTAGAGCGAGAGGGCGCCGGGGATCGAGTTGACCTCGTTGATGAAGACCTCGCCCTTGCCGTCGGAGAGGAAGTCGATGCGGAGGATGCCGGTCAGGCCGGTGAGCTCCACGACGCGTACGGCGAGGTCCTTGATCTGCTTGGTGACCGACTCCTCGACCTGGGCCGGGAACTCGCGCGGGGAGGAGGAGAGACCGTCGGTGTGGACGTACTTGGCGGAGTAGTCGTACATCTTCGCCTCGTCCGAGCGCAGCGGGCGCTCGACGTCGCTGACCGCGATCTCGGGCGCGGTGCGCACCGAGGCGTTGAGGTCGAAGAGGTCGGGGCGGTACGGCTCGACGACCGCGCCGGCACGCAGGTGCGGCGAGGTGTTGAGGAGCGCGAGACCGGTCTCGTAGTCGTCGACGACCTCGATGCCGATCGAGGAGCCGCCGAAGCGCGGCTTGACGATGTAGGGGCCCTCGAAGGACGGGGCGGCGTAGCGCGAGAGCAGCTCGCGCTGCAGCGAGGGGAGGCCGGCGTTGAGCATGACCGCGCCGAAGGCGAGCTTGTCCATGCCGAGCGCGGCCGCGGCCGGGGTGGCCCCGGTCGCCTTGAGGCCGGCGAGCTCGAAGAGCCACTGGATGCCGCCGGCCTCGCCCGCGCCGCCGTGGAAGGCGGAGAGGATCGGGCCGGTCTCCAGGCGCTTGCCGCCACCGAAGCCACCGGTGGTGTAGAACCCGTCGCCCTTCTCGGCACCGAGACGGAACTCGACGGCCTTGGAGCCCTTCGGCTCGCCGCCGAGGAAGTCGCGCGCCTCCTGCTTGGCGGGCACCAGGAACCACTTGTCGGAGCGCGCCCAGTAGAGGCACGTCACCTCGACGCCGGCACCGGAGAGGACCCGCTCGGCCTGCAGGCCGGTGAGGATGCTGATGTCGTGCTCGGCGCTGGGACCGCCGAAGACGATGGTGGCCTTGGTTACGCTCATGGTGAAAGCTCCTGGGGGTCCTACGCGTAGTGGTCGGGGAGGTCGTTCTCGTACAGCACCACGTCGCCCTCCTTGGCCGCGGTCAGCGCATGATCCGCTGCCAACTTACGGCTCTCGAACGCAGTGGTTCGCGCAGGCTCCCCCGCCTGCAGCGCTTTTCGGTTGGTGCGACCGACGATGCACAGCCGCATCTTGTCGGAGGCCGTGGCAGCCTGCGCGAACTCGATGTTGCGCGCGGCCTGCTCGGTGCCCAGCTCGACCATACCGGGCGTGATGGTCCACACCGTGCCCGACTCCCCTGCCAGCCGCTTGGCCTTCGCGAGGGCCGCGGCTGCGCCGGTCGGGTTGGAGTTGAAGGTGTCGTCGATGACCCAGACGCCGCCGGGTGTCTTGTTGGCCTCGGCGCGGTGGGGGGTGCCGGGGACCGACGCCAGCCGCTGGGTGATCGTCTCGATCGGGACCTCGACCGCGAGGGCGAGGCCGACGGCGATCGCCACGTTGATCGGGTGCCCGACCTCGTCGGGCAGCTGGACGGCGTACGTCTCGTTGTTGATCTGCAGCTGACCGTCGGCCACCACGACCTCGGCCACGGTGCCGGGCACCGCGGAGCAGGCGATGACGCGCTTGCTGGCTCGGAGGTTCTCGGCGATGAGGGCGAGCTCGGGTACGTCGATGTTGAGCACCACGGTCGAGGCCTTCGGGAGGATCTCCGACTTGGCCTTCACGATCGTCTCGCGCGACTTCATCCGCTCCAGGTGGGCCTCGCCGATCGTGGTGATGGCGGCGACCTCGGGCGGGAAGATCTCGGTCAGCTCGGCGATCTCGCCGGGGCCGTAGGTGCCCATCTCGGCCACGAAGATGTCGGTGCCGGGCTGGAGGCGGTCGTTGACCGCACGGGAGAGGCCCATCGCGTTGTTGAAGCTCGCCGGCGAGGCCAGCGTCGACCAACGGCCCTGCATCAGGTGGGTGGCGTAGTTCTTCGTGGAGGTCTTCCCGTAGGAGCCGGTGATCGCGACGATCCGCGGGTTGACCTTCTTGATCGTGGCGGCCGCCTGGACCTGCCACTTCTTCGCCATCGACTTCTCGATCGGCCACATGATCGCCAGCGCCGCCTCGGCGAGCGGGACCGCGAGGATCGGGAGCAGGCCCGCAGCGGCCGGGACGACCAGCGCGATCACGACGGTGACGACGGCGTGCAGCACGAAGAGCACACCGGCCAGGCGCTTGACGCGGTCGGTCCACACGAGCCGCTTCGCACCGGTGAACGACATGCCCACGGGCCAGCCGATGAACAGCAGCGCGCCGACGAGCGCGCCGTAGGGCAGCACGAACGAGGCCAGGCAGACCACGACGACCGCAGCGAGCAGGACCGCCTCGACCGGGCGCGCCTTGATCCAGATCCATTCGATCGCGAACAGCCGCGTCGGCTCGTAGTGCTCACGCTGAGCGACCCGCAGCCAGCGGTAGTAGGAGACCAGGGTCAGCGCGGAGGTGACCAGGACGATCCACATGCTTCTTCTTCAGCCCCTCAGATTCAGTTCGTACGAAGTTCGTCGATGGCGCCTCGAAGGCTCTTGACCAGCGCCGCGTCGAGCAGGTGGGCGGAACCGGGGACGATCTCCAGGGTCGCGTTGTTCCCCAGGATCTCCATGGCCTCACCGGGCATCCAGACCGGTGCGGCGGTGTCGTTCTCGCCCCAGATCAGGCGGACCGGAAGGTCGTTCGGGATGGCCGCGAGCTGGTCGCCGTAGGACTCGTTGACGACCTTCACGAAGATGTCGCGGATGATGCCCTTGGCGTTGCGGTAGTCGGTCGAGCCGTACTTCTCCCGCAGCGCCTCCATCCTGGCCTCGGGGATCAGTCCCTTGGCGTGGAGCCAGCGGCCGATCCGGTAGGCGAGCTTGGGCTTGCCGCCGGTCTTGGGACGGAACAGCGGTACGCCGGTGAGGATCACGCCCCGGACGAGCTCCGGGCGGGTCGCGGCGAGCTGGACGGCCACCCGGCCGCCGAAGCTGTGGCCGACGAGCACCGGTCGGTCGAGGGTCTCGAGGATCTGAGCGAGCCAAACGGCGTAGTCCTCGGATCCCCAGGCCTCGTCCGGCGCCGGCGTGGCGCCGAATCCGGGCTGGTCGAGCGCGAGCGCGTCCAGGCCCTCGAGCGTGGAGCCCCAGTCGCTGCGGTTGCGTGCCCAGCCGTGCAGGGCCACGACGGTGGCAGCATCCTTGCCGTGCTTCTCACCGAAGGCACGTCCATCCAGCAGGGTCGTCAACACGGCCGCAACCTTATCCGGGACCATGCCCGGACCCGTAACCGCGCGGCGCGTGAGGCGCTGTCGTCGAGGGGGCAATAGGGTCGAATCATGGATCACAAGCCCGCCACGATCGCCGTCCACGCCGGGCGGCCGGCCCACGAGCCCGACCAGCCGCTCAACGTACCGATCACGATGGCCTCGACCTATGTGGCCGGCGGGGACAAGGAGTACGGGCGCTACACCAACGACGCGTGGGTGGCGTTCGAGGAGACGCTCGGGAAGCTCGAGGGTGGGCGGGCGCTGTCGTTCGCCTCCGGGCTCGCGGCGATCGCGACGCTGCTCGATCTGGTCAACGACTCGGTGGTCGTGGCGACCGAGCAGAGCTATCTGGGGACCATCGGCCAGCTGGCCGACCTCGAGGGGCGCGGCCGGCTGACCGCACGCCTCGCGGACTTCTCCGACACCGCCGCGGTGGTGAAGCTGCTCGAGAAGCTCGACGGCGAGGTCGCGCTCGTCTGGGTCGAGACGCCGACCAACCCGGGGATGCAGCTCGCCGACCTGCCGGCCGTGATCGCCGCCGCCCACAAGGCCGGCGCGCGGGTCGTGGTCGACAACACCTTCGCCACTCCCCTGCTCCAGCAGCCGCTCGCGCTCGGCGCGGACATCGTCATCCACTCGGCCACCAAGTTCATCGCCGGCCACTCCGACGTCGTCATGGGCGCGGTCGTCGTCTCCGACGACACGCTGTGGGACGTACTCAAGGCCCGTCGCGACCTGCTCGGCGCGATCCCCGGCCCGTTCGAGGCGTGGCTGGCGCTTCGCGGTCTTCGTACGCTGCACCTGCGCGTCGAGCGCTCGGCTGCCAACGCGGCGATCCTCGCCGAGCGCCTGGGCGCGCACCCGGCGATCGCGGAGGTCCGCTACCCCGGGTTCGGCGGCATGCTGGCGGCCGTCCTCCCCACCGCTGAGCAGGCCGACCTGCTGACGCACTCCACCTCGCTGTGGGTCCATGCGACCTCCCTCGGCGGCGTCGAGTCCACGTTCGAGCGCCGTCGGCGCTGGAAGACCGAGTCGGCGACGGTGCCAGACGGGCTGGTGCGGATGTCGGTCGGGATCGAGGACGTCGACGACCTCTGGGCCGATCTGGCCCAGGCGCTGGACCAGATCGGCGGCTAGTCGACCGGGTCGAGCGGGCTCACCACCAGCGCCGACCCGCCACCGCGTCGCCACGGCTCGGCCGTCGAGGTCAGCAGCCCGTCGGGACCGATCTCGACAGCCGTGGCCGCGCCGAGCTCAGCGGTCGGGGCGAAGCTGTGCCCCAGCGACGTCAGCGGGCCTCCGTAGGCCTCGATGAACGCCGGCTCGGCGCCCGTGTTCGCCGCGTTGCGCTGGGAGACCCGCGGCGCGGCCATCGCCTCGGGCAGGGTCCGGTCGCGCGCGAACCGCTCGACGAGGACCTGGAGCACCGTGGTGATGATCGTCGAGCCGCCCGGCGAACCGACCGCCAGCACCGGCCGGCCCTCGGAGAGGACGATCGTGGGTGACATCGAGCTGCGCGTTGGGCTCGATCCGGTTGGGATCGTCGGCCCGGTAGGTCGTCGAGAAGTCGGTCAGCTCGTTGTTGAGGAGGAAACCGCGACCGGGCACGGCGATCCCGGACCCTCCGGTCTGCTCGATGGTCAGGGTGTATTCGACGACGTCGCCCCAGCGGTCGACCACGGTCAGGTTGGTGGTCTCCAGGTTCTCGGTGTCCCGGGCGGTCTCACCGACGCCGGCCGGGTCGTCGCAGACGCCGTCGAAGTCGTACGCGTCCCCGGCCGCCACCGGCTTCGGCTGGGCGGCTGCCGGGTCGATCCCGCAGGACCGCTCGGCGGCGAAGGTGTCGTCGAGGAGTGCCTCGACAGGCACGTCGACGTGGTCGGCGTCGCCGAGGTAGGCGCCTCTGTCGGCGAAGGCGATCGCGCTCGCCTCGAGCAGGTGGTGGTAGGCCTCGGTGACGCTCATCCCGGCCAGCTCGTAGCGCTCCAGGATGTTGAGGGCCTCACCCACCGAGGTACCACCCGAGGACGGCGGTGCCATCCCGTAGACGTCCAGGTCCCGGTACGTCGAGTGGGTCGGCTCGCGGAAGGGGGCGGTGTAGGCGGCGAGGTCATCGGTGCTCACCCAGCCGGCCGGGACCGGCAGGTCGGTGTCGTCGCTCTTCGGCGGCTCGGCCACCGTCGCGGCGATCTCCTTGGCCAGCTTGCCCCGGTAGAAGGCCTTCACGCCCTTGCGTCCGAGCAGGTCGTAGGTCGCGGCGAGGTCGGGGTTGCGGAACCTGGTCCCGAGCTCGGGCGCGGATCCTCCGGGAAGAAATAGTTCCGCAGTGGAATCGATCGCTGCGAAACGTTCCGCGTTGTCGACGGTCTGCTGCCGGAAGGTCTCGTCGACGACGAACCCCTGACGGGCCAGCCGGGCGGCCGGCCGGAGCGACTGGCCGAGCGAGCGCGTCCCCCACCTCTTCAGCGCCTTGTCCCAGGTCAGCGGTGTCCCCGGCACTCCGACCGAGGCGCCGCTGGTGACCATGTCAGGGAAGAACGGATACTCCTTCTCGGTTTCGGGGTCGATGAACGCGTCGTGCGGCATCGCGGCCGGCGCCTTCTCCCGTCCGTCGATCGTCTCGACCTCGCCGGTGCGTGCGGAGTAGTGCACGAAGAAGCCGCCCCCGCCGATCCCGGCCGAGTAGGGCTCGGTCACACCCAGCGCGGCAGCCGTCGCGACCGCCGCGTCGGTCGCGTTGCCGCCCTTGCGCAACACCTCGAGCCCGACCCGGCTCGCATCAGCGTCCACGCTCGCCACCGCGCCTCCGTAGCCCACCGCGGTGGGCACCTTCGGTGGTGGCGCCGGCCTGTCCTCCGCGGCGGCGGCCGGCCCGGCGTACGGGACCAGGGTGGCCAGCGCGAGCGCCCCTCCGGTCAGTGTGGCGACAACTGCAGAGCGACGTCCGAGCATGGCGATCTCCCAGAGATTGGCGGCCCGTCGAAGGTACTACCCCAGCGCCCACCTCGAATTACGTTCTGAAATTCCTTAATTAGTAAGGGTTGCTTACAAACAAACCGGCTGCCACCATCGAATGGCGATTCGGGCGCCTGATGCCCGAGCCAGCCATCACCTCGGAGGTGTCACCATGCATGTCGCCTTGCCCCCTCGAAGATCACGCCGGATCCTCGCCCCGCTCATCGGCGCACTCGCCGGAGCACTCGCCCTCACCGGCACGCTCGCCCTCACCAGCACCCCGTCCAGCGCCTCGCTGAAGACGGCCGCCGCGGAGCCGACCGCGATCAACGGCTACCGCAACGTCGGCTACTTCGTGCAGTGGGGCGTCTACGGCCGCGCCTTCAAGCTCAAGCAGCTGGAGACGTCCGGGGTCGCCGACGACCTCACCCACCTCAACTACGCCTTCGGCAACATCCACCACCAGACGCTGACCTGCTTCGAGGCCAACAAGGCCCAGGGCGAGGGGCCCAACGGCTCCGACGGCGCCGGTGACGCCTACGCCGACTACGGGATGTCGTACGCAGCCGACGCCTCCGTCTCGGGCACGGCCGACACCTGGGACCAGCCGCTCGCCGGCTCCTTCAACCAGCTCAAGCAGCTCAAGGCGAAGCATCCCGACCTGAAGGTCCTGCTCTCGCTGGGCGGCTGGACCTGGTCGAAGAACTTCTCCCTGGCGGCCGCGACCCCGGAGTCGCGCCGCACGTTCGTCTCCTCCTGCATCGACCTCTACATCAAGGGCAACCTGCCGGTGATCGACGGCCGCGGTGGCACCGGCGCCGCCGCGGGCGTCTTCGACGGCTTCGACATCGACTGGGAGTGGCCGGGATCGCCCAACGGCAACACCGGCAACCACGTCGACCCGGTCAACGACCGCGCCAACTTCAAGGCGCTGCTGGCCGAGTTCCGCTCGCAGCTGGACGCCCTGGGCTCGACCAACGGCAAGGACTACCAGCTCTCGGCCTTCCTCCCGGCCAACCCGCAAGACATCGAGGCCGGCGGCTGGAACGACCCCGCGATCTTCAACTCGCTCGACTTCGGCAACATCCAGGGCTATGACCTGTGGGGCGCCTGGGACCCGACGCTGACCGGACACCAGGGCAACCTCTACGCCGACCCCGCCGACCCGCGCCCCGACGGCAAGCGGTTCAGTGTGGACGAGTCGGTCCGGGAATACCTCGACTCCGGGGTCTCACCGTCCCAGCTCGGCCTGGGCATGGCGGCGTACGGCCGCGGCTGGCAGGGTGCCACCTCCTCGGCCCCGTGGGGCCCGGCGACGGCAGCGGCCCCCGGGACGTACGAGGCCGGCAACGAGGACTACGACAAGCTCAAGTCCCGCGGCACCGACCACTACGACGCCGCGACCGGCGCAGCCTGGCGCTACGACGGCAACCAGTGGTGGAGCTACGACAACACCCGCACCATCGCCCAGAAGGCTTCCTACGCCATCTCCAAGCGTCTCGGCGGAGGCATGTGGTGGGAGCTGTCCGGCGACCGGCAGGGCGAGCTGATCGGCACCTTCGCCGACGCCATGCGCAACGGCACCGGCGGACCGGTCGAGGAGCCGGACCCGACCGACCCGCCGACCGAGGAGCCCACGGACCCGCCGACCGACCCGCCCACTGACCCGCCTGCGGGCGCGGCAGCATGGTCGGCCACCGCGGTGTACGTCGCCGGTGACCGCGTCACCTACGGCGGTCACCTGTGGGAGGCCAAGTGGTGGACCCAGGGCAACACCCCCGGCACCGAGGAGTGGGGTCCCTGGAAGGACCTCGGCACCGCCTAGACCGTCGGTCGAGCCGCCGGAGCCGATGACCGCTCCGCTGGTCGAGCCGGGAGGCCGCCTGCGGCCGAGCGTGTCGAGGCCAACACAGTCGCGTACGCCGCTGTGTTGGCCTCGGCACGGATTCGCTCGTCCCTCACGAATCCGGCTCGACCAGCGGATGGACTACTCGGTCTCGGCCTTCGTCGGCCGCTCGAGCATCTCGTCCATGATCTCGCTGACCGTCTTGGCGCCGGAGACGACGTCGTCGACGTACTGCGCCAGCGGCACGTCCACCCCGACCTTCGCGGCCAGCTCGCGCAGCGAGTGGGACGACTTGGCGCCCTCGGCGACCTGGTGGCTGGAGGCGAGGATGTCGGCGGTGGTCATGCCCTTGCCGAGCTTCTCCCCGAACGTACGGTTGCGGGAGAGCGGCGAGGAGCAGGTCGCGGCCAGGTCGCCGAGGCCGGCCAGCCCCATGAGGGTCATCGGGTTGGCGCCCAGCTGCATCGCCAGTCGCGCGGTCTCGGCGAGACCTCGGGTGATCAGGGACGCCTGGGTGTTGTCGCCGAACCCCATCCCGGCGGCCATCCCGGTGGAGATCGCGACGACGTTCTTGTAGGCCCCGCCGATCTCGCAGCCGACCACGTCGGTCGAGGTGTAGGGGCGGAACGCGGGCGAGTGCACCCGCGCCTGGATCGTCTTGGCGACCTCCTCATCAGCACACGCCACCACACCGGCGGCGGGCTCGCGACGGATGATCTCCTTGGAGAGGTTGGGGCCGCTGACGACCGCGATCCGCTCCGGCCCCGCCCCGGTGACGTGGGCGATCACCTCGCTCATCCGCTCGAGGGTGCCGAGCTCGACACCCTTCATCAGCGATACCAGCGGTACGTCCTGGGGCAGGAACGGCGTCCAGTCGGTGAGGTTGGCACGCAGCGTCTGCGACGGCGCCGCGAGGACGACCAGCTCGGCCTCGTGGGCGGCCTTCTCGATGTCGTGGGTGGCGCTGATGTTGTGCGGCAGCTCGGTGCCCGGGTGGTAGTCGGGGTTCTCGTGGGTGTCGTTGATCGCCGCCGCGACCTCCTCGCGGCGCGCCCACATCGTCACCTCGTTGCCCGCGTCGGCGAGGATGACCGAGAACGCGGTGCCCCATGAGCCCGCTCCGAAGACCGCTACCTTGCCGCGACGCTCACTCAATTGCTGTCCTTCTTCTTCGTCTTGCGGGGGTCGCCGGTCGCGTTCACGCCGGCCTTCTTCGGGTCGAAGAGCTCGCTGGGCGGCTCCTCCTCCCGGATGTCGGCCACCAGACCGACGATCGCCTTCATGATCCGGTCGGTCGCCTGGTTGACGACCGCCGGCGTGTGGTCCTGGACCTCGAGATCCTTCAGATCCACCGGATCACCGATCTTCATCTGGATCATCTTGCGACCGATCAGGTGCGGCTTGAGAGAGTACGCCGGAAGCAGCTCCTGGGCTCCCCACTGTCCCACCGGGTAGACCGGGGCACCGGTCGCGAGCGCGATCCGTGCTGCACCGGACTTGCCGCGCATCGGCCAGCCGGCCGGGTCCTTGGTGATGGACCCCTCGACGTAGACGACCACGATGCTGCCCTCGTTGACGGCCTTCACGGCCGCGTCGAACGCCGACGCGCCGGCCGTCCGGTCGACGGGGATCTGCCGGGCTGCCCGCAGGAACTTGCCCAACGGCCCCTTGAACAACGCCGCCTTGGCCAGGTAGCTCGGCCTACGTCCGTAGTCCCACACGATGTGCGCGGCGGTGAACGGGTCGATCTCGGAGACATGGTTGAGCGCGAACACCGCTCCCCCGCTCTCGGGGATCTTCTCGCCGCCGTCCCACTGGTGCTTGGTGGTTGCGAGCAGGACGGGCTTCACGATGCCGACGGCCACGACCCACGGCCAGCCGAGCCTGCCCTCCTGGAACTTCCGGTACTTTCCCACGCAGGGCAGGCTACCGGGCCGTCACCTCGAGGTTGTGAGATACCTGTCAGGATCTACCCTGTGCCTGCACCTGCACCCGGTTACGTCGTCCTGCTGCCCGTCAAGCCTCCGGCGCGCGGCAAGTCCCGACTGGTCGGCATCGAGTCCCACGAACGGGCCGACCTGGCTCGCTCGTTCGCCCTCGACACCGCCGAGTCGTGCCTGGCTGCCTCCGCCGTCGGCGCCGTGCTGGTGATCACCGACGACTCCTTCTTCGCCGCCGACGTCGCCCGCCTCGGCGCCGCCGTCATCCCCGACGGGGTCAGCGGAGACCTCAACGAGACCCTCGTGCAGGGTGCGCTCGAGGCCCGGCGCCGCTGGCCGGACCTTCGCCCCGCGGCCCTGTGCGGGGACCTGCCCGCGCTCCGCTCCGCCGACCTCGACGCGGCGCTCCGCGCGGCGCACGGGTTCGGGGCCGCGTACGTCGAGGACGCGGCAGGCGGGGGCACCACCCTCTACACCGCGCGCCACGACCGGTTCCGGCCCGCGTTCGGGCCCGGGTCGGCCGCCGCCCATCACGACGGTGGCGCCCATCCGCTGGCGGGCGACCTCCACTCGCTGCGCCACGACGTCGACACCCTCGAGGACCTCGAGAACGTACGCAGGTTGGGACTCGGGCCGCGTACGGCTCTCGCGTCGGTGCGGGTCGGCAGCCTCGGCTAGGAGTCGTCGGACGGCGTCTCGGTCCCGGTGGCCGGGGTCGCCGAGGTCCCGTTCCCCGGCGTCTTCTTCGCCGTAGTCGTCTTCTTCGCCGCAGTCGGGTTCGCGGGGGCCTTCTTGGCCGTCGTCTTCTTGGCTGCGGTCGTCTTCTTCGCTGCGGTCGTCTTCTTCGCTGCGGTCGTCTTCTTCGCTGCCGTCGTCTTCTTGGCCGCAGTCGATTTCTTTGCGGCAGTCGTCTTCGCCGGGGTCGTCTTGGCCGGGGTCTCCGTCGCAGGGGTCTCCGTCGCAGGGGTCTCCGTCGCAGGGGTCTCCGTCGCAGGAGTTGCCGCAGCGGGGGTTGCCGCGGCGGAGGTCTTCTTCGCCGCAGGAGCCTTCTTGGCGGTCGACTTCTTGGCAGCGGTCTTCTTGGCGGTGTCGCTCTTCGTGGCCGTCGTCTTCTTCGCCGCCGTCGTCTTCTTCGCAGGGCTCTTCTTGGCCGCGGTCGTCTTGGCAGCGCCCGTCTCAGCCGTTGTCGTCTTCGCCGGCGCGGGCTTCGCGGCCGGGGTGGCAGCCGCCGGGGCGGCCTTGACCGGCTCGGCCACCGGGTCCGCGACGGGCTTGGCGGGCGACTCGACGACCGGCTCGGCAGCCTTGGCCGGCGCCTTGCGTCCGGGCCTCGGCACCTTGACCTTGGGAACGGAGGGGAGCTTGACCTTCCCGGTCACCACATCGGTGACCAGCTTGCCCGCCGTCTCCTTCACCGCGCCGACTACCTTTCCGGCCTGCTTGCTTGCATCAGCTACTCGTTTTCTCACCACCCGATCGACCTTAGGCCATGCCCGCACGTTCAGGACATACCGACGGGATGTGAAAACGGATTGTTCACCTGATCTCTCCTGATTCCGACACCCCGACGTGGTTACCGTGGAGAGACTCGGGGCACGTCGGCAGCACCGCTTCGACATCGCAAGCCTTCGGGTGACAGGACGAGGAAGGTACGACCATCACCGACGTGCACATCGACGAGGAGCAGCCCACCGTGGTGCTCGAGGAACCGCAGACCACGGTGAGGCCCAGCCGCGCCGGGATCCTGTTCTCGGCCTGCATCATCCTCGCCCTGATCGCCTCCGTGGCCTGGCTGGCCGTCCACACGACCCGGCTCGCCGAGGGCCGCACCGGCGCCGACGTACCGACGCCGGCACCACCCGCTCCGACGGTCCGCAACAGCGAGCCGGCGATCCCGGCGACGTACGCCGATCTGCCCGTCGGCCCAGCGACGACCCTACCGTTCGTGGACCGGGACGGCCGGCTCCAGCTCGGCGCGAAGCCGCAGAAGGTCTTCGGCTCTCGGATGAGCGTGGCCGGATGGACGGTACTGATGTACGAGCGCGCCGACAAGCCCGGCCCGGTGTGGATCGCACGGCGCGGGTCGACCATCCAGGTCCCGGGCCTGTGGACCCAGCCGGTCCTGAGCAAGGACGGCAACCTGCTCTTCGCGCTCCAGCAGACCGGCGACGCGGCGTCCGCCCTCGTCGCCGTCGACACCACGACGGGCGAGGAGGCCGACCGGCTCGTGCTCGAGGGCACCCCTGCCGCCACCGCGGTGCTCGGCACCGACCGCACCCGCGCCTACTTCCGCACCGGCATCGTGCCCACCCCGCCGGCCGTGCCCGGCAACTACGGCGAGCTGACCGTCTCCCGGCCGCCGGTGACCGCCTGGAACCCCGGCGAGGCCACGCAGCGGATCTCGCTGCCGCTCGGCTACCAGCAGCTGATCCCGCTGCGGCGCGGCGTACTCCTCCACAACCCCAGCGAGTGGGAGGCCCGCTTCGCCGCCATCGAGGCCGACGGCAGCCTCACCCAGCCCGGCGTCCACGCGCCCCTGCCCGGTTCGGTCGCCGACTCCCCCGACGGCTCGATCGTCGCCATCGCCCGCAACCCCAGCGACCCCGGGATGATCAGCTACGGCGCCGAGCGCGGCATCGCGGTCAACATGAGCACCTCCGAGCACATCGACCTGCGCGTACCCGACTCCGTCGAGAAGGTCTACGTCGCCGGTTTCGAGTCCGACCGCAGCGTCGTCCTCTACACCGCGACCGTGGCCGATTCCTGGTACCTCCGCTGCTGGGTCGACACCGGCTCCTGCGACCGCATCACCGACTCCCAGCGCGGCGCCGACGGTCGCCAGATCCGCCTCCCCGGCCTCCCCTAGCCCGAGACGTCAGCCGCGTCGGCCGAGAACGCAGTTGTGGGCGACGAGAATGCACTCTCGTCCCCCACAACTGACGATTCGATCTACCTAACTGACGCCTCGGCGGGGCTCAGGCGTGCTGGGTGACCGGCTTGAAGGAGGGCCGGGTCGCCTCGTACGTGGCGATGTCGTCCTCGTGGGAGAGCGTGATGCCGATGTCGTCGAGGCCCTCGAGGAGGCGCCAGCGGGTGTAGTCGTCGATGTCGAAGGAGTCCTCGATGGCGTCGGAACCCTCGCCGGCACGGACGGTGCGCGACTCCAGGTCGACGGTGATCTGGGCACCGGGGTTGTCGTCGAGGTAGTCCCACAGCTTCTGGACGACCTTCTCGTCGACCTTCGCCGCGAGCAGGCCGGCCTTGCCGGAGTTACCGCGGAAGATGTCGCCGAAGCGGCTCGAGATGACGACCCGGAAGCCGTAGTCCATCAGCGCCCAGACGGCGTGCTCACGCGAGGAGCCGGTGCCGAAGTCGGGGCCGGCGACGAGAACGGAGGCCCCGGCGTACGCCTCGTTGTTGAGGACGAAGGTCGGGTCGTTGCGCCAGGCGGCGAAGAGGCCGTCCTCGAAACCGGTGCGGGTGACGCGCTTGAGGTAGACCGCGGGGATGATCTGGTCGGTGTCGACGTTGCTGCGACGCAGGGGTACGCCGACGCCGGCGTGGGTGGTGAACTTGTCCATGGCTCAGGCTCCAACGGTGACGAGGTCGGCGGGCGAGGAGAGGGTGCCGCGTACGGCGGTGGCGGCAGCCACCTCCGGCGAGACCAGGTGGGTGCGACCGCCCTTGCCCTGGCGACCCTCGAAGTTGCGGTTGGAGGTGGAGGCCGAACGCTCGCCGGGGGCGAGGGTGTCGGGGTTCATACCCAGGCACATCGAGCAGCCCGCACCGCGCCACTCGGCACCGGCGTCGAGGAAGATCTTGTGCAGACCCTCCTCCTCCGCCTGGAGGCGCACCTTCGCCGAGCCGGGGACGACCAGGAAGCGGGTCCCCTCGGCGACGTGGTGGCCCTGGATGATGTCGGCAGCCGTACGCAGGTCTTCCATGCGCCCGTTGGTGCAGGAGCCGAGGAAGACGGTGTCGATGTGCACCTCGCGCATCGGGGTGCCGGCCTCGAGGCCCATGTAGGTCAGAGCCTTCTCGGCCGCGATCTTCGCGTCGGCGTCCTCGAAGTCGTCGGGGCTGGGGACGGCCGCGCCCAGCGGGACGCCCTGGCCGGGGTTGGTGCCCCAGGTGACGAACGGGGTGACCTCGGCGGCGTCGAGGACGATCTCCTTGTCGAAGACGGCGTCCTCGTCGGTGACCAGGGACTTCCAGTGCGCGACGGCCTGGTCCCACTCGGCGCCCTTCGGGGCCTCGGGCTTGTCCTTGATGTAGGCGAACGTGGTCTCGTCGGGGGCGATCATGCCGGCCTTGGCACCCCACTCGATCGACATGTTGCAGATCGTCATCCGGGCCTCCATGGAGAGCTCACGGATGGCCTCGCCGCGATACTCCACGATGTAACCCTGGCCACCGCCGGTGCCGGTCCTGGAGATCAGGGTGAGGATCAGGTCCTTGGCGCTCACGCCCTCGGGCAGGGTGCCGTCGACCGTGACCGCCATCGTCTTCGGCTTGTCCTGCATCAGCGTCTGAGTCGCGAGCACGTGCTCGACCTCGGAGGTGCCGATGCCGAACGCGATAGCACCGAACGCGCCGTGCGTGGAGGTGTGCGAGTCACCGCACACGATGGTCATTCCCGGCTGGGTGAGCCCCAGCTGCGGGCCGACGACGTGCACGATCCCCTGCTCGGCGTCGCCGAGCGGGTGCAGCCGTACGCCGAACTCCTCGGCGTTCTTGCGCAGCGTCTCGACCTGGGTGCGGCTGACCGGGTCGGCGATCGGCTTGTCCCAGTCGAGGGTCGGGACGTTGTGGTCCTCGGTGGCGATGGTGAGGTCCGGGCGGCGCACCGGCCGGTTGGAGAGCCGCAGGCCGTCGAAGGCCTGCGGGCTGGTCACCTCGTGGATGAGGTGAAGGTCGATGTAGAGGAGATCGGGCTCTCCGGCGGTCGACCGGACGACATGCTCGTCCCACACCTTCTCCGACAAGGTCCTGCCCATGACACGTTCTCCATCTGGCATCTTTGGTCTGTAGTGGCCGGTGGCGGTTCGAGCGTTGAATCCTGGTGTCAGATCCGCCACTTCCAGTCTGCTTCTCCGAGCCTAACGTTGCATCTCAGGTTCTGAGAAGTTAGTCTTGCGATATGGACAGTTCCAGCGGTGTGGGCGTGCTCGACAAGGCCGCCCTTGTGCTCACAGCTCTCGAATCCGGCCCAGCGACCCTGGCCGGCCTGGTGGCCGGGACGGGGCTGGCCCGCCCGACCGCACACCGTCTGGCGGTCGCGCTCGAGCACCACCGTCTGGTCGCCCGCGACATGCAGGGCCGCTTCGTCCTCGGCCCGCGCCTGGCCGAGCTCTCCGCCGCCGCCGGCGAGGACCGACTGCTGGCCACCGCCGGGCCCGTCCTGGCCCGCCTGCGCGACATCACCGGTGAGTCGGCGCAGCTGTGGCGGCGCCAGGGCGACTTCCGCGTCTGCGTGGCTGCCGCCGAGCGTCCCTCCGGCCTGCGCGACACCATCCCCGTCGGCTCGCAGCTGACGATGCGTGCCGGGTCGGCAGCTCAAATACTGATCGCGTGGGAGGACCCCGAGCGCCTCCACCGCGGGCTGCAGAACGCCGCCTTCTCCGCGGCTGCCCTCTCCGGCATCCGCCGCCGCGGCTGGGCGCAGTCGATCGGCGAGCGCGAGGCCGGCGTCGCGTCGGTCTCCGCCCCGGTCCGCTCCCCCGGTGGCAAGGTCATCGCCGCAGTCTCCGTCTCCGGCCCCCTCGAGCGCCTCACCCGCCAGCCCGGCAAGATGCACGCCCCGGCCGTCCTCGCCGCTGCCGACCGGCTCTCGGAGTCGCTGCGGCGCGCGGCTGCGGAGTAGCGCCGCCGGATGCTCACCGAGGCGATGTCCTGAGCTTGTCGAAGGGTAACTCGGTGGGTGCCCGCTTCCCTCGCGGAGTTCCACGAAGGGAGCGTCACCTGACCGAGGTAACTCGGTGAGCATTCAGCCGCAGATCTCCCGCACCGCCTCGCGCACGGCCTTGAAGTCCTCCGTACGCGTCTGGGCCTCGGAGGACGCGACGATCACCGCCACGCGGTAGTCGTCGAAGAGCCGGGGCCGGGCGTCCTCGAGGTCACCGACGACCAGCACGATCACACCGGCAGGGGTGCTCTCGGCGAACCGCACCGACCAGGTCGGCTGCTGGAGCCCGCCGACGCGTTCGATCGTGTTCTTCGCCTCGTCGCTCGACACGTCCTGATCGCACCTCGCGCGGCCGTTGACCAGCAGCTCGCTCTCGGCCTCGCTCCGGCTCTCCCCTGCCGCGGGCTCGGCGGGGTCGGTGGGTTCAGCGGGTTCCGCGGCCTCCTCGCCACACCCGGCGAGGGCAGCCACGAGCACGGCGGCCGCCAGCGGCGTACGCCACCAGAGTCTCGGCATCAGAAGAGCGCACCGCTCTCCAGGCCCAGCAGCGTCGTCTTGCGGTCCAGGCCACCGGCGTAGCCGGTCAGGGAACCGTCGGCACCGACGACACGGTGACACGGGATGACGATCGGGATGGGGTTCCTGCCATTGGCGAGCCCGACGGCGCGCGCGCCGTGGCCGGTCAGCGACAGGCGGCCGGCGATCTGGCCGTAGGAGCAGGTCGTGCCGTACTCGATCTGCCGCAGCTGCTCCCAGACCCGCTCCTGGAACGCCGTGCCCGCAGGCGCCAGCGGGAGGTCGAAAGTTGTCCGGTCACCGGCGAAGTACTCGGCGAGCTGCCGGGCACACTCCACCAGCAGCGGATCCGAGTCGGACCGGTCGCCGAGCACCCGGCCGTTGGCATAGTCGGCCGGCATGAAGTCGATCGCGGTGATCGCGCCGTCGTGCGCGACCAGCCGGAGCTCGCCGACGGGCGAGTCGATGAGAGTCCACATCACAGTTTCTCCAAGGCAGTCAGTGAGGTCCACAGATAGAGCAGGGCGTACGAGCGCCACGGCCGCCACGCGGCGACGTCCGCCGCGGGCGCACCGAGCACTTCCAGCGCTCGTTTGATGCCGACATCGGTCGGCAGGAAGACATCGGGATGGCCGAGAGCACGCAGCGCGACGTAGTCGGCGGTCCACGGACCGACTCCGGGCAGGCCGATCAGCTGCTCGTGCACGACGTCGCGGTCGGTGCCGCGGTCCAGCTGGAGCTCGCCGGAGGCGAGCGCCGCGGCCAGACCGGTGACCGCGCGTCCCCGCGAGCGCGGCATCGGCATGCCGGCCGGATCAGCGGCGGCCAGGACCTCCGCGGACGGGAACAGATGAGTGAGGCCGTCGATGTCGGTCGTGATCGGGCGACCGTGCTCGGCGACGATCCCGGCCAGCACGGTGCGCGCTCCGGCGACCGAGACCTGCTGGCCCACGATCGTACGCAGCGCCAGCTCGCCCCCGTCGACGGTGCCCGGCACCCGCAGCCCCGGTAGCGCCCGGGCCAGCGGACCGATCACCTCGTCCCCGACGAAGACGTCGCCGACCGCACGCGGGTCGCAGTCGGCGTCGAGCAGCCGGCGGGCACGCTCGACGGCGGCGGTGGTGTCGCGCAGGTCGGCGAGCTTGAAGGTCGCGTGGACGAAGCCGGTCTCGCCCTCGGGGATGTCGGCGAGCTCGAGACGCAGCGTGCCCGGCCCGTTGGGCAGGTCGAGCGTCCGGGCGAACCATCGCCGCCCGTCCTCGACCCCGGCGACCTCGACGCCCGGCACCAGATGATCGCGCAGGAAGGAATGCAGGGCTCGGCCGGCGAACGGGGTGCGGACGGCGAGCCGGAGCGCGATCGTCCCGTCAGCCCGGCGCCGCGAGCCACGGCGGCCGCGGAGCTCGGTCGGCGAGGCCGCATAGACCTCGCGGACGGTGTCGTTGAACTGACGTACGCTCGAGAAGCCGGCGGCGAAGGCGATGTCCGCGAAGCCGAGCTCGGTGGTCTCGACCAGGGTCCGGGCGGTCTGCGCGCGGCGCGCCCTGGCCAGCGCCAGGGGACCGGCGCCGAGCTCGGTGGTCAGCAGCCGGGTCAGGTGGCGAGGCGAGTAGCCGACCCGATGAGCCAGCCCCTCCACCCCTTCCCTGTCGACGACGCCGTCGGCGATCAGCCGCATCGCGCGCCCGGCCAGGGTGGCGGCCACGTCCCACTCCGGGCTGCCCGGGGTGGCATCGGGGCGGCAGCGCTTGCAGGCCCGGTAGCCGGCGGCCTGAGCCGCCGCCGCGGTCCGGTGGAAGGAGACGTTGGTCAGCGCCGGGGTCCGGGCCGGGCACGAGGGCCGGCAGTAGATCCCGGTGGAGGCCACCGCCGTGTAGAAGATGCCGTCGAAGCGGCGGTCGCGCGAACGTACAGCGCGATAGCACGATTCGAAGTCGAGTCCGTTCACGCTCGTCGTTCCATCCATGTCCACCATGTTGCCGCGTTCGGAAAGAAATTACGCGCGGTTTTCGGACAGTGCCTTCCTCATGGTTTCACAATGCCGTTACCTGAAGCAGCAACCTCTCGGCTCATTGGCGCGTACAACCTGTGTGGGCTGCGCACGGAGACGGTCTGCTCAGGCAGACGGTGAGGGAGGGTGATGGGGACCGAAGCGAGGTCGGGGACACGTACGGTCGTGCTCACCGTCGTGGTCACGATGCTGTTCCTGGCGGTCGGCACCGGGATCGGCACCTGGGCGTTCTACGACCATCTCAACAGCAACCTCGGCTCCGGCGGCGACATCCGCCACCTCGTCGATGAGCCCGAGAACGAGGACGAGGGCCCCAAGCAGCCGCTCAACATCTTGATCCTGGGCACCGACGGGCGCGACTGCGACGGCTGCTCCATCGACGGCGAGGGTGGCTCCGGCGGCTCCGACAGCACGATCCTGCTCCACGTCGCCTCCGACCGGAAGTCGGCCTACGGCGTCTCGATCCCGCGCGACGCGCTCGTCGACCGGCCGGAGTGCACCGCCGCGGACGGCACCACGATCCCCGAGGCGAGCGGGGTGATGTGGAACGAGGCCTACTCCCTGGCCGGCCCGATCTGCACCGCCCGCCAGACCGAGCTGCTCACCGGGATCCCGATCGACCACTACATCGCGCTCGACTTCGCGGGGTTCCGCGGGATGGTCGACGCCGTCGGTGGGGTCACGATCTGCATCCCCGAGGCGATCGACGACGAGGAGCACAACATCTTCCTGCCCGCCGGGACCCACAACCTGCGCGGGAAACAGGCCCTCGACTACGTCCGCAACCGCTCCTCCACCCCCAACGCCGACCTGGGCCGGATGCGGCGTCAGCAGTACTTCCTCACCGCCCTCGCCACCAAGGTCCTCTCCGCCGGCACCCTGACCCGCCCGCGTCGGCTCGCCACGTTCGCCACCGAGCTCTCCCGGTCGATCACCACCGACATCGGCTCCGTCGCCGGGCTGGCCGACCTGGCCGGCCAGATGCGGGACCTGGACCCCTCGACCATCGAGTTCGAGACCGTGCCCAACCGGGCCTACCCCGCCGGCGACCCCAACTGGGGCCGCCTCGAGATCCTCCCGCAGGCCGAGAGTCTGTGGACGCGGATGCTCGAGGACCGTCCGCTCCACGACGCGACGGCCTCCCCCGCTCCCTCGCCGACGACCTCCGCCCCCGCTGGAATTCCTGAGGTCAGCGCCTCACCGGACGAGGTCCCGGCCGACACCGTGACTCCCGAGGACCAGGAGAAGGACGCCGCCGACAACGGCCTGTGCTCGCCCGCCTGAATGTGATGTGATCCACTCACCTCATGACCAACACCACGGTTCCCGTCGGGGTCGGTGCCCTCACCTTCGATCAGGTAGTCGCCGTCGCCCGCCACCACGCCCCCATCACCCTGACCGACGAGTCGCTGGCCGCGATGACCACGAGCCGCGAGCTCATCGAGTCGCTGGCCCACGACACCCGGCCCCACTACGGCATCTCGACCGGTTTCGGCGCCCTGGCCAACACCTCGATCCCGCCCGAGCACCGCGCCCAGCTGCAGGCCTCGCTGGTCCGTTCGCACGCGGCCTCCTCGGGCACGGAGGTCGAGAAGGAGGTCGTACGCGGCCTCATGCTGCTGCGCCTCTCGACCCTCGCCACGGGGCGGACCGGGGTGCGCCCCGAGGTCGCCCAGACCTACGCCGCCCTCCTCAACGCCCAGATCACCCCGGTGATCGGTGAGTACGGCTCGCTCGGCTGCTCCGGCGACCTGGCCCCGCTGGCCCACTGCGCGCTCGCGGCGATGGGCGAAGGAGACGTACGCAACGCCGACGGGGATCTGGTGCCCGCGGCCGAGGCGCTGGCAGCCGCCGAAATCACCCCGGTGCGGCTGCGCGAGAAGGAGGGGCTGGCGCTGATCAACGGCACCGACGGGATGCTGGCGATGCTCGTCCTGGCCCTCGCCGACCTCGACGACCTGGTCGCCACTGCCGACATCGCCGGAGCGCTGAGCATCGAGGGGCTCCAGGGCACCGACAGCGTCTTCGCCGAGGATCTCCAGGCCCTGCGTCCGCACGCCGGCCAGGCGACCTCGGCCGCCAACATCCGCGCCGTCCTCGCCGGCAGCGGCATCGTCGCCGACCACCGCGGCACCGGGTTCACCCGGGTGCAGGACGCCTACTCGCTGCGCTGCGCACCCCAGGTCCACGGCGCGGTGCGCGACACCATGGCCCATGCCGCCCACGTGGCCGAGACCGAGCTCGCCAGCGCGGTCGACAACCCGGTGGTCACGCTCGACGGCAGGGTCGAGTCCAACGGCAACTTCCACGGCGCACCGGTCGGCTACGTACTCGACTTCCTGGCGATCGCCACCGCCGACCTCGCCTCGATCTCCGAGCGCCGCACCGACCGCTTCCTCGACAAGTCGCGCAACCACGGGCTGCCGCCGTTCCTGGCCCACGATCCCGGGGTCGACTCCGGGCACATGATCGCGCAGTACACCCAGGCCGGGATCGTCTCCGACCTCAAGCGTCTCGCGGTGCCGGCGAGCGTCGACTCCATCCCCACCTCCGCGATGCAGGAGGACCACGTCTCGATGGGCTGGAACGCCGCCCGCAAGCTCCGCCGCGCGATCTGCGGGGCTCAGCAGGTCGTGGCCATCGAGGTCCTCACCGCCGCCCGCGCGATCGACATGCGCGCTCCCGAGCGTCCTGGCGCCGTCGGCGCCGCGCTGGTCGCGCAGATCCGCGAGCTGGTCCCGCCCCCGGGCCCCGACCGCTTCCTGGCCCCCGACATCAAGGCCGTCGTGGGCCTCGTCGCCACCGGCGCGCTCCTGGGCAAGGCGCGCGAGCTCGCCGACATCCGCTGACTGCTGCGGCGGCGCCAGTTTCCCGCCATAGCGGGAAACTGGCGCCGACACGCTCCCCCGGAACGACCTTTTCGACGGGTCCGGCTGACGCCCGATCCCCGATGAGGTGAGATGGACCACATGAGCGAACCACGCACTGTACGCGCGGCCCGCGGCTCCGAGATCACCGCCAAGACCTGGCAGGCCGAAGCCGCCAAGCGCATGCTGATGAACAACCTCGACCCGGAGGTGGCCGAGCGCCCCGACGACCTGGTCGTCTACGGCGGCACGGGCCGCGCCGCGCGGTCCTGGGAGGCGTACGACGCCATCGCCCGCAAACGGTTCGGGGGCACCCTGGCCGGCACCCTGACGCTGACCGGCGGTTGCGGCGGCATGGGCGGCGCCCAGCCGCTCGCAGTGACCCTCAACAAGGGCGTCGTGATCGTCGTCGACGTCGACGCGGCCCGTCTCCAGCGCCGCGTCGACCACGGCTACATGGACACCGTCGCCGGCTCCCTCGAGGACGCCCTGGCCCAGGCCGAGGAGGCCAAGAAGTCCCGTACGCCGCGCTCCATCGGCCTCGTCGGCAACTGTGCCGCGGTGTTCCCGGAGATCCTGGCGCGCGAGGTCGAGATCGACATCGTCACCGACCAGACCTCGGCACACGACCCGCTCTCCTACCTCCCGCTGGAGTACACGGTCGCGGAGTGGGCCGCCCGCGCCGAGGAGGACCCCGACGACTTCACCGAGAAGGCGCAGGCCTCGATGGCCAGGCACGTCGAGGCGATGGTCGGCTTCATGAGCCGTGATGCCGAGGTGTTCGACTACGGCAACTCGCTGCGGGAGGGTGCCCGCCTGGGTGGGTACGCGAACGCGTTCGCCTTCCCCGGCTTCGTCCCCGCCTACATCCGACCGCTCTTCGAGGAGGGCCTCGGCCCGTTCCGCTGGGCGGCGCTCTCGGGTGACCCCGAGGACATCGCCAGGACCGACCGCGCGATCGTCGACCTCTTCCCCGAGAACGAGGGCCTCAAGCGCTGGATCACCCAGGCCGCGGAGAAGGTGCACTTCGAGGGCCTACCGGCGCGGATCTGCTGGCTGGGCTACCAGGAGCGCCACCTCGCCGGGCTGAAGTTCAACGAGATGGTCGCCTCCGGGGAGCTCTCGGCGCCGGTCGTCATCGGCCGCGACCACCTCGACTCCGGCTCGGTGGCCTCCCCCTACCGCGAGACCGAGCAGATGCTGGACGGGTCCGACGCGATCGCCGACTGGCCGCTGCTCAACGCGCTGCTCAACACCGCCTCCGGCGCGAGCTGGGTGAGCATCCACCACGGCGGCGGCGTCGGCATCGGCCGTTCGATCCACGCCGGTCAGGTCTGCGTCGCCGACGGCACACCGCTCGCCGCGGAGAAGATCGAGCGCGTCCTCACCAACGACCCCGGCTCGGGCGTCATGCGCCACGTGGACGCCGGCTACGAGCACGCGCGCGACGTCGCGCGTGAGCGGGGGCTCAACGTCCCGATGCTGGACTCCTGACCGAACCCGTCCGGCTCACCCGCGACGCTTGCCGAGCACCACCAGATAGCGGCACGGCTCGTCGGTCGGGTTGACGAAGACGCAGTCGGCCGGTGGCCCCAGCTGCAGGCAGTCCCCCGCGTCGAGCTCGTGGACGAGGTCGCCCTCGACGAACCGCAGGTGCCCCGAGAGCACCCAGATCTGCTGCTCCTTGAAGGCGTACGCCGAGGCGGGCGCAGCCACCGACGCACCGGCCGGGAACTCCACCTCGACCAGCTCCAGGATCCCGCGCGCGGGCGGTGAGACGGCACGGCGTACGTAGCCGGTCTCGGGGTCCCGCCACTCGGTCTGCTCGGATCTGCGAGCCACCCGGACCGCGTCCCCCTCGGCCCGCGCGATCAGCTCCGACAGGGTCAGCTCCAGCGCCCCGGAGAGCCGGGTGAGCAGGACCGCGGTCGGCTGGGCCTCGCCCCGCTCGATCTTCGAGATCATCGCCCGGGACACCCCGGACGCCTCCGCGAGGCCCGCGACGGTCATCCCGAGCGACTCCCGCGCCGATCTGATGTTGGCCGCCAGGGCTTCACCGAACTCGTCACTATCGTCAGCCACACGACTACTATAGGAGACATGCCTTCTGCCTGGACCATCCGCCACGCGACGCCCGATGATGCCGCGGCCTGCGCTGCGATCTACGAGCCGTACGTCCGCGACACCGTCATCTCCTTCGAGACCGAGCCGCCGACAGCCGAGGAGATGGCCGACCGCATCAAGGCAGCCCAGGCCGAGCACGCCTGGCTCGTGCTGGAGATCGGGACCGAGACCGGCCCGAAGATCCTCGGCTATGCGTACGCCACCCAGCACCGCACCCGCGCCGCCTACCGCTGGGCCTGCGACGTGTCGATCTACCTCGACCGGGACCGGCACGGCAACGGCGCAGGCAAGGCCCTGTACGCAGCCCTGTTCCCACACCTGAAGGAGCGCGGCTTCCACCGCGCGCTGGCCGGGATCGCCATCCCGAACGAGGCCAGTCTCGGGATCCACCGATCCTTCGGCTTCACCGAGGTGGGGACGTACCGTCGGATCGGCTGGAAGTTCGACGCCTGGCACGACGTCACCTGGCTGCAGCTGGATCTGGACCCGGAGAACCAAGAAGCCCCGAGTCAGTGACTCGGGGCTTCCCGTGCGTTGTACCCCCGACCGGATTTGAACCGGCGTTACCGCCGTGAGAGGGCGACGTCCTAGGCCGCTAGACGACGGGGGCTTGCACCTCCCGCGATGAACCTTTCGGCCTCGCGGGCAGGAGAAACATTACCGGATGACCCGGCGATCCCCCACATCGGGACCGCCGCCACGAAGCCGCCCCATCCGCGCCCGCAGCGGAAATGGCGAAGAGCCCCGAGTCAGTGACTCGGGGCTCTTCCTGCGTGGTACCCCCGACCGGATTTGAACCGGCGTTACCGCCGTGAGAGGGCGACGTCCTAGGCCGCTAGACGACGGGGGCTTGCAGCGGGTGAAACCTTAGCGAACCGCTTCGGTGACTCCCAAATCCTCCGGAGAGGATCCGCTGGGCTACTAGGACTCGAACCTAGAATAACTGGACCAGAACCAGTCGTGTTGCCAATTACACCATAGCCCATCATCTTGCTCGACTAAGCCTCACAAGAACGATGCGGCCCTCAGGATTTCTCCCTCGAACCGAGAGGAAACATTACCGGCGAGGTCCCTGGCGACGAAATCGGCACGCCCATCGGCGTCAGGTCAGGGGCTCTTCGTCGTGGTGGAGAGGCCCGCTGATCGCGCGGCCCACACGGTCAGCGCCAGGAAGACGCCCGACTGGACCAGGGTGACCGGGATCCGCCACCACGACCCCTCGCTGGTGTTGAGCACCGTCGAGATGTCGCCGAAGGCGACGGCCATGCCGAGGCTGACGAAGTTGTTGAGGACATGCATCGCGATGCCCGCCTCGATGCCACCGGTGGCGATCACACAGATCCCGGCGACGATGCCGAAGGCGAACCGGTCCAGGAACAGCGGCAGATCCTGGGAACCGTGGGCGAAGGCGAACAGCAGCGCGGTGATCGTCACCGAGACCGTCCGGGCGCCCATCATCCCACCGAAGAGCGACCCGAAGGTCTGGAAGATGTAGCCGCGGAAGAGATACTCCTCCCCTGCCGCCTGCAGCGGGGTGAGCAGCACGATCACGAGCACGAAGTCGCGCATCGTGCTCGTGTAGGGGTTGAGCGTGCTGGGCCCGAGGTCGTCGCCGGGGATCGGCAGCCGGGAGGCGATGATGACGGTGACGACCATCGTGATCGCCGCGATCCCGAGACACTGGAGCAGCCACGGCCACCGGATCCGTCGCTCGACCGAGGCCAGCCAGCCCGGTCGCAGCCCGTGCAGCGCCCAGCACAGCAGCATCGCCGCGGGGATCGCCCCGGCCAGCGAGAGCAGCAGGAAGGCCAGCGACTCCGGGGTGACGTTCTCCACGTCGGCGACATTGGCCATCCCCGTGGCAACGTTGTCCCCGGCGAGCATGAAGAAGAGCTCGAACCCGGCCAACACCACCGCCGGCGAGACGAAGAAGACGCACAGTCCGATCAGGATGAGTCCGACCAGGGGCCGCCCCCAGCCACTGCGCCCGCTGCGCTGCACCTGGTAGTACGCCAGTCCCGAAGGCGGCTCCATGACCGTGCTCATCCTGTCCGACCTACTTCCCGAGAACCGCCTTCAGACGGCCCAGCGTACGCTCCCGACCGAGCAGCTCCATGGATTCGAACAGTGGCGGGCTGATCCGCTTGCCGGTCACCGCGACCCGCACCGGGCCGTACGCCTTGCGCGGCTTGAGCCCGAGGCCGTCGATCAGGGCCGCGGTCAGCGCGTCCTGGATCTCGGCGGTCGACCACGTGTGGAGACCGGTCAGCGCGGTGTAGGAAGCCTTGACGACACCCAGGCCCTCCTCGTCGAGGAGCTTGGCGGCGTCCTCCTCGTCGAGCGCGAAGTCGGCCTCCGGGACGAAGAGGAACCGCAGCATGTCGGAGGCCTCGCCGAGCTTGTTGATCCGCTCGGCGACCAGCGGCATCGCGGCCTCGAGCATCTGCGCGTCGGCATCGTTGACCGGGTCGCTGATGATCCCGTCGGCCTTGAGGTAGGGAATCACCCGGTGGGTGATCTCCTCGATCGGCAGCAGCCGCATGTGGGAGGCGTTGATCGCCTCGGCCTTCTTGATGTCGAAGCGGGCCGGGTTCTTGACCACGTCGGAGATCTCGAAGGCCTCGACCATCTCCTCCATGGTGAAGATGTCACGGTCGGCAGCGATCGCCCAGCCGAGCAGAGCCACGTAGTTGAGCAGCCCCTCGGGCAGGAATCCCTCTTCGCGGTACTTCAGCGCGTGCGCCTCCGGGTCGCGCTTGGAGAGCTTCTTGTTGCCCTGACCCATGACGTACGGCAGGTGCCCGAAGAACGGGGCACGCTCGGCCAGGCCGACCTCGATGAACGCGTCGAAGAGCGCGATCTGGCGAGGGGTCGAGGAGAGCAGGTCCTCGCCCCGGAAGACGTGGGTGATGTTCATGGTGGCGTCGTCGACCGGCGCAGTGAGCGTGTAGAGCGGGTCGCCGTTGGCGCGCGCGAGCGCGTAATCGGGGACGTGCTTGGTCTCGAAGGTCACCTCGCCCCGGACGAGGTCGTTGAAGGTGATCGAGCCGTCGGGCATGCGGAACCTCGGCACCGAGGTGCGGCCCTCCGCCTCGTACGCCTTGATCTGGTCCTCGCTCAGGTCGCGGCAGTGGTTGTCGTAGCCCTGGGTCGGGGCCTCGCCCTTGATGCCCTCGGCCTTCGCGGCCTTGTAGGCGGCGAGCCTCTCCTCGTAGCGCGCGGTGGTCTCCTCGCCGGTGCAGTAGCACTCATAGACGTAGGAGGAGGCGCGCAGCCGCGCGAGCGCGTCGGCGTAGATCTCCGAGCGCTCCGACTGGCGGTAGGGGCCGTAGGGGCCGCCGACCTCGACGCCCTCGTCCCAGTCGAGGCCGAGCCAGCGCATCAGGTCGATGAGCCCGTCGTAGGACTCCTGGGTGTTGCGCGCCTTGTCGGTGTCCTCGATGCGGAACACGAAGGTGCCGCCGTGGTGGCGCGCGAAGGCCCAGTTGAACAGGGCGGTCCGGACCAGGCCGACATGGGGTGACCCGGTCGGCGAGGGCGCCATCCGGACGCGGTAGTCCTTGGGGTCGAGGGTGCCGGTCATTCCAATGCCAGTCAACGCTGTGCCACCTTGTTGGTCAGAGCTCCGAGCCCCTCGACGAAGATCTCGATCTCGTCGCCGGGCTCCATGGGACCGACACCCTCGGGGGTGCCGGTGAGGATCACATCGCCGGGCAGCAGCGTCATCACGCTGCTGATGTGGGCGATCAGCTTCGGGATGTCGTGGACGAGGTCCTTCGTGGACCCGTCCTGGACGACGTCACCGTTGAGGAACGTCTGGATGCGTACGCCGGCGGCGAGCTGCTCGAGCTCGACGTCGGTCTCGATCCAGGGGCCGAGCGGGCAGAAGGTGTCGTAGCCCTTCGCCTGGGAGAAGTGCTTGAGCCGCCGCTGAACGTCGCGGGCGGTGACGTCGTTGGCGACCGTCATCCCGTAGATGACGTCCTTCACCTTCGTCTCCGGGACGTCGCGACAGATCCGGCCGATCACGATCGCGAGCTCACCCTCGAAGTGGAGGTCCTCGACTCCCGCCGGGCGCTGGATCGCGTCGCCGGGGCCGCAGACCGCGGTGTTGGGCTTGATGAAGAAGAGCGGCTCCTCCGGGACCTCGTTGCCCAGCTCGGCCGCGTGCTTGGCGTAGTTGCGGGCGACCGCGACCACCTTGCTGCGCGGGATCACCGGCGCGAGCAGCTTGACGTCTTCGAACTTGTGGACCTGGTCGGTGATGTTGACACCCGAGAACAGCGGGTCGCCCTGGAGCGCGACGACGGTCGCGTCCTCGCTGAGCTGGCCGTAGCCGTCGAGGTCCCCCATGACGACGCCGAACTGGGGCTCGCCACCCTTGGTCGTGAATCTGGCGATACGCACGTGCTGAGCCTATCCGGACCCGTCGCCACGATTCACTTCACTATGCACCGCCTTCGTAGGCTTGTACGTCGTGGAGGTGCTGTCGCGTTCGGAGTGGACCGCTCGCGCGGCCGCTCACCGTGCGCGCCTGGCTCCCTACGTCGAGCCGCATCTCGCCCGCCGCGGCGCCCGGGTCAAGCACCCGGTCAACGACTTCCTCTTCACCTACTACTCCTACCGGCCCGCCCAGCTGCTGCGCTGGCACCCGGGGTTCGGGGTGGCTCTCGAGGACGCTTCGGAGTATTCGTCGCTGAAGGGCTACTCCCCCGCTGGTCGAGCCGCGAGGCCGGCTTCGGCCGAGCGTATCGAGACCAACACAGTCTCTGACGCGTACCTCTCCAAGCAGCGCCTGCTCGTCGAGACCCTCCTCGAGCTGCTCCGCGCCACCGCTTCGCGTGAGGGCAACTTCGGCTGCTTCGGCCTCCACGAGTGGGCGATGGTCTACCGCCTGACCCCGGAACAGGTACGCCACGCCGACTGGCCGCTGCGGCTGGGGGCTGCGGGGACCGACCGCGTCGTCGAGTCCCACCGCATCGCGTGCAGCCACTTCGACGCGTACCGCTTCTTCACTCCCCCGGCGGCGCCGCTCAACACGCTCTCCCCGCGATCCGACGACCGGGCGGCCTTCGAGCAGCCGGGGTGTCTGCACGGCAACATGGACCTCTACAAGCACGCCTTCCGGCTCTCCCCTCTGGTCTCCTCCGATCTCGTCGCTGACTGCTTCGAGCTCGCCTGGGACATCCGCACGATGGATATGAAAGCCGCTCCGTACGACCTCTCCGAGCTCGACCTCGACCCGATCCGCATCGAGACGGCCGCGGGGAAACAGGAGTACGCCGCCGCCCAGCGGAGCTTCGCCGAGCGCGCCGCCCCGCTGCGGGAGCGGCTGATCGCCGGGTGCGAACGGCTGCTCGCACTCGCTACGTGAGAGTGCTGGACACGACGGGGCCGGTGGCGCGGCTCTTGAGGTATTCGACCTTGTCGGGTCCCTCACCCACGAGTCGCTCACCGAGGCCCCAGCCGCAGGCGTCGTAGAACGACATCGCCCGGGTGTTGCCCGAGAAGGTCTCCAGCCTGATGGTCGGGTGCTGGGCGAGGAGGGTGTCCTCGGCATGCCGGAGCAGAACGCGGCCGAGACCCTGTCGGTGATGCTCCGGGTCGACCATCATCAGGTCGACCGTGGAGCCGTCGAGGATGGAGAGGCCGATGATCCGGCCGTCGTGGACGAGGCAGTGGATACTGCCCTGGTCCAGGTGGGTCGCCACGTGCTCGTCCGAGGCGCCGCTGCCGATGAACCAGTCGACCGCCTCGTCGCCGAGGAACCCTCGATAGCAGGTGTCGATCACCCGCCGCGCGAGGGCCTGGAGGTCACGGAGGTCCTCGCCGGTCGCGGCGCGGATGACGGGTTGCTGATCGGTCGGCATGGTCCTGCCGACGATACCGGCATGGAGCTCGACGGCGGCGGTGACCCGCTCGAGGTCGCCGATGGCGAGCGGGTCGAGGAGTGCAGCGGCTCGACCATCGCCAGCTCGTCGACGCGCGCGGGCCAACAGCGCCTTGAGCAGCCCGTCCTTGTTGCCGAACAGGAACATCAGCACGCGCGGGCTGGAGCCGATCGCGGCGGCCACCGGGCGGAGCGAGAGATCGGCGTGACCGTGCTCCAAAGCGTAGGCGTACGCCGCCTCGAGACACTCTGTCTTGCGGGCCGAGGGAGTTGGCTCCGGTGTGCTCGTCGGCGTAGCACAGCTCCTACTGAAACAGTCGTGTCAGCATGAGACCAGATGACCCACGAAGAGCAGGGCGCGCGGGTGAAGGTCCGTCTCGCCGACAGTCCCGGAGACCTGGGCTGGATGGTGATGACCCACGGTGAGATCTATACCGAGCAGTTCGGCTGGAGCACCGATTTCAAGGCGCTGGTCGCCCTGATCGTCACCGCCTACGCCACCGGTCACGACCCGGCAAAGGAGGCGGCCTGGGTCGCCGGCATCGACGGCGACCGGGCCGGCTGCCTCCTCCTGGTCGACGGCGAGCAGCCCGGCATCGCCAAGCTGCGGATCCTGCTGGTCACCGCGCAGGCACGCTGTCTCCGCGTCGGCTCCCGCCTGGTCGAGGAGTGCCTCGACCTCGCCTGAGCCGCGGGATACGACCAAGTCACCCTGTGAACCAACCACATCCTGGTGTCGGCACGGCGGATCTATGAGGCGTACAGCGCCGTCCTCACCGACGAGGAGAAGCACCACAGCTTCGGCCACGACCTCGTCGGGCAGACCTGGACTCTCGACCTCGCGGCGCCGTGACCTCGGAGGACGGGTTACGTTAGCCCCACAATGGCCATCCTTCCCGACCCCCGAAAAGCCGCCGCTTCGATCGCCACCACGGTCGGCGCCGCAGCGGGGAACGTCGCGCACTCGCTGCTCTACGGCGGGCTCGCCGACCTCCGGCCGATGCCGCGGACGTTGATCGACGACGGCACCCGGCGCGAGCTCTACCACTACCGGCCGGTGGCGGGGGTGATTCCTGAGGGCGACCCGGTGCTGCTGGTGACGCCACTGGCGGCGCCAGCGCTCTGCTATGACCTGCGGCGCGGCTGCTCGGTCGTGGAGCATCTGGTGGAGACCAACCGGCCGACCTACCTGGTCGAGTACGGCGAGGTGAACTTCGCCGATCGCAGCCTCGGCATCGAGCACTGGATCGCGCACGTCGTGCCGGAGGCGATCCGGTCGGTCTCCGAGCACGCGGGCGGGCGGCCGGTGCACGTGGTCGGCTGGTCGCTGGGCGGGATCTTCACGATGCTCGCCGCCGCCGACTCCCCCGACCTCCCGATCGCCTCGCTGGCGGTGCTCGGCGCGCCCTGCGACGTACGTCAGGTGCCGTTGATCGCGCCGCTGCGGCCGCTGCTCAACCTGCCGCCTGGCAACCTGGTCACCACCGCTTACCAGGCGTTCGGCGGCGCCCCGAAGCCGCTGGTCAGGTGGGCTTTTCAGATCTCGTCGGTCGACAAGATGTTCACCAAGCCGGTCGCGAAGCTCGCCAACCTGGCCGACCGTGAGTTCCTCGCCCAACTCGAGGCCGTCGACCGGTTCACCGACAACATCATCGCCTACCCGGGGCGTACGTTCGGGCAGCTCTACCACCACTTCTTCCGCACCAACGCGCTCTTCAGCGGGCAGATCGACCTCGGGGACGACCACTCCGTCCACCTGCGCGACGTCAAGCAGCCCACCCTCGTCGTCGCCGGTGCCAACGACGGCATCGGTCCCGTCGCCTCGGTCCGGCCGCTGGTCGACCTGCTCACCGGCGCCGAGGAGTTCCGCTTCGACGTCGTCCCCGGCGGCCATCTCGGCCTGCTCACCGGCCGCGCCGCCCGGGACAACACCTGGCCGCTCCTCGACGAGTGGTTCAGCCAGCACGACTGAACTGTCGGTGGCTGATGGCAGGGTGTGCGCCATGCCGAACCCACCCGCCGAGGCGACCGACGAGCACTTCCGCAACGAGGACTGGTACGCCGCCGACCTCACCGGAGACCGGTTCGTCGACTGCGTCTTCACCGACGTCGACCTCACCGAGGCGACGACGTCGGCGGCGCTCTTCGAGAACTGCACCTTCCACGGCGGCCGGTTCAACGCCTCGACCCACGTCGGCTCGGCGTTCGTCGGCTGTGACTTCCGGCGTACGAACTTCTTCGACTCGACGTTCGAGGGCTGCAAGCTCAGCGGGAGCGAGTTCTCGGGGTGCACCCTGCGGCCGCTGAAGGTGATCGGCGGCGTCTGGCGCGGGGTCTCGCTGCGCGGCGCGAACCTCGCCCGGCTCGATCTGTCCGGGCTGGACCTGCGCGACGCCGACCTGTCCCTGGCCGACCTCACCTCGGCGATCCTGCGAGACGCGCAGCTCGACGGAGCCACACTGCAGGAGACGACGCTGCACGGCGCCGACCTGCGCGGGGCCGGGCTCGACCGCGTCGACCTCACCGCCGCATCGCTGCGCGACACGAAGCTCGACCTCGCCGGCGCCGTGCTGCTCGCCGAGCTCCACGGCGCGGTGGTCGATGCGACCTGAGCGCGGCAGCGGGAGGGCTCAGCGGTCGGAGGCTTCGCGGACGGCCTTGGCCATCGAGAGGCCGGCGGCGATCAGGCCCAGACCGGTGACGAAGTCGTCGGTGTCGCGCACCTCGTCCTCGATGGCGCCCGCGGCGGCGGCCTGGAGGTGGGTCTGCTCGTCGACGGCGTGGCCGTAGACGAAGTGGAGCAGGGTGCGGGCCGCGACGGGCGCGAGGTCGCCGAGTCCGCCGTCGCTCAGCGCGGCGACGAGGTCGTCGTGGGGCTGGGTCGCGCCCAGCCCGAAGGCCCAGACCGTGGCGACGACCTCGGCGCCGTCGCGGTAGGCCAGCAGCGAGTCGCGCAGGTCGGTGCAGATGCCGGTGACACGTACGTCCCATGCACCTTCCGGCTCGTTTCGACCGCGAAGCAGGATCTCGTCGGCCACCGCGGCCAGCAGGGACTGCTTGTTGGCGAAGTGGTGGTAGAGCGCGCTGGGACGTACGCCGAGCTCGGTGCCGAGCCGGCGCATCGTCAGATCGGCGAGACCGTAGTCGTCGAGGACCTGCAGCGCGCGGGCGACGACGTCCTCACGGCGGTATCGCATGTTGCTCCCAGGGGCCGGGCGGTGGGACGAAGTGGACGAAGGCGTACCTCGACCTTAACCTGAACACCGTTCACCTGACCAAGGTTCAGGTCTGAGTACGCAGGAGCGAGTATGACCGAGTCCCCCACGAGCACCGACGAGACCCCGGTGGCGAAGGCGTCGCGCCTCGACACCACCGACCTCGCGCTGATCGCCGCGTTCGCGGCCCTGATCGCGGTCTGCTCCTACCTCGCCGCCATCCCGATCGGTGGCGCCGGCGTCCCGCTGACGTTGCAGGGGTTCGCGCTGCTGCTGACCGGCGCCCTGCTCGGGCCGCTCCGCGGCACGGCCGCGGTCGTGCTCTACCTGATCCTCGGCGTCGCCGGCCTCCCAGTCTTCGCCGGCCACGCCGCCGGCCCCGGTGTCTTCGTCGGTGTCACCGGTGGTTACCTGTGGTCGTTCCCGGTCATGGTGCTCGCGGTCGGCCTGCTGGTGAAGTACGTCCTGCGTACCCGCCGCACCAACCCGCTCCTCGTCTTCGCCGCGTGCCTCGTCGGCGTCGTCATCAACCACGTCGGCGGCATCATCGGGATGGCGATCGTGCTCCACGTCGACCTGGCGAAGGCGGCGGTCTTCGACGCCCCCTACTGGCTCGGCGACTTCATCAAGGCTGCCGTCGCCGCGGTCGTCGCCTCCCAGGTCCACCGAGCCTTCCCGAAGCTGCTCGCCCGACGTGCCTGAGATCCGCTTCGAGGCCGCCGAGGTCCGGGTCGAGTCCCCGGACCTCGACGGCTCCCGCACCATCCTGCAGCCCACGACGCTGTCTCTCACCGAGCAGCGGATCGGGATCGTCGGGAGCAACGGCTCCGGCAAGTCGACCCTCGCCCGTCTCATCAACGGATTGGTGCTGCCGAGCGCCGGTCGTGTCACCGTCGACGGCGTCGACGTGGCCCGTCATGGCGCTGCGGTGCGCCGCAGGGTCGGATTCACCTTCACCGACCCCGCCGCCCAGCTGGTGATGCCGACCTGCGTCGAGGACGTCGAGCTGTCGTTGCGCAGGACCGTGAAGGATCGCGTACGCCGCAAGCAGCTCGCCCTCGACACGCTGGCGCGCTTCGGGCTCGCCGAGCGGGCCGAGGTGAGCGTGCATGCGCTGTCCGGGGGTCAGCGGCAGCTGCTCGCTCTGGCGGGAGTGCTCGCCACCTCACCGGACGTGCTGGTCACCGACGAGCCGACCACGCTGCTCGACCTGCGCAACACCCGGATGGTCGGCGACCTGCTCTTCTCGCTGCCGCAGCAGCTGGTCCTCGTCACCCACGACCTCGACCTCGTACGCCGCTGCGACCGCGTCCTCGTCGTCGAGGACGGCCGGGTCTGCTACGACGGCGACGCCGACGCCGCCGTCAAGCACTACGTGAGGACGGTGAGCGAGGGGTGAGCATGACCGTCGGGCTCTACCGCCCGGGCGACACCGTGCTCCACCGGCTTCCGGTGGGCGCCAAGCTGTTCGGCCTGGCCGTCCTCAGCGTGGCGATCGTGGCGCTGCGCGGGCCGCTGATCGCGGTCGGCTTCCTCGTGCTCGCTGTCGTGCTCGCGCTCATCGGCCGGCTCGACCTGGCCGCCACCGCCCGGGCGCTGCGAGCGGTGCTCGTCATCGCGGTGCTAGTCGCCCTGCTGCAGTGGTGGTTGTTCACCTTCGACCGGGCGCTGGAGTCCCTGCTCGACCTCGTCTCGCTCGCACTGCTGGCGCTCACCCTGACCGTGACCACGCCGACCACCGAGACCCTCGACGCCGTGGTCCGCTGGATCCGCCCGCTGCACCGCATCGGCCTCGACCCGGAGCGGGTCGCGCTCACGATCGCGATGGCCATCCAGGCCCTCCCCGGCACCCTCGCGCTCGGTACGGAGACCCGCGACGCCGCCCGAGCCCGCGGCCTCGGCCGCTCCCCCAGGGCGTACCTCACGCCCTTCGTCATCCGCGTCGTCGCCCGCGCCCACGAGACCGGCGACGCTCTCAAGGCCCGCGGTCTCGGCGACTGACCCCCTGCCGAATCGGCAGTTCTGCCGGCCGAATCTGTAGTTGTGGGTGACGAGAGTCGACTTTCGTCACCTACAACTACAGATTCGGCTCGCCTTTTCTGCGGTTTCGGCGAGGGGTTACCAACCGGGCGGGAGGCGGTGGTCCCAGAGGGCGGCCTCTTCGATCTGCGCCGAGAGGGAGAGCAGGAGAGACTCCTCGGCGGGGCGGGCGGCGAGCATGACGCCTACCGGGAGACCCGACGGGGTCCAGTGGAGGGGCAGGGAGATGGCGGGCATTCCGGTGACGTTCCAGGCGGAGGTCCAGGGGGTGAACTCCTTCTGGGCCTGGAAGTCGCCGGCCGGATCGGCGTCGTCCCGGATCGCCCCGACGAGCGGCGGCGGGGTGGCCAGGGTCGGCGTGAGCACGGCGTCGTAGGGCGCCAGCGCCTCGAGCGCCATCGCGGCGAACCGGCGCAGCTCCGCGATCGCAAGCCCGAACTCCGGGCCGCTGACCGCTTCTCCCCGCTCGGTGAGCCAGCGGGTGAGCGGCCGGATCTGGGCGCGCTGGTCAGGGGCGAGATTCACGACCGCCATCGCGGTCCCGACGGCCCAGACCGTCTCGAAGACCGCGACCGCTTCGACGGGCAGCGGCCGCGAGATGTCGACGACCTCGTGACCCAGCGACTCCAGCAGCGCCGAGGCGTTCTCCCAAGCGGTGACGCACTCGGCGTCGACCGTGGTCGGGGCGATCAGCGGCTCGATGAACCGGGCGATACGCAACCGCCCCGGCGGCCGCTCGCACGCCTCCAGGAACGGCGAAGGCTCCTCCGGAGCCCAGAAGGGATCACCCGTACGCCGCCCCGCGAGCACGTCGAGAAAGGCGGCCGCGTCCCGCACCGACCGGGCGATCGGACCGGCGGTGGCGAGCCCTGCCGCATCGCCGTACATCGGCGACGGAGAGATCCGCCCGCGGGTGGGCTTGAGACCGACGAGCCCGCAGCACGAGGCCGGGATCCGGATGGAGCCGCCGCCGTCGGAGCCCTGCGCAACCGGCACGAGCCCGGCGGCCACCGCCGCGGCGGCACCTCCGGAGGAGCCGCCGGCGATCCGCGTACGGTCCCAGGGGGTGACGGCGGGCGGGGCCACATCCGGTTCGGTGTAGCAGGGCGAGCCGAACTCGGGGGTGTTGGTCTTCCCGAGGGAGATCATCCCGGCCGCCTCGATGGACAGCGTGACGTTGTCGGAGACGTCGGGTACGAAGTCGGCGAAGGCCGCCGACCCGAAGGTCGTACGCACCCCGCGGGTGAGGTTGAGGTCCTTGATCGCGGTGGGTACGCCCCACAGCGGTGAGGCACCGACCGGTTTGACCGCGAGCTCACGTGCGCAGGTCGAGATCCGCTCCTCGGCCACGGTGACGAAGGCGCCGACATCGTCGAGCCTGGCGATCCTGTCGAGGTAGTGCTCGGCCAGCTCTCCCGGGGAGACCTCGCATCGATGCAGCAGCTCTCCCTGTTCCAGGGCGGTCAGATCATGAAGCTCGGCCACATCGACAGGCTAGCTCCACTCCCCCTCGAGCATCGCGTAGTGCACCAATGTCGTCCATTCACCCTTGAACCACTCGGCCTCACGCTCGACCGCCTCCTTCCGCATCCCGAGGCGCTCGATCACCCGCGCCGAGGCGGTGTTGCGTTCGTCGACCCTGGCGATCACCCGGTGCAGGCCGAGCCCGTCGAACGCCAGCCCGAGCAGCGCTCGCGCCGCCTCCGTGGCGAAGCCCTGCCCCTGGAACTCGGGGTTGAAGGCGTAGCCGATCTCGCCGGACCGCTGCTCCTGGCTGTGCCAGAAGAGCACGACATCGCCGATCAACCGGCCCTCGTGCTCGACGGCGAGGCAGAGCACCTCACCCTCCCGGCGCAGGACGGAGGGACGCCGCCCGGGCGCGTACGCCTCCCGCAGCTGCTCGCGGTCGCGCGGCGCCGGCGGGATGTAGCGGCACACGTCCGCCAGGGAGAGGTAGGCGTGCAGGTCGTCGAGGTCGCGCTCGACGTCGATGGGGCGCAGCGAGAGCCGCTCGGTGGTGATCGGGTAGTCCGGGGCCAGCACGGGCTCACCCAGCTCCTGGAAGAGGCTCAGGTTCAGGTCGGCGGGCCCGTCCAGGCGCGCGTTGAGCGACTCCCACGGAGTGCGGGTCGGCGGCGCGACGAGCGCGGCGCCGCCGTCCACCAGCCGGGACGCGACACCGGCGGAGTCCTCGACCTCGAACGCCACCCGCACGTGCCCGGCGACCGGACGCCCGACCTCGACCTCGTCGATGTAGGCGTGCTGGGCGGGGTTGGCGAGCTCGAGCGTCGCCCGGCCGGCGTCGAGGATCGTCACATGAGCCTCGCCAGGGCCGGAGAAAGCTGCCTGCTCGGGTAGACCGAGAGTGTCGCGATAGAACGCCACCGCCTGCTCGTAGTCCTTCGCCTCGACCACCAGACGGAGCTGCTTCACGGGTCCACTCATGCCCGCAACCTAAGGCCGAACGGCCCATCATGCACGCGATAAATGATGGAGGTCAGGTCTCCCCCCGCAGAGACCTGACCTCGTGGTGCCGACTGGATGGGGTTCAGACGGCAGCGGGCTGGTAGCCCGCGAGCTTCTCGACGGCCTCCCGGAAGCGGGCCTGGGCCTCGGCGTCGGTGAAGACGTCGATCTCGTGGACCGGCTGGGAGACGATGGCGTCCTCGACGACGATGGCGCCACCGATGCCGGCCGAGCGGGCGGCGTCGGCGTGGGACCACTTGGCGCCGTAGGGGGTCGGGGCGACGCCGACGACCGAGAGGATCTTGCCCTTGAGCACGCCGGCGGCGTAGGGGCGCGAGAGCCAGTCGATCGCGTTGTTGATCACGGCAGGCATGGTGCCGTTGTACTCGGGGGTCACGATGAGGACGCGGTCCGCCTCGTCGATCACCTTGCGGAGCTGGCTCACGGCCTCGCCCGGGTCGGCCTCGAGGTCCTCGTTGAAGAACGGCACGTCCGCCAGACCGTCGACGATCTCCAGGACGACACCTTCAGGAGCCTCGGCGACGAGCTTCTCGGCGAGCTTGCGGTTGATGGAGTCGGCGCGCAGGCTGCCAACGAGTACGGCGATACGGGTGTCGGTCACGGTTCTCCTCGTAGGACACGGAAAGTTCAATGTTGAAGTGTTGAACGCCCGTGGCTCGGGGGTTCATTCCGTGACGGCGGCCTCCAGAGCTGTGGTCTCGCCCACATGCCGCCGCAATCCGAAGGTGAGCCCGTCGACGAGCGCCTCCCAAGACGCCTCGATCACGTTGGACCCGACCCCGACGGTCGTCCACGAGGTCACGCCATCGGAGGTCTCGATCAGGACCCGTGTCCGCGCGTCGGTGCCGTGCCCCTGATCGAAGAGCCGCACCTTGAAGTCGATCAGGTCGAAGTCGGCTACCACCGGGAAGGCTCGGGTGATCGCGGCCCGCAGCGCCTGGTCGAGCGCGTTGACGGGGCCGTTGCCCTCCCCCGTCTCGACGTGGCGTACGCCGTCGGCATGGATCTTCACGATCGCCTCGGTGGTGGCGGTGGTCTCCTGGCCGCCGCCTCGGGCCTCGGAGATGACCCGCCAGGACTCGACGTCGAAGTAGGAGGGGCGTACGCCCTCGACCTCCTCGATCAGGAGCAGCTCGAAGGAGGCGTCGGCCGCCTCGAACGTGTAGCCACGCTGCTCGGCCTCCTTGACCCGCTCGGTCACCCGAGTCACGAGGTCGCGGTCGTCGGAGAGGTCGTAGCCGAGCTCGCGACCCTTCAGCTCGATCGAGGCCCGTCCGGCCATGTCCGAGACCAGCAGCCTCATGTCGTTGCCGACCCCCGCGGGATCCATGTGCTGGTAGAGGTCGGGATCCACCTTGATCGCGGAGGCGTGCAGCCCGGCCTTGTGGGTGAACGCGGAGGCGCCGACGTACGGCTGCCGACCGGCGGGCGGCACGTTGGTCACCTCGGCGACCGCGTGGGCGACGCGGGTCGCCTCGCCCAGCAGGCCCGTCGGCAGGACCTCGCGGCCCAGCTTCAGCTGCAGGTTGGCGACCACCGAGACGAGGTCGGCATTCCCCGTACGCTCCCCGTAGCCGTTGATGCAGCCCTGGACGTGCATCGCGCCGGCGTCCACGGCAGCCAGCGAGTTGGCGACGGCGCACCCGGTGTCGTTGTGACAGTGGATCCCCACCGCTCCGTGGGTGTGCTCGCGGACGTCGTGGACGACATCGGCCACCCACGACGGGAGCATCCCGCCGTTGGTGTCGCACAGCGCGACGACCTCGGCACCGGCCTCGTAGGCGGTCTTCAGGACCTCCAGCGCGTAGTCGCGGTTGGCCCGGTAGCCGTCGAAGAAGTGCTCGGCGTCGAGGAAGACCTGCTGGCCTTCCTGGCGCAGGTGGGAGACGGTGTCGCGGATCATCGCGAGGTTCTCCTCGAGCGTGGTGCGCAGCGCGAGCTCGACGTGACGATCGTGGGACTTCGCCACGAGGGTGACGACGCCGGCGCCGGAGTCCCGCAGTGCGGCGACCTGGGGGTCGTCGGCCGCCCGTACGCCCGCCCGGCGGGTCGATCCGAAGGCCGCCAGCCGGGCGTGCTTGAGGTCGAGCTCCTCGACCGCGCGGCGGAAGAACTCCGTGTCCTTGGGGTTCGCTCCCGGCCAGCCGCCCTCGATGAAGCCGACGCCCAGGCCGTCGAGGTGACGTGCGATCGCGAGCTTGTCCGCGACGCTGAGGTTGAGGCCCTCCTGCTGCGCACCGTCGCGCAGAGTGGTGTCGTAGACGTGGAATTCCATGGCGCTGTGTCCTCGGGCTGGGCTGAATCTAGGGGCTGGGGGCTGGGCAACAAAAAACCCTCTCGGGAACGAGAGGGTGGCGCGTCGGGCAGGTGCTCGACGCGCTAGCGAATGATGATGACGTGGGTCGTCATGGCCCCGATACTGCCACGAAATCTCCTCCCGTGGGACGAGCGTCTCACCAGTCGAGGAGCTCGACCCACCACGGCTCGTCGCCGCCGGAGAACTGCGACCCCTCCTCGGCGAGGGTCTGGATCGGGAAGAGCGCCAGGGTGAGGACCACGGCGAACCCGAGGATCCACGGCACCCAGCGCGCCGAGATCCGGTGGACGACCCTGGTCACCGGGTCACGCAGCCGGTCGCGTCCGGAGCCGGTCCACAGCGCGGTGACGAACGCGAGACCGGCCAACCCCAGCGTCGCCTCGAGGGAGAGCTGCAGGGCGAAGCCGATCAGCACCGCCGCGACCACGAACCCGAAGCCCCAGAACCCGACGACGAACGTCTTCGGGAGCGAGCGGACCAGTCGCCACGGGGCGCCGATGAGGAGCCGGGGCGCGTCATGCCACTTACGACCGCGGTACCACCGCCATCGACGCAGGTCACCTGCCGCCAGCGTGCCCGCGCGGATCAGCCACGCCGCACCGAGCACGGTCAGGAAGCCGACGCTCGGGAACGCGGCGATCACGCCGACGGCGAAGGCGAGCAGGCCGAGCCAGATCGCCGTGCGACGCAGCTTCTCCAGCCCGCTGTCCCGCCGCGGACCCGCCGGGATGACCGGGACGACCGGGGCGACCGGCGTCGTGGCCTTCTCCCGCTCGGGCCGGTCGCTCAGCGAGAGCTGCTCGACCGGCTTGTGCACGAACGGCCTGCGCGGCGTACGCAGCCACTCGCGGATCTCGTCCAGCGTCGGGCGGTCGGCGGGGTCGGGTGCGAGCGCCTGGCCGAGCAGCCCGCGCAGCGGCTCGGGCACCCCCTCCAGGTCGTGCTCACCGCGGCGGGCGCGGTCCATCAGCTTCATCGGGTTGCCCTCGCCGAAGGGCGGGCGGCCGGTCGCTGCGTACGCCACCACGGAGGCCCACGAATGCACGTCCGAGGCGGGGGTGGCCGGGTCGCCGACCGCGATCTCGGGCGGAAGGTAGCCCGGGGTGCCGATCAGCAGACCGGTCACGGTGATCTTGGGATCGTCGGCGACGCGAGCGAGCCCGAAGTCGATCAGGATCGGGGTGCGCCCCTCCATGATGATGTTGGCGGGCTTGATGTCGCGGTGCAGGACGCCGACGGCGTGGCAGTCGGCGATGCCCTCGGCCAGGTCGCTGGCCAGCTGCTCGACGTCGCCGCGCGGGAGCACGCCCTCGTTGATGATCTTGTCGTGCAGCGTCGGCCCCGGGACGTAGCGGGTCGCCAGCCACGGCACCTCGCCCCACGGGTCGGCACCGACCACGCCGGCCACCCACCTGCTCCGCACCCGCTGCAGCGAGGAGACCTCGCGCGCGAGCCGCTGGCGGCCCTCCTCGTCGCCCACGAACTGCGTACGCAGCACCTTCAGCGCCACCCGCTCACCGCTCGTGCGGTGGCCGGCCAGGTGGACCCGCCCCATCCCGCCCTGCCCCAGCAGGGAGAGCAGGTCGTAGTCACCAACGGTCTCCCGTTGGCTCGCCGGGAAACGGCGTGGGGCAGTCGTCACGTGACAAACCTTATCGGCCGCAGCCGACACCCCACCGAGGCGTCAGCTACGTCGGCCGAGGCGTCGCTCCCGCAGGCCGAGGCGTCGCCGGCGTCGGCCGATGCGCAATGATCATGCGGTTGACGATCTGGATCGAGCAATCATTGCCGAGCTCGAGAATGACGCCCGGCTGAGCAACGCCGAGCTGGCTCGGCGG